>JAKFXB010000124.1 GCA_021731585.1 Alphaproteobacteria bacterium
CTTTCGACGAGGGAGATAAGGCTTTCCCGTGAAGGACAATCTAACTTCTTCATCACATTGTAAGTATGAGCTTCTACTGTTTTAGGAGCAATGGATAAAAGATAGGCAATCCCTTTGGCAGAGCGCCCATTAAGAATACAGGAGATAATGTCTATCTCTCTTTTAGACAGTTTAATACCATTGAGAGACGTCAATTGCGCAGAATAAATTTCTTGAGGAAAAAGGAGATTTCTTTCTTGCATATAATTTTTTGAATGAGTCCTTCTTAAAAGAGTCTCTGTCTTTTAATATTTCTTCTAAACTAGAGTATTTTTGTCCTCACTTAAAGACCTAAGTATATTTTCCTTAATCACACTCTTAAGAAGATTTTCCGAATAGGTTAACTCTTCATGCTTTCATAAACTCAGCTTCAGGTTGCTCATCAATTTGGTTTTACGTCGTTAATTGTTCGATCCGTGTAAGAGCCTGAGCGATCTATTTTTTCAACCCTATAAATGAAAGGAATGAAAAATGAAAAATCACTTGAGTTATGAGCTAAGGAGAGCACGAGACAGCGCCTCCCTGCCCCAAAAATATTTATAAAAAGGAGATCAGAAGATGAAAAAAATAATTTATGGATTTATTGTTTTTAACTTACTTACATTTCATGTAAAAGAAACCAACGCCTGCTGCGGAGAGAGTTGTGATATATGTCATGAGCGACTTACCTGGTGTGGGGCTGCAACACCAGCTTTGAGAAATGCACATAAGACCACTGCTATGATTAATGGCCCAGATAAGATGGCACATGGAGCTCAAGTTGTACGCGATATAGCGGAACATCCAGAAGTTCAGCGGTGGTTTAGACAAGCGATGGTATGGATAGGTGAGAGGCTTTGCCCGCACCAAGACTGAATAGCTCGTTGAACGATAACCTCTTCAGTTGACGAATGAGCCTATTAAAGCTTGCTCAAAATAATTCAGAACTTGCAACCTCCTTTTTGACTTGGCAGTCAAAAAGGAGATGCCTACATTGCTTTTAGTCCACCAATCCATGGGAAATGATGAAATTCCAATAAGATTCAATTTTACGCATAATCTTAAGGGTTTCAGTTAGGTTTTGGTCCACAATCCCATTATATTTAAGATTTGTGGCTTGTTGAGTAAAGATCTTGTCTAGCTTATCATAAAGCTTCAAGCCTTTATCGGACAGGCGGATTTTACTAGATCTCTTGTCGTGTTTGGCCTTTTCTTGAATAAAATAGCCGTTTTCCACAAGTTTTTTCAGGTTATAGGACACATTCGAGCCCAAATAATAACCCCTGTTCGAAAGTTCACCCACGGTCATCTCATTTTTACCAACATTATACAAGATAAAGCATTGTACATTATTGATATCAAAGATACGCAAACGGTCAAGCTCTGTCCTCATCACATCTAAAAACAAAAAATGAAGGCGTTCAATCAACGTTATAGATTCAAAATATAAAGCTTTCATGGCTCATCTCGCAAATGATTATCTCCCTACTTATAAATATAACAAAAAAAGCGTTAAATTTTATTTAATATAAAGTAATATTTTCTGTTAATTCATAATAAATAAGATATTTTTTTGAAAATACAAAGATAAACACTCTTTTACAAGCTATTGCAATTGGTTTTGCTTAGCTTTCTCTTTGTTTTATAGCTGCGACGGCTTTAAAGAAAAAACTGATTCAACTCTTCTTAGTCATTTCTCTATTCTTCTCTTTACCCACACAAGAATGGGAAGGGCAAGAAGTTGGATGACAACTGAAAAGATAACAACGGCTAGAACAGAGAAATCATAAAGAACGCCAATCATGACGCTTCCTAAAAACCAAAAGGTCCCAAACCCTGCATTAAAAACTCCGTAGGCAGATGCCCGTTTTTTTGAGGAAATCATATTTGCGATAATTGCGCGCATAAGGGATTCATGCGCTCCTATCCCAATACTCCAAAGAGCAATCCCGACGAGGATTAAATAAAACCCTCCTAAAAACACAAAGGGGGCAAATAAGATTGAGAGAATACTGACCCAAATTAGGACATTAAATCCTTTCTTATCATAAAGATATCCCAAGAGGGGAGCAGAAATTATAATAATCCCCATGGCTAAGGAGTAAACAATGGGAATCCAAACGGGGCTAAGAATGGATTTTTTTTCAAAATGATAAGCAATAAGAGAAAAATCCGCATATCCTGCTGCAATGAGGCCCGCTCCCACGAGATAAGTCCAAAATGGCAGCGTCATACCTTGGGATTCTAATCCTTTAAGCTTGATTTCAAGGTTGTGAGGATGAGGATAAAGTTTAAAGGCAATCATTAAGACAACCAAAGCAAGCAAAGCAGGAACAGCCAATATTGCAAAACTCTCTTGGTAGCTGCCTTTGTAATAAAGAACCGAGGCTACAATTAAAGGACCAATCATTGCGCCCCATTGATCCAGAGCTTCATGAAGGCCAAAGGCCCACCCTACTCCAATTTGACTTCCTGCATGAGACAACATGGCATCACGTGCAGGGGTTCGAATGGCTTTACCTGTGCGTTCTAAAATGATGAGAATAGAAACGACATACCAATTTTCAGCAAGAGCGAGAGCTGGAATAGCTGCCATATTAATAGCATATCCAATGATTGTGATCATCCAATAGCGCTGGGTTTTGTCAGCAAAATATCCTGAAACCAGACGAAGCGAATAACCTAAGAACTCCCCAAATCCTGCGACAAACCCAACGATAGCTGCACTCGCCCCTAAAGTTGCAAAGAAAGGCCCTGTAATACTCCTCGCTGCTTCATAAGTCATGTCAGCAAAGAGACTGGTAACCCCTAATAGGACAATGAACTTTAAAGCAGCTGATTTAGAGATATCTTTCTTTTTGATTGTCATTATCTTACGATTCTACACTAATGTGATCTATTTTTAATTCTTCCATGTATCTTAGGATCTGCCTTGTGGAGTGCCCACATACACTATGCACCAAAAGCTTAACTCTCTCCACTGACAAAAAACATGTGAGTATTGTTATTCTGACTCATTTTTTGACCAAATTTTAATTCCACATTACCGCATTTTACACGGAGGTTGTTTTTACGAGAGGATTCTTCACGTGATTAAAGAAAATAAAGAAACTGTTAAAAAAGAGTAATGGTTCACCCTTTTTCAATTGATTGAGCCATTAAAACACAACATTAAACAATGGTGAATACAATGATTACTCAAAAAAAACAACCTTTGAAAAGAGTGAGCTATATAGGCTTATCTTTTTTCTCGCTGGTGATCTTATTCGATGCTCAAGCGAAAAACCATACATCTTCTTATACTAAGGAGGAACGAGAGACTCAGCGAGAAACTCGCAATAGGATAGCAGTTAAATGGGGATTACACCCACGTAGCACTTCTTCTTACCAGTGCCCTACCTTGGGTGGAGAAGCTATAAAGTTTAAAGATGCTGCCAAACAAACAGCAGCTGCTATTAAAGAGAGTAACGAACAAGAGACTCGCGTTATAAAAGAGAGTGTTAAATCCGTCATTAAGAGTAAAGTTAAAGACGAAGAAACAAAATCCGCCTTTTTTCAATTTTTAGATGGATTTTTTAATGAGTAGTATTTCTTGAAAGACTCCAGGCATTTAAATGCCTGGAATCTTAGACAGGAGCTCACAATTTTTTAGTCATTACCATACACGCTACATATGAGTTTTCAAGAGAATCCGGAACGCATGATTCAAATACTTTTTGCAGTTCTTGAGGAGGAATTGCGAGCGCTTTTGACATTGTTTCCTGATTGGCAAAAGTTACCGCCAACCCTTCTATGACGGTTTTTAAAGACTTTACATTCAAGTTTTCATAGGAAATATTCATATAGTTTTCACTTCTCTCTTTTTAATTTTTACCTCTACAAATTTTAATAAATTTTTATAGATATTGCACGCAAGAAAAAAATCGAGTTTAATAAATAGATAAATTTTAGAAACTAGGGAGATTTTATGAAATGCTTTCAACAAGCTTTAATGATTTCAATGTATTTGGTGTCTATACAGCCCAGTTTAGGAATGCACACAGGGGATGAATTCTTTTATGCCCCTCCTCCAAAAACTTCTCTTTCGAGGAGCAGCTCTAAAAAAACCTCCCAAGACACACTAGACATTGTACAAGCAATCAGAGGCAGTCTTCGATCTCAAATCGATCAAGAGGAGAGAACCGCGAGAAGTCCTATTTGCGTAGACGTATTGTTTTTAGGTCCTCAGGGAGAAAATGCTGACTTATTTATGAGTTTTGTTGAAAAGGCCTTATCTGATCACTTATCTTGGCGCCGAAGTTTTCACCCTGAAGACCCCTTTCGTATTACAGAAGAGGTAAAACAATCTCCTGGTTTTCTGGATGTGAAAGATAACCTTCAAAGACAATTGTGTTTATTGCTCGCTGAATTTAAAAAGTATTCTAACCCTCTTCATAGTCCCCGTTATCAGGCTCACATGAACTGGGAAACAACAATTCCCAGTCTCGGAGGTTATATTGCCACCCTCCTTTATAATCCTAATAATGTAGCCTTTGAAGGAGCCCCTGTGACGGCTTGCTTAGAAGAACAAGCTGCTAGAGATTTATGTCAAATGATTGGCTATCGTATTGCTGACGTTATTGCAGCAGAATCCTCACATCCTTTCCCTATTGCAACAGAGTCCTCAGATTCTGTCCCTATTTCTTGGGGCCACTTGACAGGCGGGGGAACTATAGCCAATGCCGAAGCATTATGGGCGGCTAGAAATGTAAAGTTCTTCCCCTTCTCTGTTCAACAAGTTCTTAAAAGAGAAGATCTGTTACAATCCGCACGTGATGTGACTGTTACTCTACCAAATAAAGAACAAACTCCACTGATAGATATCACCGACCCCTGGATTCTTCTCAATATAGAAGCTAGAGAAGCCTTAAAATTACCAGAAAGAATATTTGCTTTATTACCAGATAAACCAGAGAGCACAGCAGAAAGTACAGAAAAAATAATCTCTTTTGCTGAACTTTATAGACTTCTTTCAAAGTATTCTATTCAAGAGATGGGATTGTTAGGTGTGTATGAGCTGCTCAATGAGAGAGTTTCGCCAACTGAAAGAGTTAAAAGTCCTGTCGTTCTTATCTCAGGGACAAGGCATTATTCCTTTCCTAAGGCGGTTAGTTTGCTGGGATTGGGGCAAGGAAATCTTATAGATATTCCCGTTGATGAAAATGCACGAATAGATATGATTAGCCTTACTAAAAAACTTGATCAATGTATATCAGAACGTCGACCTATTATTGCTGTTGCTGCCATTATAGGATCAACCGAAGAAAGTGCGATAGATCCTTTGCAAGAAATTCTGCAGAAGAGAACAACATTCAGGAGTCAAGGCACTGATTTTCATATTCATGCTGATGCCGCGTGGGGAGGGTACTTTGCGACTCTTCTACCAAAACCTGACAGAACACTTGTGCCTGTTATCGACTTAAGCGAACATGCTGCGATTCATTTAGCAGCTTTAAAAGAAGCTGATTCTGTAACTATCGATCCTCATAAATCAGGGTACATGCCTTATCCAGCCGCAGCGTTATGTTACCGTAACGAGGATATAATAAATATGGTGAATTTTACGGCTCCTTATTTATCTGCTCAAGAAAAAACGAAAGAACCTACATTAGGAATCTACGGGATTGAAGGATCAAAGCCAGGAGCCTCAGCAGCGATGGTTTACCTCACCCACCGGGTGATTCCTCTTGATAGGAATGGATATGGAGTCCTTTTAGGACAAGCTCTTTATAGCACTCAAGAATTTTGTAGGGGGCTTGAAAAACTGAACAACAGAGAAGGAAAGGAATCATTTGTTGTTAAGACTCTCCTTCAACACTATTCTGATCTTAACATTGTCGCCTACGCTTTTAATTTTTATGATTCTCCGGGAGTTCTTAATTCAAGACTTGATAGAGCAAACGCCTTTAATGAGGCAATTTATAACAAACTTAGACCGCAATTAGAAAAACCTACTTCCGAACTCAATTTAATTGTAAGCAATACTTCACTCGAAAAAAGTAAATATGGAGAGGTTATTCTAAAGGATTTTTTAGGACGGTTAAAAATTGAAGCCCCCATAGCAACAGAAGACTATGCTGTAACGGCTCTTCGTTCCGTTATTATGAATCCCTGGATTACAGAAACGACAGAAGGTTCCTTTGTAGGTACAATAATGGAAGAGCTAACGCAGACGATCGATTCTGTGGTGAGGGAGATGGGTAGTTTAGTAAGCTCGTCAAACAGCCCTACAGGAAGTTCTTCATAGCCATTTAAAAAGATCGTCTTTTAACATATCTGCAAGTGCTGATTTGCTTGACTGACCTGTCTTTAATTTTACGTTTTTAATATAATCTTCTACTGTTCGAGGAGAAATGCTAAGAATTCTTGCTATTTCTTTTGCTGTCTTGCCTTGAGAAAAATGGAAGATACATTCAACTTCACGCGGAGAGAGTTTAATAATACTGTTATTTATCATTAAAGAGTATCCATTAGAAGGCAAAGAAGAGAGAAAATTATTAACTTCTTCTTTGTGAGAAAGGGAAGATTGAAAAGAAATATCGGAATTATTTTTAAAAACAGCAAGTTGTTTGCTATCTTTTATTTCAAAAAGAGAGGGAGAATTTTCTTTTAAATGTAAAATAAATCGATGGAATACTTTAACGTTATTCAAATACAAATTATTAATTTGGTATCGATCCTGGCTTGTGGAAAAAGACCAACCTTCAACAGAATCTTCTAATCGAAAATTAATATCAAAGCCATGCCAAATGCCTAAGCTATTATGAAGCTGAGTAAGCTTGCTATCAGGTGTTGTACACCACATGTAGTAAAAGGGTTCTTCAAAAGGGACACTCCGTAAGGTTGTATGAAGAGAAGTATTTTCAATTGTAGAAATTTCCAATAACCAGCTTTTGACCCACTCTACATTATTACTGAGTATTATATATCTGCCGTCATAAAAAGCTCTTCCATAAAGAAAGGTGGTAAGTCCCATTGCTTTTAAAAAAGGATCACAGAGAGATGCAAGTTGCGCAGAAACGATTTTGCCATATTCAAAAGCTGCGACGTTAAGGGGATTAATTTCGTTACTCATAAATTGTTTCTCACACACACTTTACATACACTTAAAGAATTTCTTTTATTTTAAGTAAATAATATCAAAAAATTTCCTCTTTTTCAATTTAAAGAATTTAATATCTTTCATGCGTAAGCTCTGACATCCCCATCAGATCTCTTGACGTGACCGGGGCTTGCTGGGTAGGGTAGGCAAAATAGATGGGCAGTGATAATTTTCATGAAAGTTGATTTTCAAACCGTAATTTTAAAGCTTCAAGAATTCTGGTCCCAAAAGGGCTGTGTTATTCTTCAACCTTATGATGCGGAAGTGGGGGCGGGAACTTTCCATCCCGCAACAACGTTGAAGGCTTTGGGGCCGAAGCCTTGGCGGGCGGCCTATGTTCAGCCTTCTCGTCGTCCGGGAGATGGGCGGTATGGGGAAAACCCGAATCG
The DNA here is from genome assembly GCA_021731585.1 of Alphaproteobacteria bacterium. GTDB lineage: Bacteria > Pseudomonadota > Alphaproteobacteria > UBA9655 > UBA9655 > UBA9655. The sequence continues at coordinate 7,549 of JAKFXB010000124.1, forward strand.
ACTTTATCGCCACCATCAATATCAAGTGCTTTTAAAACCGTCCCCTGACGATATTCAGGACATTTACCTTGATAGTTTAAGATACATTGGCCTTGATCCCATTTTGCATGATGTGCGCTTTGTTGAAGATGACTGGGAAAGCCCAACATTGGGAGCGGCGGGCCTGGGCTGGGAAGTGTGGGCCGGTGGTCAGGAAGTGACCCAGTTTACCTACTTTCAACAGGTGGGCGGTTTTGTCTGTGAACCCGTCTCCGTTGAATTGACCTATGGCCTTGAGCGTTTGATTATGACCCTCCAAGGCATTGAAAATGTTTATGATTTAGCCTGGAATGATCCAAAAGGGCCGTCTCCCATGACCTATGGGGATGTGGCGCAGCAAATGGAGCGAGAATTTTCCGCCTTTAGTTTTGAACATCTCGATGCACCCATGGTATTCCGCCACTTTGAGGATGCCGAATCCATGTGCAGTCAGTTGATAACAAATAAATTGGGGCTTCCCGCCTATGAATATTGTTTGAAAGCAAGTCATTTGTTCAACCTTTTAGATGCGCGCGGCGCTTTAAGCGTCACGGAGCGGGCCAATTATATCGGACGGGTTCGCACTTTGGCCCACGCATGTTGTACCCTTTGGATGGAGAATGTTTGTGGCTGAGTGGCTTTTTGAAATTTTATCGGAGGAAATTCCCTCCCGCATGCAGCCTATGGCCCAGGAGCAGCTAAAGAGCCTTGCGGAGGCTGAACTTCAGACCGAAGGGCTTGGCTTTGAAACCATAAGGACCTTTGTGACCCCACGGCGATTAACGTTAGTTGTTGAAGGGCTTCCTCTCAAAACCGCTGAACGCACTGAAGAGAAAAAAGGTCCACGAGTTGATGCACCGGCCCAAGCAATCGAAGGCTTTTTAAAAACTGCCGGCGTGAGCCGTGAGGCATGTGCTATTCTCGACACTCCCAAAGGACAATTTTTAAGCGTAACAATTAAACAGCCCGGTCAGGTAACGGAGCACATCCTTTCAAAGGTGGCTCTTACGCTTTTAGAGAAGTTTCAGTGGCCGAAATCTATGCGCTGGGGTTCGTCTTCTGTCACCTGGGTAAGGCCATTACGCGGCTTTCTGTGTGTTTTTGATGGGAAGGTGGTTTCCTTTTCTTATGCGGGCATAGAGGCCTCCAATCGCACTCAAGGTCACCGGTTTTTAGCGCCAACTCCTTTTGAGGTTCAAAATTTTAAGGATTACGAGAAAAAGCTTCGAGAGCATTTTGTGATCTTAAATTGGCAAGAACGCCGACAGATTGTCAAAACCGATGTTGCTAAGGTCGCGGGAGAGTTAACGCCTTTAAAAGATGAGGTGCTTTTGGATGATGTCACGGGACTCGTTGAATGGCCCGTGGCTTTAAAAGGAAAAGTGGATGAGCATTTCATGAATCTTCCCCTTGAAGTCATCACAACCCCCATGCGGATTCACCAGCGTTATTTTCCTTTAATGGATGGGCAGGGAAAACTTGCCCCCTTCTTTGGTCTTATTGCTAACGTTGATGCACCCGATCAGGGAAAAGCAATTGTCATTGGAAATGAACGGGTTTTAAGGGCACGCCTTGCGGATGCGCAGTTCTTTTGGGAGCAGGACCAAAAACACCCCCTCGAGCATTTTAACGTCTCCCTTAAGACGCGGCTTTTCCATCAACATTTAGGAAGTGTTTTTGCGAAGGTGGAACGTCTTGTTAAGCTTTCAACCCGGATGGCTGAGAAGGCAGGTACTGATCCAAAAATTGTAGGACGGGCGGCGCTTTTATCGAAGGCGGATTTGACCTCCCAAATGGTGAATGAGTTCCCTGAGGTCCAGGGGATTATGGGCCGCTATTACGCGCAAAACCAAAAAGAAAATCCTGAGGTGGCACAGGCCCTTGAGGAGCAATATTGGCCCAAGGTTTCAGGGGGGGGGATTCCCGATGCGCTTCCCAGCTTAATCCTCGCTATGGCTGATCGTTTGGATACCCTCGTTGGTTTTTTTGCCATTGGGATTACGCCTACTGGGTCAAAGGATCCCTTTGCCTTAAGGCGCGCAGGCCTTGGGCTCATCGCTTTGGCGCTAAATCCTCGTTTTACCCTTTCCATGCTAGAAACCATAGGATGGGCTTATGATTGTTATTCTTGGGATGAGCTCGCTGTTCCTCAATTAAAAAGCAAAAAGGAAACTCTAGCTGATCTTTGGAAATTTTTACTTGAACGCTTTAAATTTTTTCTTAGGGATGTTCAGGGAAGCCCCTATGACCATGTGGAAGCGGTCTTAAATGTCGCTGATCAGAACCCCAATCTTTTTGATCTGTCCCTACGGGTCAAAGCTCTGGATCAACTCATGGACGGCGAAGATGGAAAAAATTTGTTGGTAGCCTACAAGCGGGCCTCTAATATTTTAAAAATTGAGGAAGAAAAAGATAACTGCACTTATGAAGGTCAGGTAAAGGAAGAGCTCTTCGATCTTGGCGAAGAAACCGAGCTTTTCAAAAACTTGTCACAAAAATTGCCAGAAATTGAAGGTTTTGTAAAAAAGGGCGAATTTGTGAAAGCGGTACAAGACTTGGCGACCTTGAGACCTGTTGTTGACCGGTTCTTTGATAAGGTTGTGGTAAATACGGATGATAAAAACAAGCGCATCAATCGCTTGCATTTATTGGCTTATTTTAGAAAGACCCTCCACCAGGTTGCGGACTTTTCTAAGATAGAAGGTTAATTCATTAAAGGAGTACATACGATGCAAGACATACAAACCAAGCTGATTGACCTTGCAAAACAGGCCCAAGAAAAATCCTATTCCCCCTATTCAAAGTTTGCTGTGGGAGCTGCATTGATGACCCAAGATGGGTCTATTTTTACAGGCTGCAATGTGGAAAATATTTCCTATGGGCTCTCCTGTTGCGGAGAAAGAAATGCTATTTTCAAGATGATTTCGGAAAAGGGGCCACATGAAAAAATCAAGGCGTTAGCGATTTCTACAAAAGCCGATATTCCTTGCTCTCCTTGCGGAGCATGCCGTCAGGTCATTCAGGAATTTAGTACGTCTGAGACCCTTGTATTTTTTAAGGGTAAAAGCGGTTATGTATCTTACGCCGTGAAAGATCTTTTACCTGGCGCCTTTACGGAATTCGAATCTATGAATCAGGACGGCTCTTCAACAACCATCCAATCGGGGATGTAGGCAGTCTATGACTCAGTAACGGCATTTACCTCATGCATTATATCTCTCAAGCCTATAACTTCAACGTCCTTTGCAATGGGAAATCGTTCATCTCCCGCATAAACAATAAATTTCTTTGTTGGTTTTAAATCCTCACAGGCCATGTAGAATCCTTTTGATACTGTGGGTGCCAGGCTCCTTTTAATTTCAATGGCCCAAAGTTCTTGATTCCCTAAATCAATGACTAAATCTATTTCTGCTCCCCCTGCTGTTCTATAATACCCATAGGAGGCATATTTAGATAAGGAGGAAATAAGATTTTCAATCACAAATCCTTCCCAGCTTCCTCCCACAACGGGATGCCCTAGCAATTCATCAAGTGTCTTGATTCCCAAAAGAGCATGACAAATTCCACTATCTCGAACATAAGTTTTAGGCGCTTTAATAAGTCGTTTTCTAGAGTTGTTGGTCCATGAAGCAAGACGTCTAACCAAAAGTAAATCGACCATTAAATCAAGGTAACGACTTGTTGTTATACCTTTCACCTCAAGCCCTTTCCCAAAACTTGCAGCATTAAAGGTCTGACCTTGGTTATGGGCTAACATCGTCCAAAAACGACGTAACGTTTCTGCAGGGATTTTAGGTCCCAACTGCGGAATATCCCGCTCCAGGTAAGTTTTAATAAAATCGAGACGCCACCTCAGACTCTCTTCGTCGTTCTCTGCTAGAAAACTCTCTGGAAATCCGCCGCGATACCAAAGTTTATAAAGATCATTCGAAGGAATTTCATCTACTGTTAAAGGAAAAAGCTCGCAATACGCAATGCGCCCCGTTAGTGTTTCGCTAGTTTGTTTCAGAAGATCCATAGAGGCTGATCCTAGAAACAGAAATTGCCCTGTTTTTTTACCTTGCCGTCTTCGTTCGTCAATAATTCCTCGAAGGGGAGCAAAAAGATTAGGGATGTGTTGGATTTCATCAAATATTAGTAAATGATCCGAATTTAAACGACAGTACTCTTCAATATCTGTAACTTTAGCTAAGTGACTAGGTAATTCTAAATCTAAATATATTCCTTTTCGAGGCTGAGCGATATTCAAAGCGAGGGTTGTTTTGCCTACCTGACGCGGGCCAGTTAAGACAACCGCTGGGCTCTTGTCTAAAAGATAATCTAATTTTTTTTTAACCTTCTTATCTATCATGTATGCAAATATAACATCAGATGTTATATTTGCATAGTTGTTTTTAAATAACCATCCAATCGGGGATGTAGGGTTAAACAGAGTTGGTTTAAGAAAAGATCGAAAAATTTTATAAGATGACTCATCCAGAACTCTGTTGTTTTTCCTTCATCTTGAGCTCCTGCTGTCGGAGAGTTTCTCTCTCAAGAAAGTTAAGGTTATCCGCCCTATTCACCCGTGTGTGAAGAGAGCGCTGATGATGCCAACTTTCTTGCCTTGCCAAACACTTATCAAATTCCTGTGTGCCCTGGGCGTACCCATAGTCTACACAGCGAGAGTGAAAAAGAGCTAATTGTTCCTCACGACTTAGCGGTGTGCACGCTGAAAGAAAACTCATCAAAGGCATTAAAACAATAAGCTTTTTCATACTAAAAAACTCCACAAGACTGGAGCGGGTGAAGGGAATCGAACCCTCGTCTGGAGCTTGGGAAGCTTCTGCTCTACCATTGAGCTACACCCGCCATAGACAGATTTATACGAAAGATTTCGTAGCGCTGCAAGCCCCCCCTTTACAGGGGGAACGCTATTCGATAGGCTTTAAACATATTAAACAACACTATTGAGTAAAATCATGACTCCTTCCTTGGCCCGCAGTTGGATTGTTTGGGCGTGTGCGGCACTATTTTATTGCTATCAATTTCTTCTTCGTGTCTCTCCAAACGTGATGACAACAGAGTTGATGACTGACTTTCATGTAAATGCCTGCACTCTTGGCTTGCTTACCTCCTTTTATGCTTATGGTTACGCGGGTTTTCAAGTTCCTATAGGAAGCCTTTTGGATAAATTCGGCCCTCGGCGTCTTTTGGTGTGTGCTGCTATTACTTGCACAGGAGGAAGTTTTCTATTTGCATCTGCTGATACGGTCCTCGTTGCTTCAATCAGCCGCTTTCTTATTGGTGTTGGCTCTGCCTTTGGTTTTTTAAGTTGCATGAAGCTGGGTACTCTCTGGTTCCCTCCCAAACACATCTCTGTTGTGGTAGGCTTAACTCTCTTCTTGGGAACCGCTGGCGCTTCAGGAAGCTATCCCATGTCCTTCTTGGTGGATGCTTTTGGTTGGCGGGAGGCAGTTTGGTTGACGGCTCTTGGAGGCGTTTTTATTGCTGTCCTTATGGCTCTTGTCGTTCGAGATCACCCTCCTAAGGCTTTAGAAAGTTATATTAATCAACATCACGCCATTGGAAACCCCAACTTGGGTCTTTGGGAGGGCTTAATTGTGATTGTGCAAAAACGACAAACCTGGCTTTTAGGCTTTTATGGCTTAATGATGTTTATTCCCTTGGCGGGATTTGCCGACTTGTGGGGAATCCCTTTTTTAACGAACGTTCATCATATGGATAAACAATATGCGTCTCTTGCAAACACCTTTCTTTATATAGGTGTTGGCATAGGAACGCCTCTTTTTGCTCTTGTTGCCGATAAGATAAAGCGATTTAAAACAGTATTGCTCATCTCGTCCCTTGGCACCCTTTTTGCTTTTACCTTTGTTTTCTATGTAACTCCTCTCTCCCCCTTTATAATCATCTTTATGTTGATGATGGCAGGAATTCTGCTTGGGGGACAGTTTATGGCTTTTTCCATTGTTTGTGAAATTAATCCCCTCTCCGTTAGCGGTATGGCTACAGGTTTCCAGAATATGATTTGCATGATAAGTGCCATCGCTATCCCTCCTCTTATCGGTCAACTTTTGGATTTTTTCTGGGAAGGAACCCTGGAAAATGGCATTCGCCTTTATTCACCTACAACTTATCAAATAGCGTTGACGAGCGTCATCGTCGCTTTGTTTTTGGCTACTTTAGCCGCCATTTTCATTAAAGAAGCCTATCCAGAGCGAGAGTGATATAATGCAGAAGAAGGTAGGGAGCCTTAATCACTGCCCCCCCATTTCAGCAACTCTTCATCAAAATCGCGTTGACAGCTTGGCGCTTTACACTTACGAAGGGCACCCGTCAGCACCTCTTCTTTACCCGTTTTGCGTAATGATTGACTCCGGCAAGCTTCTTGTTCGAGATACTCGGTAAAGGGCTTATCACCTCCACGCTTAGAGGCTTTGCGAAAAGCACCTGTATAAGCTTCCTCACTCCGGAACACAGGTCGAGGTAAATTTTTTTGTTTTAACAGTCCTAGCGCAAAAGCACGCGATGTACGTCCATTGGCATCCGGACAGACATGAGTTTTCACAATGGTTTGGTGAAGTGCACCCGCAGCATCAAAAGTTTTTCCCTCTCGTAAGAGAGATACCACATTTGTATAGCCTGACCTCATTTTTTCTCGAAGACCTTCTTGAGGAGAGTTGTCAAAGTCATAATATTCCGCGCAAAGAGAATAGCGGTCTGGAGTATAAAGCTTCGGATCTTTTTTAAAAATTGCAGTTACTACCTCCTCCCAAATAGCTTTTTTCCCTTGATCATCCATTTGAATGAGCCCTCGATTTACAAAATCTTGAATGAGTTTATTTACTGCTGGTGTTAAAGAATTGTAAGTAGAAAGATGTAAGGGATGATCCGCTAACAAGTCTTTCATCCTTTCGGTGTGTTCGAATCTAGGATCACTTATTGGAAGTTTTGCAATGAGCATAGGATGGGATCTATAGGTATTTTCTCCAGGATTACCTGTTAATATAGAGTTTAATTTAAAAAGATGTTTCTCAAAAACTTCAAAAGAAGTTCCTTCTATAGGAGTAGGCATTATTTCTTCATCAACATACTTAAGACCTTCGCGCCACCTTGTAGCATCTGCAGCAGCCTGTAAGATCGGTGTGGGCGAAAGTTCCCCATCTACAACTCCAACACGGAAACGTTCTTGAAAAAGTGACACAAGACTTGAATAGTCGCCTGCCTCTATCTCTTCCTGCATTTGAGGTGTACTTCCTTCTAGGATTTCTGAAGCAGCTTGGTTAATTTCGTCCTCGTTCGTGTAGGTCGTCGGCAGCGCACAAACTCCTGGATGAACAAAACACTGTTCTGCCTCTGACCATGGGTGACTAGTAGCTTCAATTCTACAGCTGCTGGAAGGATCCCGAGGTGACGCAGCTGGGCTAATCGCTTTCCTCATGTTACTCACTTTACAAACTTCTGGTGGAAAAAAACACACTTCTGCTAAGCATGGTTCAGGAATCCTAGTCATGAAACTGTTGGAAGACTGAGAAGTTAAGGTACCATTAGACAAAGAGGTAGAATTTGGGGCGCGAAAATTGGTCCTTAGAGACGTGTTTCCTAATTGAATAGCTTGGCAGGTACCTATCATTCCCGTTGAAACCATGAGCCCCAAGAAAATATATGTGTTGGGATTTTCCCAATTTAAATGTGGTCCCCCAAACACAATTTCTGCTGGCAAAGGTTTTTTGCTTTGATGACTTGGTCGATTTCCTTTTATCATCTGATGACAGGACTTCTTGGAACGTAATTTTGATGACCCCTTTGCTCCCAAAACCTCTGCGTAGGGAGCAAAAGTCCAAAAAATTGTGACTAACACCAAAAATGCACTCTTAAATCGAATCATAATATCTCTTCTCATAATAATTAAAAAAAAGTTTCGAAGAAAATACTTATGTAACATATAATTATTTATTTCAAGTATTTTTTATTGCATAAATAAAAAAACAAACAATAATACTATGAATTACATTTTCCCGATTGACCCCTGAAAAAAGGATCGATACTCTTAAGCTTCTTTTTTAAATAGGAAATCAATGGGTGTCATGACAAATTCCTCTTCAATCACAGCAAAGCCTGCTTCTTTTTTTCTTTCAAAAAGTTGGGTTATTTGGGGGTGTGCCGCTCTTTTTTATTGCTATCAATTTATGCTGCGCGTCTCTCCAGGTGTCATGGCTGAAGACCTGATGGCATCTTTTCAAGTGGATGGCTGCGCTTTAGGAACCTTAAGTGGATTTTATTATTATACCTATTCGGCACTTCAAATCCCTGTAGGGACCCTCATGGATCGCTTTAAGCCGCGACGTCTTCTGACTTTTGCTGCCATTTTGTGCAGCGTGGGTGCCCTTGTTTTTTCTTCCGCCGATACTCTTTATGTAGCTGCATTTGGACGCGGCATGATTGGGGCCGGCTCTGCCTTTGCCTTTTTAAGCTGCCTTAAACTCGGCACCCTGTGGTTTCCCTCTCATAAGCTTCCCTTTGTCGTAGGGCTCACTCTCCTTTTAGGAAGCGTAGGAGGCGCCTCGGCAGGGTATCCTATGGGGTGGCTTGTGCAGGTTTCTGGATGGCGAGAGGCCATGTGGTTTGTCGCATTTGCGGGATTTGGCCTTTCCTTTGCGGCCTGGAGCATCGTTCGAGATAAAGCTCCCGATCATTTAGAAGAAATTATCTTAAAAAGTCACGGAGACAAGGAACACCACCTTCCTTCTGCAAGCATTTTGAAAAGTGTTGCTGTAGTGATAAGCAACCCTCAAAGCTGGCTTATTGCTTTGTATGGTGGATTTATGTACCTCCCTCTTTCCGGATTTGCTGACCTTTGGGGCCCTCCTTTCCTGATGTCTACTTACCAGTTAGATAAATCAACAGCAGGCGGCATTGTTTCCACCGCCATGTATGTTGGCGTTGGGCTCGGCGCTCCACTCTTCCCCTTTCTCTGTCAACGCTTAAACGCTTATAAAGCTCCTGTTTTTATTTCATCTTTTGGTGCGTTAATTTGTCTGGCGACTGTCTTTTATGTTCCTAACTTGCCCTTGTGGCTTTTAACATCCTTCTTATTTTTGGGAGGTTTTTTCTTAGGAGGACAGTTTCTTGGTTTCTCCATGACCTGCGCTCTTAACCCCTTATCTGCCAGCGGAACTGCCGGGGGATTCCATAATATGATGTGCATGTTAAGTGGAGTTATTTTTCAACCTTTCATTGGATGGCTTTTAGATTATAGTTGGGGCGGCAAAATGCTCAATGGTATTCGAGCCTATGATTCTATGGATTATGCTTTTGCTCTCAGCTCTATCAGCATTTCTTTACTTTTGGCTTGTTTTGTGGTCTTTCTTATAAAAGAACAATACACAAAATAAGGTAAAAAAATGAAAAAATATTTCACCTTTCTTCTTGCTACCAGCCTGGTAAGTACGGCAGCTCTTGCTGGAATTCAAGTCCAAGACCATTGGGTTCGGGCTTCAACCGGCTCCAACACTGCCGCTTATATGAAACTTGTCAATATTTCCAATAAAGATATCTCCCTCACAGGAGTATATTCACCTGTTTCGGCAAGTGGTGAATTGCATGAAGTTGTTGATATGGGTCAGGGAATGCAAATGCAAGAAATTTCCGCCATAAGGATCCCTTCAAACGGAGAGATTGTTTTAATGCCTGGAAAAACGCATGTCATGCTTATGAATATTAAAGACGGCCCCCTTACGGAAGGAAAAACTGTTCCTCTCACCCTTGTGTTTAGCGATGGAGAAGAACTTCAATTAATGGCTCCTGTAAAGGCGCAATAAAGCACGATTCACTTAGAAAAGGTTTACATTGCCAGTTCGCGGAAAATTTTTAGACACATTGCGCTCACGTCTTTCCCTTTCGGAAATTGTTGGCGAAAAAGTCAAGTTGACGCGTAAAGGGCGTGAGTATCATGGACTCTGTCCCTTTCACCATGAAAAAACACCTTCCTTTACGGTAAATAATGAAAAGGAATTCTACCACTGCTTTGGTTGCGGCGCCCATGGAGATGCCATTCGCTTTCTCACTGAAATCCACAAGCTCACCTTTATGGAAGCAGTCAAAGAGCTGGCCGCCCGCGCAGGGTTGACAGTGCCTACTGAGATGATAATTCGTGATGAAGGACCAAAAGAAAATCTCACTCCTCTTTTAGACGCTCTTCAAGAAGCTAGCCTTTGGTATCAAAAAAATTTAGCTCAAGGAAAATTCAATGAGGCTTTACGGTATACCGAATCCCGAGGGATACGACCAGAAACGCTTCAAAAATTTGAGCTGGGTTATGCCCCTGAGGGGTATCATACCCTGGAAGGGCACTTAAAAGAAAAAGGCTTTGCTGAAAGCGTACTTTTAGAGACGGGACTTTCTGCTCAAGGGGAAGAGAAAAAGGCTCCCTATGACCGTTTCCGTGGACGCCTTATGTTTCCTATCCACAATACAAAAAAACAAGTCGTTGCTTTTGGTGGCCGCCTTTTAGATAAAGGAGAGCCTAAATATCTCAACTCTCCTGAAACATCGTTGTTTTCTAAAGGAAAGCTTCTCTATGGGTATGGTTTTGCTAAAGAAAAAGCGGCCTCCGATCCCCTTCTCATCGTGGAAGGGTATATGGATGTTATTTCTCTTTATCAAGCCGGATACAAAGGCGCTGTGGCTCCCTTAGGAACAGCCCTTACAGAAGATCAAATCCTTTTGGCTTGGCGCTTAGACCCTGAACCCATTCTTTGCTTTGACGGTGATCCAGCAGGCTTAAAAGCTGCTGCACGAGCTGCTGAAAGGGTCTTGCCTCTTTTAAAACCAGGATACTCCTTAAGATTTGTTTTTCTCCCCCAAGGGGAAGACCCCGATAGCTTGATTCGTAAAAGCACTGAATTTCAAAAGCTTCTTTTAGGTGCACAGTCTCTTCTCGATACTCTATGGATGTTTTTAACTCAAGGTAAAACTTTTGACACACCTGAAAAGAAAACAGCTCTGCAGCAGCAATATACATTTTGGACCCAGGCCATAAAGCATATAGACGTTGGCAAAAATTATCTTTTTGCTTTTAAGGATCTTTTTTATAAAAAAATTGTTAGAAAAAATGAGGGAAACACGCACTTTTCTCCCTTAAAACGAAAAAATGTGAATTTATTATCCATTCATGAACATCTTCTTCTTGCAATTCTTATAAATCATCCCAATTTATTAGATGAGGCTAGTGATGATTTAGCCTTTTTAGAATTTAAAGAGGCTCGGCTTCATGAAATGCGAGAAGCTATTTTGCAGTTTTATGCAAACAACACCTCTCCAGAAGAGTCCTTAAAGGATTTTCTTCTTAAAGGTGGCTTTGAAAACGAGATAAAGAGGCTCCTCTCTCCTCAAATTCTCCTTCATGGAGCTTTTGCGAAAGCCTCTGCTTCTTTTGAAGAAGCGCGGGAAGGATGGAAGGAGATTTTTAGTCGACTTGAAAGACACTCAGCAAAGGATGATCTTCGCTCAGCGCAAGATTTCTTGGCGGATGAAATGTCTTCTGAGGCATGGCAACGCTTTAAAATGTTGAAAAAAAGCACTATGTTACACGATTAGGTTGTATATAGAGCGCAATTTATGATTTAGTATTGAGTAAATTTAAAGGATGGATTGAATGGCAAATATGGCAAGTTCAACTGCAGAGACCACAAATCATGATGACAAAAGCCCCAAGGATATCGCTTTAGGAGAGAAAGCGATTAAGCAACTTCTCGCCCAAGGGAAACTGCGTGGGTATGTCACTTATGAAGAACTTAATGAAATTCTGCCAGAGGACAAACTAAGTTCTGAACAAATTGAAGATATTATGTCCATGATTTCCGATATGGGCATCAATATTATTGAAGACGACGAAGCCGACCAAGAAGAAAAGCCCAAAAGCGCCCTGCAAGGGGACGAGGATGAGACTGAAGCCGCAGCTGAAGTCAGTGAAGCAGGAAGAACGGATGATCCGGTTCGTCTTTATCTCCGCGAGATGGGAACAGTTGAGCTTCTCTCCCGCGAAGGGGAAATTGAAATTGCAAAACGCATTGAGTCTGGCCGTGAAATGATGATTGGGGCTATTTGTGAAAGCCCCTTAACCATCCGTGCCATCGTCACCTGGCGCGATGCTCTTAATAAAGATCAAATGCTTTTAAGGGATATTATCGACATTGAATCAACATATACCAATGGTCCTTCCGATGAGGACCCCGATGGGGAAAATTTTGTAGAAGGAGCTCTTCTAACAGATTCTGCCATTGAAGAGGAATCCTTAGAAGATGAAAATAGCTTTAGCGATGAGGATGCTGCCAGCCTCTCCATTTCTGCTATGGAAGATTCTCTGCGTCCCAAGGTTGTGGAAACCTTTGATCAAATCGCTAAAACCTATACACAACTTCGGAAACTTCAAGAACAACGCTTAAAGACCCTTCAGGAAGGGAAGAAAGCTTCTTCCCCCATTGAAAAAAAGTACGAAGATCTCCGCAATAAGCTTATCGATTTGATGGAGGGTATTCATCTTAACTCCCCTCGTATTGAGCAACTTGTAGAGCAACTCTACACCTTTAACCGCAAACTTGTCGGTCTTGAGGGCCGTCTATTACGACTTGCTGAATCTTCGGGTGTAAGAAGAGAAGTCTTCCTCGAAAACTATTACGGAAGTGAGCTTGCCCCCGAGTGGTTTGAGAAAATTGAAGGCCTTTCTGGAAAAGGCTGGCAAAAGTTTTTGGAAAAACATAAGGATGAAGCCATCGAAATTCGCAAGACTATTGGTGAAGTTGCTGATGAAGCCGGTCTTCCTATTTCCGAATTAAGACGCATCGTAAGTACGGTCCAAAAGGGCGAACGTGACTCAAGCCGCGCGAAAAAAGAAATGATTGAAGCCAACCTTCGTCTTGTGATTTCTATCGCAAAGAAATACACCAACCGCGGTCTTCAATTTTTGGACCTCATCCAAGAGGGAAATATTGGCCTTATGAAAGCCGTTGATAAGTTTGAATATCGGCGCGGCTATAAGTTTTCAACTTATGCCACTTGGTGGATTCGTCAAGCCATTACCCGCTCCATTGCGGACCAAGCACGCACTATCCGTATTCCGGTTCATATGATTGAAACTATCAATAAGCTAGTACGGACCTCTCGCCAAATGCTCCATGAAATTGGACGAGAGCCCACGCCTGAAGAACTCGCTAATAAGTTAAAGATGCCCCTTGATAAGGTGCGTAAAGTGATGAAAATTGCGAAAGAGCCTATCAGCCTTGAAACTCCTATTGGAGACGAGGAAGACGGTCATTTAGGCGACTTTATTGAGGATAAAAATGCTGTCGTGCCTGTGGATGCAGCCGTGCTTTCTAATTTGCGAGAGACAACAACGCGTGTCCTTGCGAGCCTTACTCCCCGTGAAGAGCGCGTTTTACGCATGCGATTTGGTATCGGCATGAATACGGACCACACCTTAGAAGAGGTGGGACAACAGTTCGCTGTCACCCGTGAACGCATCCGACAAATCGAGGCCAAAGCCCTGCGCAAACTTAAGCATCCCAGCCGCTCTCGCAAGCTTCGCAGTTTTTTGGATACTTAAAAAATCATTTGTAAGTCCATGCATGTTAAGGCTATTAAAACTCATCTCATTCAACCAGGTGAGCTACTAGAGACCATCCTTGATCGTTACATTCCTTCAATTTCGGAACAAGCTATCCTCGTTATCACGTCAAAAATTATCAGTATCTGCCAGGGGCATGTTCTTCCAAAGACAAGTATCTCTAAAGAGGCGTTAATTAAACAGGAAGCAGATGCCGTCGCTGAGACAAGAGAAAATCCTTATGGTATTTATTTAACTCTTAAGAACAACATTCTGATTCCCTCAGCGGGCATTGATGAATCAAATGGAGATGACGTCTATATTTTGTATCCCAAGGATATCCAAAATACTGCCATAGCTCTTTGGAATTATGTTCGTCAAAAGCATTCCCTCGAGCATTTAGGGATTATAATTACAGATAGCCACACCACACCTCTGCGGCGCGGTGTTACAGGAATTGCTCTTGGCTGGTGTGGATTTGAGCCTCTTTATTCCTACGTAGGAAAGTCTGATCTTTATGACAAGTCCATGCGTGTGACCCAAATCAATCTCCTTGATGCACTGGCAACGTCTGCTGTATTGGTTATGGGAGAAGGAAAGGAGCAAACGCCTCTTGCTGTTATCAGTGATGCACCCAAGATTTCCTTCGTCTCACGCCCCCCTATCCCTGTAGAAGAACAAAGCATTCTTATTTCCATGGAAGAAGATCTTTACGCCCCCCTTCTTATGGGCACGACATGGCTGAAACCTTGAACGTCATTTAGCATAAGCGCCGTAAAGCTAAAAGATTTTACCCCCTTAAAATAACAGTTTCTATTAACTTTCTGGAAATACTTGAGCTGGGGGGAAGTGGGGGTAATTTATTTAAATGAAACCAACGGGCATCCTCTATCTCGTTACCATCAATTTTAATTTCACCTCGTAAATATTCTGCCTTAAAAGCAATCATAAAACTGTTTGGGAAGGGCCAACTCTGGCTCCCAAAATATTTCAATTCTGTTATTTCCACTCCGACTTCTTCTTTGACTTCTCGATGCACCGCTTGTTCAGCTGTTTCACCAATATCAATAAAACCTGCAAGAGCGCTATATATTCCAGGTTTAAAATGCGCTGATCTGCCTAATAAGAGTTCATTTTCTCGTTGAATTAATACCATTACAGCTGGAAAAGGATTAGGAAAAAATGAAAGCTCGCATAAACTACATTTCTTTTCAGTGGTCTCCAAAACTTTTTGAATTTTTCCGCCACACTTGCTGCAGTATTGAAACTGTGCATCCCAAGTTAACCAATGCACGGCTCGCAAAATGCGCTGCCCTAGGACTGTGTCATTTGTTGCAGCTAAGAAAGACTTTACATTGTTTATATAGAATTTCTCTGTAAGTATTTGATCAGGATTTAAAGTACTATGACAGTTGATGATGAGAATTGAATCATCTAAATAAGCCTCGTTTACGACAAGCTTTAACTGTTTTAGAGTTTCTGCAAATCGTAGGATGGGGGAAGATGTTTGAGAGTTAACGATAATTCCATCGTCCGTAAAAAACAGAGCAAAATGTTCTGCATAGTTTTTGCTTAAAATATCTTTTGTTAGGAGTTTCATTAAGCCCTTGTTTCTTTTTGCTTAAAGCTTTGAGGGTTTGGATTTTCGTCGATAAACTTTAGAATCGCTTTCCCACAATCAAAAGCAGAGGTACAGGTTGTATCAATGATCATATCATAAGATCTTTCTGGCACGTGAACACGCCCAATTTGATCGCGACCCAGGCCGAGGGCGCGATCTCCCCGAAGAATCTCTCGCTCTTGAAGCGTTTTCAAATCACACATAACACCAATAAAATAGACCGTATGATCTTTGAGAGCCCCTACATAACGATTCAAACTCTCATCCCCAAAGAGAACTTCATCGAGGATGATATCATGTCCGTCATCCGCAAGGGTTTGAATGACCTTAGGAATTGTTTTGCCAAGGGCTTGTCCATAGGGTCCGTTTTCAATCCGCATCAAAGGTCCTAAATCATCATGCTCAGGGATAAAGTGGAATCCTTGATCTGCCTTATCTCCAAAGCCTACATAAGCAGAAGGCATCATGTGAAAGAAGGTATCGATACCAATCAAAAGATACGGTTTTTCGGAAAGAAATTGAAGGGCTCGTGCAAGGGTTGATTTCCCCGCAGAGGAACAACCGTTCAGAAAAATGATCATTAATGAGCCTCTTAACTTTTGGTGAAAATTTGAATTTGATACAACTCTTTCAAGATATATTTATAGTTTGCCACATGAATGAAAGATGTCAAATTTTTTGTGTAGGGTTGATAGGCCATTTTAAAAATGGGCTTGACTATATAGTAAACTTACATATTATATAAATGATTATAATCAAGGAGTCTATTATGTGGATACGAACCTACAGCAAGATTTTTAAAAACATCAAAAAGGAAAATATTTGGCAGATTTGGACCGATGTTAATAGTTGGCCGAAATGGCATGGAGATTTAGAGTATTGTCAAATGGAGGGCCCCTTTACTGTCGGCAATTATTTCATGCTAAAGCCCAAAGGCGTCAAAGCCTTTAAAATTGCGTTGACGCACATTGAGGAAGGTCGAAAATTCACCGATTGTACCTCCTTTTTTGGGGCAAAGATGTATGATACCCATGAGCTGGAAGAAACTCCGAATGGCTTACGTCTCATTAATACTTTAGTAGTGACTGGGCCCCTTAATTTTTTATGGGTTAAGCTTGTCGCCCAAGATGTTGCAGATAGCGTTCCAAAAGAAATGGAAGCCCTCGTTGACCTCGCAAGAGCCTAAAAAATCCGCCTTTGGATTTAAAGCACCTGAAGATAGCCCCGGGTTTCTGCTCTGGCAGACAACGGTCACATGGCAACGGCTGATTAAAAAGGCCCTTGATAGCTTTGACATTTCCCATCCCCAATTTGTTATTATGGCTGTCAGCTTATGGCTTGAAGAACATCATCAAGATCCCACACAAGTGGCCATTGCACGCCTTTCCAAGCTTGATAAAATGACCGTCTCAAAATCCCTAAAAAAGCTTATTCTCCAGGGCTATGTTAGCCGCAAAGAAAGCCAAAAAGACACACGAGCCAAATGGGTGCATTTAACGCCTCAGGGGAAGAGTCTTGTCTCAAAGCTAATCCCTGTGGTTGAGGGAATTGATGCTGAATTCTTCGGGAAAATTCCCCAAAGAGATCAACAAAATTTTATTCAAATTTTAGGAAACTTAATGGCAGAGCTTCATCATTAGAGGATTAAGAGGGCCCCCCTTGACCTCATTCGCAAGACACAGCAAACTATCAGAAATAAAATTAGATAAAATAGAGATTTCCTATGCCCCATATTGCCATTCTTGCTTCACCGGCCCCTGAAGCAATGCAAGCCAAGCGCACCCTCGAGACCCTCTATCCGACGGTTCGGCCGGAGGAGGCCGACATCCTAATCGCCCTTGGTGGGGACGGTTTTATGCTAGAAACCATGCATGACTCCCTCTCCTCAAAGACGCCCATTTATGGAATTCATTGTGGCAGCGTGGGGTTTTTGATGAATGAACTTGCCCCCCATGACCTGATGCTACGCCTTGAAAAGGCAAAGCCAAGCGTTCTCCATCCCCTTGAAATGCAGACACAACAAAAGGATGGCGTCTTAGCTACAGCTCTCGCTTTTAATGAAGTCTCCTTGCTCCGTGAGTCTCGCCAAGCCGCCAAGCTCCAGATTTCCATTGACGGAGTTGTGCGCCTTGAAGAATTGGTGTGTGATGGTATTTTACTCTCAACCCCTGCAGGGAGCACAGCCTACAATCTTTCTGCCCATGGGCCCATCATTCCTCTTGGCGCCCCTCTCTTGGCCCTCACTCCCATCAGTGCCTTCCGGCCACGGCGCTGGAAGGGAGCTCTGCTGCCAGAGACAGCTCAAGTTCAATTCACCCTTCTTGAGCCGGAAAAACGCCCCGTAAGCGCAGTTGCTGACTTTACGGAGGTGCGAAACGTCACGTCGGTGACCGTGCGTCAATCCAAGGAGCACGCCGTCACCCTGCTCTTTGATCACGAACATAATCTGGATGAGCGCATTCTGCGGGAGCAATTTTGGGGATAAGAGAAGGGTTTATGTTTAAAAAACTTTTTGACCTGTAATGACAATGTCATTACAATTAGATAAAAGGAGTTTACCATGCATACTGAAACAACTAAATCAACCTACTTAAACATTCGTGTTTCTAAGCTTTCTAAGAATATTCTTCAAAAGGCTGCTGAGATTGAAGGTGACACCTTAAGTCACTTTGTGGTGTCCCAAGCTTTAGAAAGTGCTTACAAGCTCTTATCAAAACCTGAAACTTTGCTTCTTTCTTCTGAAGAGCAACATCAGTTTTATCACCTTTTAGAAGACCCTAAGGAGTTAAATCCTTATCTCTCTAAAGCGATACAACGCTATAAAAAAATAAAAAAAGATGTCTCTGAAGTTTGAGTTGCTCTCAGAAGAACATAATCGTACCGATTTCGATTGTGGAGAAGAGGCGCTGAATCTTTACCTGACTCATTTTGCTCGACAAGATATTATCCGTGAACTTGCGCGAACATTTATTATTCGAAAAGCGACCGTACCTAAAATTTTGGGATACTATAGTCTTTGCTCAGCTTCGATTGATGTGGCAGCACTTCCAGAAAATCTTCTGAAAAAGTTTCCGAAACGTCCTGTCCCTGTAGCTCGCTTGGCTCGCCTTGCTGTTGATGAGGTATACCAGGGAAATGGATATGGAGAACTTCTTCTTGTTGATGCTTTATACCGAACCTCAACTGCAGGAGAACAAATAGGTATTCACGGCATGATCATTGATGCCAAGCATGAAAAAGCGAGCCAATTCTATAGAAAGTATGGCTTTCAGCCCTTCTCTAACAATTCTCTTACACTTTTTTCTTCTTTAAAAGATCTCAGGGGAAATTTTACGTCCTGAAAAGGTACGCAATATTCTTCGCTTTCTAACTTCTGAACGTTCCGTGTATGGGAATGCAGCAAGTAGATAAAAAAATTATCCGAGCCTAATCAACAGGTTTCTCAAGATCTCTCTTACACGCCTCAAAGACATTAAGACAGTTATTTATACATGACATATCAACGAAGTGTTCTCTTTTTGTTTTACAAGAATTAGCACAGTTGGTATATTGTTCTTGGCAAGTGAGATCCTTTGCATTTACTTGTGAAAGAGTCAAACCCACCCCAACAAAAACTAATCCTTGAAGAAATTTTTTTGACATGTTTAAATCCTTTTTTACTCAATTGTTATCTGTTGATGCTTGATTTATTGAAATCAAGACTTATTTTCTTTCAATATTATCAGACCTCTTTATTAATATACCGTTAAAATAAGAAAAAATATCAGAACGGCATTTAGACTTTAACAGGACAAATTTCCAAAAAACATAAATTAAAGATCAACCCTTGAAATAAAAGTATAAGTTTCTTAAGTTAAGAATATGAGTTGTGTTGTGAATAAAGGAAATTTATCGTGAAAAAATGGGGTGATGTATTCAGTGGAACGGGAACAGTAGTGGTCTCTCTTCTCTCCTGTGCGGCTTGTCCTCTTTGTTTGCCGCTTTATGCGGGACTGCTCAGCCTTATTGGCATTGAACTGGCTGAAGTGCATGAATTCTTCTTCCCGATTATGATGGTTTTTGCTTTGGTAACAATTGGCTTTATGGCTTATCAAATTTATCATCACCATGGGAAATGGCCTCCTTTAGCATTGGCGACAGCAGCTGCTATTGGCATGGCAAGCGCTGCTTTCATGGGCTATGAATACCTTCTCTATGCCTGTCTTGCCCTCTTTATGGGAAGTGTCTTTTGGAATAAAAGAACTCTTGTTCATGAAGGTCATGGGTGTTGTTAACCTCTTCCTCCCCGCGTCCCCTTGTTCTGGATTTAGATGGAACCTTACTGCGCACCGACACCTTTCATGAAATGATGGCTCAAGTGCTGCGAAAAAAGCCGTGGGTACTTTTT
Source organism: Alphaproteobacteria bacterium (assembly GCA_021731585.1). Classification (GTDB taxonomy): domain Bacteria; phylum Pseudomonadota; class Alphaproteobacteria; order UBA9655; family UBA9655; genus UBA9655. The sequence continues at coordinate 27,178 of JAKFXB010000124.1, forward strand.
TTACTGCCCTTTTGGCTTTGGAAAAGCCGGGCTTACGCTAAAGTTCGCCTTGCTGAGCATGCAGAACTCGACCCATCTATCCTTCCCTATAATCCTGTCCTTCTTGCCTTTGCTGAAAAGGAAGCTCAATCAGGGCGCTCTCTCCTCCTTGCCACAGGAACCAATCAAACGGTTGCTGAAAGCATCGCGAGCCATTTTGGCTTTTTCCAAGAGGTGATTGGAAGTGATCTTCAAACCAATATGACCGGCCTCAAAAAACAACAAGCCCTTCTCGTGCGATTTGGCGCTCAAGGCTTTGATTATGCTGGAGATTCTTCTATTGATACCCACATTTGGCAAGTGTGCGCAAAGGCGCTGGTTGTTCATCCCAAGCGGGGCGTTTTAAAGGCGGCAGCCAACTTAAAAGATCCCTCCGATCTTGATTATTTTCCGCGGGAAAAAAAACGTTCCTGGGCCCTTCTTCAAGCCCTGCGCCCCTTCTTTTGGAGCTTGAATTTATGGCTCTTACCCTCTTGGCCTCTCATTATTTTGTGGAGTGCTTTTACCTCAGGCCTTCTCATCACCGGCGATCTTTTAAACCTTTACCGAGCACGGGTCAGCAAATCCCATTCCTCTCAATTCGCAGAAGGTCATCTGCATTTGATTACAGCTTTTTTTCTCTCAGCCCTTCTCCTGAGTTTCCCCCTCCTTGTTTTTATGTTGAGAGCCCCTTGGGAAGGATTTATAGCCCTCGTTTATACTCCCCTTTTCATGGTCATAGATCGCTTGACCCGGCCCCTTCATCCCGGAGTCCGGTGGACTATTTTAGGGGTAAGTCAACTTTTAGCTTTAAGTATATTTGCAAGCTAATTCAACCACATCCTCATAAATCGCCACAGGCTGAAGACTGTTTTCCAAACGAAGCCGATTCACATGCATCAAAATTTGGGCCTTTGAAAAATAATGCCCCTCTTTCCAGTAATATAATCCTCGTTTGATTAAATTTCCTCCCACAAGGCAGAAACCTTCAGAAACCGCCCAGGTTTCAATATGTTGAGCCGTAATGTAACAGGGATCGGCATCTACCTTTTCTTTTCTTACCTTGTCAGGAATTTTGCCCTTAATCAGAATATACGTCGGCGACGATTGAAGAGAATACCCCTCATTTCCCTTTAATGATGAAGGCGTTGCCGTCACCCAAGTCCCTTTTTCGAGGGCATGTTGTGCTTTCTTTAAGTTTTCATTAGGGGCATAAAGGGAAAGAATTTGTCGCATTCTTTCAATTTCAGTAAAAGTGCTTGCTTTTAAGCTGGGTGACGCCCGCTTTCCCTTTCTCCGTCCCGGTCTTGATGAGATTTTTCTTAAGCCCAAGTGGGTAATTTTCTTACTCACCGCATTCAGAGTTTTTCCTAAAGCTAACGCTATAATTTTAAGCTGTATTTTCTCTTCTATTGATTTTTTAATACAAAGGTTTTCCCAGACCTCCCACCGTGGCTTTATTTTTACCTCAGCCATAAACTTTTCTCCCTTATGTTTATGAAAGATATTTTTTACATATTAGACATGCAAAAACCAATAAATTATAATTGCCAATATTTTCAGCAATTGTCAAGAATTTTTGAAATTCTTAATTAGCCATATCATCAATCAATTTTGCAGGAGAGTTAGAAATGTAATATAAAACTCATGAAACAGCCCCCTGCATGGGGGCTGTTCACCATCCTCTAATTAGACTTAGCTCACAAACTTATTTGCCTATTCGCCGTATCTCCAAAATTCATACCAAGCAGGAGGGGTCCGCGTAATATCTTCGATTTGGAAGTCTACAGTAGAGCCTGAAAAGTTAGGATGTAGACTCCACATAACATTGTTTCCTTCATCATAAGTCGTTGGAACACCATAGTGAAATTGCCATCCTACTCCATTAGGCCCCATAGTCTGCTGAATTTTACCGCTAATGCTCTCACCATCGTGAGCCATTTCCCGAAGAAGACCTGCTGGAATATGCTCATTCAAGATTTTATAAGTACGTCCATCCGCTTTAAAAGTCTTGTCCGGACTCTCTAAAGCTTTTTCAATTTGTATAGCCTTTATACTTCCGCTTCTTCCTTCACTAAGAAAATCATCTGAGTCATCTGCAAGCGCAAGACTGTTAATTGCTATGACGCTAACAACCGTCAAATATATGATATTTACTTTAAACATAACAACACCTTAACATACTATTACCATTACTTAATAATAACATTAAAATGATTAAAAAAAAGTAAAAGCCTCTCATCTCAAGATCTTCATGCGTAACCACTGATTATACCTTGAATCTCACCTCAAACTAACTTAGCTTTACTTCAATATAGAAAATGAAAAGGGTGAGTTTGATGTTCAATGTTAAGACAATAATGTCAATAATGTTAGTTACAGGCCTTGCAAGCCTGACCTGTCAATCTCAGGCTTGGGCTATAGCAGGCAAGGATGATTTTGACACTCCTGACATTGCATATCTCCCAATTTCACCAGAACATGAATTGGAGCCCCCACAAGAAGAACCCCCTAGTGTCGCAACTCAGTTCCAAATGGAACAGGTAGAAAATAAAAGACTGAAAGCCTTAAAAACCGCACTTCAGGCGAAAAACAAAAAACTGAAAGCCAAATTAGCCGCCTTACAGGCTCCACAAAGTGCGCTGGCTCCTGAGCCTGAACCTGGATTAAAAAGCTCAGACAAGAAAACTAAGAAAAAAGCAAGAAAAGCAGTTAGATTGAAAAAGAAAAAAAGAAGTCATGGGCCCTATTCACATAAAAGCGATGACCTTTCATTACGAAGCGTGCTTAAGAGTTGAAGAATCCCGGGGATTTCTCCTAATAAATCTTCTGCAATGAGACCAAGCCCAATGCGGTTTGCAGCTTCCCCATGGATCCAAACGGCAGCTGCTGCTGCTTGGAAAGGATCAATATCCTGCGCTAAAAGGCCGGCCATAAGCCCTGCGAGTACGTCCCCTGTCCCCGCCGTTGAAAGGGTAGCTGGCGCATTGCCATTGATGATAATCTCCCCCTTCGGAGACGCAATAATGGTATAATAACCCTTCAACACAATGATGGCTCCCGCCTCAGCCGCTGCTTTATGGGCTTTTTCAACTTTGTTTTTGAGAAAGGAAAGGTGGGGAAAGAGGCGTTGAAATTCTCCCTCATGGGGAGTCAAAATAACATTTTCATGAAGATGGCGGGTCAGCTCAAGGGTGCGGCCTTCAAAACTGGACAGAGCGCCCCCATCCAACACACAGGGTTTTTTTGACTCCAGCAACAAAATTGCTTGCTGACGTGTTGACTCCTGCGGCAAAGCGCCTGTCCCCCACAGCAAGGAATGGGAGTGACCATCGAGGATCCAATTAAGAAATTCCTGAGCTGATCCCAAAGGCGTCACAATATCACCCCAGGCAACCCCAGCAAAAATGGGATATTCTTCCACCTTACACATCAAGCGCACAAGACCTGCCCCAATGCGACGTGCAGCGAGAGAGGCCAATCTTACGGCTCCTGGCATACTGCCTGCCCCCACAATCAAACAGCTTCCTCGAGAATATTTATGATCCAAGGGTTGAGGTTCCTTAAGGGAATTCACCCAAAGGAAGGGGGCGTTTAAAAAAATATTTGTCTGAGGCAATAAAGGTTCTATAATCCCAATATCTTCCACAAAGAGCTTGCCACAAAGAAGGCGGCCCGGCACAAGGTAATGTCCTGGCCTTGCTCTGAAAAAAGTTACCGTAAGGGTAGCCTTGACAGCCGCCCCATAACATTGACCCGAATTGGTTTCAATACCTGTGGGAATATCAATCGCTATCACGGGTTTACTCGAATTATTAATAAGATGAACAAGGCTTAAAATATCCCCTTGAAGAGGTTGGGATAGACCTGTTCCAAAGATTCCATCCACTACCAGATCGGTTTCTTGAAGCGCGTCTTCAAGATCAGAAATTTGAGGAAGATTATTGGTGACTATAACTTTTACAGGCCAGCCTTCAATTTTTAAAAGGCGCGCCACCACCTGACCATCGCCACCATTTTTGCCAGGACCGCAAAAAACAAGGACCTGCCTTGGAGGAAATTGACTTAAGATCACCTCAACGACAGCCTTCCCAGCCCGCTCCATCAGGTCTTTTTCCGTAACCCCTGTTTCTATAGCCTTTGCTTCAGCCATTTTCATTAATTCGACTGTTAAAAGTTCTTGGCTCACAAACCTCTCCTTACAGATTTTTTTATTTCATTATAAACTATCTCATGAAAACCATAAGGAAATATTAAAAAGAGCGTGTCAAAAACAGACAAACCTGTCTTAAATTTGTACTCACCAACAAATGAACATTTGACGAAAGATGAAAAAGATGATAGTGCAGTGCTGTTTTAGGTAAGTTGTTCCTAAAATTAGTGAATATTTGTTTTTAACTAGGAAAATGTTGACCCTATTCGGCAACACAAAAGGAAGATAAATTCATGTCAGTAAAACCACTCCCGCAGAAAGGGCCTGAGTTCTCAAAGCTCCGTGCTGCGATTTGGCCTATCCAAGGTTCAGAAATGAAAAAGTTTCTACCGATGGGCCTTATGATGTTCTTTATTCTCTTCAACTACACCATTTTAAGAGACACCAAGGATACGCTTGTTGTTGGTGCCTCTGGTGCAGAGGCTATTAACTTCCTCAAGTTCTGGGGAGTGACGCCAACGTCTATTCTCTTCGTGATCTTGTATGCAAAGCTCAGCAACGTCCTTTCAAAGGAAAATCTTTTCTATACATGTATTGTTCCTTTCATTGCTTTCTTTGGTGCTTTTGCGTTCATCATCTATCCCAACAAAGATCTCCTCCATCCTTCTGTTGAGACAGTTGAAGCCTTACAGCAGTCCATTCCAGCCTTAAGATTTATTTTTGCCCTTTGGGGAGCTTGGTCTTACTCCATCTTCTATATTATGGCAGAAATGTGGGGCAGTGTTGTTGTTTCTCTTTTGTTCTGGCAGTTTGCTAACGAAATTACTCGAACAAATGAAGCCAAGCGATTTTATGCTCTTTTCCCGCTTCTTGGAAACATTGCCCTTATCCTTTCTGGTCAAACCGTAACCTATTTCTCCACGATTCGTGATGTAAATAGTGCGGATGCTTGGGGAACCAGCTTAAACTATATGATGGGAACTGTTGTCCTTGCCGGCCTTGCTACCGCAGCCATTTATTGGTGGATGAACCGCGCAGTTTTGACTGATCCTTTCTATTATGATGCGGCATCAGAAACACCGAAGGAAAAGAAGAAGGATAAGCCAAAACTTTCCATTGTTGAAAGCTTTAAGTATCTCTTTACCTCCCGGTATTTAGGTTTCATTGCTTTGCTCGTCTTGGGTTACGGCATGGCTATTAACCTTGTAGAAGTCACATGGAAGAGCCAATTAAAGCTTCTCTATACCGTTGACGGTGTTTTCAGTGAAAATAGCTACAGTGCTTTCATGGGCAACTTCTCTACCTTCACAGGTATTGCAACCATTGCTTTGATCATTATGTGTAAGGGCATTGTGGGCCGTTTTGGATGGTTCACTGGTGCGATTCTCACGCCAATCATTCTCCTGATCACAGGTGGACTCTTTTACATATTTGTGATTTTCCGTGATAGTCTCGACTGGATAACAGTTGCCATGGGAATGACCCCTGTCTTCTTGGCTGTCATGATTGGAGCGGCTCAAAACATTTTGAGCAAGGGAACAAAGTACTCCCTCTTCGACCCAACTAAAGAAATGTCTTATATTCCTCTTGACCAAGAGCTCAAGGTGAAAGGTAAGGCTGCGGTTGACGTTATTGGTGGTCGTTTGGGTAAATCCGGTGGTGCTGTTGTTCAACAGTTCCTCCTGCTAACCGTTTCAACGACAGCGACACAAATTACGATTGCACCTTACTCTTGCGCTATTATGGTTGTAGTCATCCTCGCATGGATGTATGCAGCCGGTGGCTTGAGCACAATGTACAATCAAAAAGTCGCGGAAAAAGAACGCGAACTTCAAACCGCTTAACTTTTTAAAGTCTCCCTGTAACCCCTCCCTCAGCCGTCGCTTTGGGAGGGGTTATCTTGTTGATTTGTAACTATTTAACACATCCTGCAGTAACGTCAGGGCCATTTCACCAATCTCTCAAAAAAAAGCCCTCAGTATTTAGTTAACTCATTGATTTTTATCGATACTTTCCATTTGAACTTCCTCCCTCTTCCTGTCTAAACTTAGCTTCGTTTAGCACTTTATATGGATGGTTTCATGGCAACAGTGAGCAAAGCAATTTCCCGAAATATCCAAGGTACTTTTGGAAAAGTTTTTTCTGCAGAAAAGGGTAGTTATACCTATTGGCGCATGCGCACCTTATACGCAGCCATCATAGGATACGCCGCTTTTTATTTAGTTCGACAAAATTTTTCCATGTGCATCCCAGGCATTATGGAAGAATTTTCTTACACAAAAGTTGATCTGGGCTGGATTGCCACGATTTTTTCCATTGTTTATGGCATTGGAAAGTTTGTTAACGGCTATTTAAGCGACCGTTCGGATGCCCGCTATTTCATGGCAACAGGACTATTTCTTTCAGCTCTTGTTAGTTTTTTTATGGGCTTTGGGTCAGGCCTTTTTTTCTTTGCAGTGCTTTGGGGATTAAATGCTTGTTTTCAATCCATGGGATGGCCTCCTTGTGGCCGTCTTATTACCCATTGGTTTAGCCCCACCGAACTAGGTTCAAAATGGGCTTTTGCGGCGTCTGCCCATCAACTTGGCGCGATGGCCATTTTTGCTATCGGAGGTTTTCTGATTGAACACTATGGATGGCGCTCTGCCTTTATCGTTCCTGCCTTTTTTTCCATAGGCATTTCCTTATTTTTAATTAATCGCCTTCGCGATACTCCCAGAGAAGTTGGTCTCCCCCCCGTTGAAGAATATAAAGGAGACGTCACTCATGTGGCCAAAATTTATCAAGAGCGCATTACCATTAAAGAAGTTTTTACAGTTGTTCTTGCCAATAAACTTGTATGGTTTATGGCCCTTGCCAATATGTGTGTTTATATCCCTCGCGCGGGTTTTTTCTTTTGGGCACCAACCTTCTTAAAGGAATTTAAAGGCGTTACCCTTATAGCTGCAGGCATGCTCCTGGTCGGTTTTGAAATTGCGGCCCTTATTGGTGGTGTTGCGGCTGGATGGATTTCCGATAAATTTTTCCGCGGCCGTCGTGGCCCTGTAGGAACCTTCTTCCTCATTGCTCTTGCCATTAATTTATTCATTTTTTGGAAAATTCCCCCCGGCTATCCCTTTTTTGATGCCTTGTGCCTTATACTTGTTGGTTTTCTTAGTAATGGCCCTCAGGTCCTCAATGGTGTTGCCACAGCTGACTTTGCCTCAAAACGGGCTGTAGGTGTGGGCACAGGCATAACAGGTACTTTCGGGTATGCGGGATCAGCCATTGCAGGCGTGGGCTTGGGCTATATTGTTGAACAGTATGGGTGGGAAGGTGGTTTTATGCTCTTTATCATGGCTGCCCTCCTTGGCGCGTTCTTCTTTGCTCTGACCTGGAACAACCGAGCCAAAATCTTGGATGAACAAGAAGCTATTGATACGCCCTACTAACCTTTTGTTTTTTCTATTTTCCTTTTAAAAATACCTTGTAAATTCGAAATCCAGGTTCGAGATTGCAAGGTATTTTTGTTTAAATTTTATCCTCTAAACAGAGAAGGAACTTCCACACCCACAGGAGGAGGAAGCTAGGGGGTTTTTGACCTGAAATGAAGCGCCAATGAGCTCTTCAACAAAATCAATCTCCGCCTCTTCTACAAAGGGAAGGGAGGCCTCATCTATGACAATCTTCACGCCCTTGTTTTCAAAGGTGTGGTCATCTTCATGCAGTTCATGATCCAAAGAGAAATTGTATTGAAAGCCTGCACAGCCACCACCATTCACCATAACCCGGAAAAAAGCCGCACTTGGATTCGGCTCCTTTTCAATCAAGTTTGAAATCTTTTTAGCTGCACTTTCAGTTAATTTTAATGACATTAAAAATCCTTGGTATATACCTTTTCACTATAATCCAACCCTTTTCCTAAAGATAGCCTGTTGGAGGATATCTCCACATATGGTAAAAGCATTTAGAACAGTTTACATATGGTGAGTAAGATGAATTTTTTCCATAGCTTTCGGAATGAAATTTTAAACAGCATTGAAAAGCTTGCTAAGGAAGGCCGGCTGCCCGAAGGCCTTACCCTCGATAAAATTACAACCGAACCTCCCCGAGATGCCACCCATGGAGATATCTCTACCAATGCGGCCATGATTTTATCAAAGCCTGCTCACATGAATCCTCGAGAGCTGGGCGAACTTATTGCCAAAGAGCTTGAATCCCTTCCCTATGTGACTGAGGTATCCGTAGCAGGACCCGGGTTTATCAATCTGCGTCTCACCCCTAATTTTTGGTATAAAGAATTAGAAACTATCTTAAAGGAAAAGGAAGAGTACGGCTCCTCTTCCATTGGCCTTGGAGAGAAAATTAACCTTGAGTATGTCTCGACAAATCCAACGGGCCCTATGCACGCAGGTCATGGACGTGTGGCTGTTGTGGCAGACGTTCTTGCCAACCTCCTCGAAAAAGTGGGCTATCGGGTCTTGCGTGAATTTTATGTCAATGATGCGGGCGGTCAAGCTGAAAAGCTAGCGCAGTCGACCTACCTTCGCTACAAGGAGGCCCTTGGTCATGAAATTGGAATCATTCCTGAAGGCTATTACCCAGGAGACTATTTGAAAGAGGTAGGAGAGGCCCTCGCTACACGCGACGGAGACAAATGGCTCTCTCTCCCTGAATCAGAATGGCTCGAACCCTTACGCGAATTTTCTATTAACGCCATGATGACCATGATTCGAAAAGATCTGGCGTTGTTGGGCATCAACCACGAAGTCTTTACCTCCGAGACGGAACTCCATCGCATGGGAGCTGTTGAGGCGGCTATCCAAACCCTGAAAGAGAGAGGGCTTATCTATGAAGGAATTTTAGAGCCTCCTAAGGGGAAAGTCATTGAAAACTGGAAGCCTCGCAAGCAAATGCTCTTCCGCTCGACCGAATTTGGAGATGATGCGGATCGTCCTCTTCAAAAGGTGGATGGCTCCTGGGCCTATTTTGCCGGCGATATTGCTTATCATTACGATAAATTCCGTAGAGGCTATCCCAACATGATCAATGTATGGGGTGCTGATCATGTGGGAACGGTCAAGCGGGTCACCTCTGCTGTTAAAGCCATTACGGAAGGCAAAGGTCACCTGGATGTGATTCTTTGCCAAATTGTGAACTTTATGGAGGGAGGAAAACCCATCAAAATGTCAAAACGGGCGGGCACCTTTATTGAAATCAAAGAAGTGATTGATAAGGTTGGACGAGATGCTTTTCGTTTTATGATGATCACCCGCAAAAGTGACGCCCATTTGGATTTTGATTTTAAGAAAGTTTTGGAACAAACCCGGGACAATCCCGTTTTCTACATTCAATATGCCCATGCCCGATGCCATTCGGTAATGCGCATGGCAGAAGACGTCTTCCCCAAATGGAGCGAAACTTCTGCTGAAGTCTATGCAGGACTTGATGATCCCGATGAACTCCACCTTCTAAAGCTTTTGGCCGCTTGGCCCCGCCATGTGGAAATTGCCGCCACCGCCCGCGAGCCACACCGTTTGTGTTATGCCCTCTATGAAATTGCGGCACAATTTCATATGCTGTGGAATAAGGGAAAGGAGAACACCCTCTTGCGTTTTATCATAGCTGACAACAAAGAACTGACCCGAACCCGCCTTGCCATGATTCAAGGAGTGGCAACTATTATTGCATCGGGTTTTCAAATCATTGGCGTCACGCCCGTTAAGGAGATGAGAGAATGACTTTTTCTCCCAATGACGATGATCGCCTCTGGCAAGACCCTAAATCTGAGGGATGGTTTCGTTTTTCCTCTCCCTTCCATTATATCATTCTTTTACTGATCCTTATTGCTCTCGTTGTTGGCGCCTGGTATCTTCTCACGCCAGCACGTCAGAGCTATAATGAGAAAAATCTAGCTCTTATTCGTGCCGATGATACCCCCTATAAGATCAAGGCAGAAAATCAAGCTCTTCCAGGAATTAAGCATCAAGACAAGCTTATTTACAGCCGTATTCGCAACGATGAAAATGCGCCCCCCGTTGAGCACATTTTGCCCGATCCTGAACCTATTCTTATTGATACCCAAACGGATCCTTCTCCCATAAAAATGGAGAATCTCTATTCTCCTGAAGATGTCCAATTAGAAAAAGTAGAGGAAGAAGCTCCCAAAGCCAAAGAAAATGCCCTTCTTTCTATAGCTTCCATTGAAGAACTTATTGAGGGAGATTCTGAAGAAATCTCTAAAGGGGCTTCTAAAAAAACATCTGAAGAAGCCCCTCCTCCCCAAAGTAAAACCCGCCAATCGAATGTTTTGATTCAGCTGGGCTCTCTTAAAAGTCATGATCTGGCTCAAGAGGAATGGAGACGCATTTCAGGAAAAAATAAGGATGCTTTAGGCGGTTTAGAGCCCTTAATTCAAAAAGTGGACCTTGGGGCTGAAAAAGGCATTTTTTACCGCTTGCGTACCGGCGTTGAAAGCCAAGAACAGGCAAAAAAAGTTTGTGCAACTCTCATTGAAAGAAAGGTAGAGTGTCTTGTTATCCATTAACGCCGCTTCTCCTGTTATTTTTGGCTGTTCAGGCCCAACTCTAACTCTTGAGGAGCGTGTTTTTTTTGAGAAAAATCAGCCTCTTGGCTTTATTCTTTTTCAACGCAACATTGAAAATAAAATTCAACTCAAAGCCCTTATTGAAGATTTAAAATCAACGGCTTCCCATCCTAATGTCCCCATTCTAATCGACCAAGAAGGCGGCCGTGTTGTTCGTTTAAAAAGCCCAGAGTGGTTTGAAGCTCCTTCAAGTGCCATACTGGCGGAAGGTAACCTTGAGACTGCAAAGAAAAAGGTTTACGAATGCTATGCACGGATGGCGCAAGACCTAGTGGAGGTTGGCATTACGGTTGATTGCGCCCCCGTTCTAGACCTCCGCGTTAAAGGAGCGGATCCCATTATGGGCGATCGTACTTTTAGTTCTAACCCTGAAATTGTGGCAGAGTTGGGGAAAGTTGCGATTCAAGCTCTTCTCGAGGGAGGGATTACTCCCATCATGAAGCACATACCAGGCCATGGGGCAGCCACCTGCGATAGCCATGAAGAGGTCCCCGTCATTTCTCTTTCCTTAAAGCAACTTCTCCCTCATTTTGAACCTTTTAAGGCCAATCATCATTGCCCTGCAGCCATGACAGCTCACATCATTTATTCGGCAATTGATCGTTTTCATACGGCCACCCAATCTTCCATTATAATTAAAGAAGTCATCCGCCGTGAAATTGGTTTTCATGGCTTTCTTATCAGTGATGATTTAGGCATGAAGGCTCTTTCTGGCTCCTTCTCCTTAAGAGCTCAGACCTCTTTAAAAGCTGGATGTGATGCAGTTTTACACTGCTCTGGAAAAATGGACGAAATGATTGATGTGATGAAAGGGGTTGCCCCGTTTTCCATCATCTTAAAAGAAAAGGCAGGCTAATGGAACTTTTCCTTAAAATTCTGATTATCGGCATCCCCCTCCTTTTAGCCATCACGCTGCACGAGGCCGCCCACGGTTATGCAGCCCTACGTTACGGCGATGATACGGCAAAGGTGATGGGACGGGTTTCCATGAACCCGCTTCGTCACATTGATCCGCTTGGAACAATTATTTTGCCCGGCCTTTTACTGCTTAGCGGCTCTCCCGTTCTTTTCGGCTATGCAAAGCCGGTTCCTGTGAACTTTAATCGCCTGAACAACCCGCGCCGCGATAGCGTGATTGTTGCTGCCGCGGGGCCTGCAACTAACCTTATTCTTGCCTATATCTCGGCCCTTTTATTTCATGTCCTTGTTTTCTTTCCTCTTAATGTTCAGCTTTTACTGCAAGAAATGCTTTCCTTTTCGGTTCTTATTAATGCGATGTTAGCCATTTTTAACATGATTCCCATTCCTCCCCTTGATGGCGGCCGCGTTGCTGTGGGTCTTTTGCCCGATGGCTTAGCGCGCCCCCTTGCTCGCTTAGAGCCCTATGGCATCTTTATTATTTTTGGCCTTATTTTGATTCCTTATTTATTAGGCCTTAATTTCCTTGGATGGCTTGTTTTACATCCTGTAAAACTTATTGTTGAAATTATTTCACTTTTAGCTGGATTATCTTAAAAATCTGATTATATTAATGTAATTAATGAAAAGGAGACCCTACTATGGGATTAAGTTTAAGCCATATTCTTCTGGTTCTCGTTGCTGTTGTCCTGGTCTTTGGGGCGAAAAGACTTCCGTCTATTATGCAAGACTTAGCAAAAGGGCTCAGAGCTTTTAAAGACGGCCTTAGAGACGGAGAAGAGAAGTAATGAACCTCGCCGGTTGGAGTGAGTTTCTTTTTATAGGTCTTTTGGCCTTCATTATTATTGGCCCCAAGGATTTGCCAAAGGTTCTCTATACTTGCGGCCGTTTTTTCCAAAACCTGCGCCGCCTTTCAGGCGAATTCATGGCTGAATTTGAAGCCATCCACCACCTCAAGGAACTTGAGGACTCAAAACCCCTTAAACGAAAGGATAACAACAAATGATTAAAAAATTTTTCCTTCTTACCTCAGTACTTATGTTTTCAGCAGCTTCCGTCTCTGCAGAAAAACTTATTCTTCTTTCAAATTATGATAATGCCGGTGATCACAATCAAGTTCTGGGAATTGCAAGAGCCTTTAAAGGACTTTCCCCCGATGTTATTATTGAAGACATCAATACAAAAACGACATCAGCAAGCGCTATTAAGGAGATGGTCACCCCTGATGACAAGACTATTGTCATTGGCTCCGGCGAAGGAGGCATTCTTGGAATTCAAGACTTAACCCCTCGGGAAAACCTTGTGATTTGCCTTACCTCTCATATGATTTTAGGCGGATATAGTGATCCTAATCTTATACAGAAAGTCAATTTTCTTGCCCTTCCCGTCCATGCAAGCGATACTCTTTCTGCAGAGTGGAAAGATAAACTTATTAATACAACGGGTGTTGCCCACAACCGGTCTTCAGAAGATCCCCTCAAAGCTTATGAGCTTGGGAAAGGGACATTTCCCTCCTCATGCCCTTCTTACTTGGCTGTTTACTTAGGAGGCGATGCCCCCACGCCTCAAAAGGTTACTAAACTTTTTACAGAAGCTGAGGCAAAAGAACTTGCTGATTATGTAGCAAAAAACGCTGGTGAATCTTGTATTCTTGTTCTTAATGGCCCACGCACAGGCAAACATGATGCCAGTCTGCAAGAAATAGCAACCGCTCACCGCGATGGACAACTTGATCACGTCACAGCTGCTTTCAAAGAAAAACTTGAAAGTCAGATAGCCCCTGAAAAAGTGAAAATTTACAACTTTCAGTTTGGCCAAGATTTAGGCTATAACACCTTTGACCTCGTCTTAGGCGCCTTACTTGAAAATGAGGGAAAAATTCTTGTCCCTGGCGAGTCAACTTCTGTGATCTCAGAGGCTATTGATGTCCTCCCTGCAGGGAAGGTGACCATTTATAATAACGGCGCCATGAATGAGATTCATGAAAAGCACGTCATGAGTGAAGCGAACGCTGGCAGAGCTTCTCTTCTTCTGGGCTATCAGGATTTTCAAGCTCTTAAGACTGGAGAGTTTGGAGAGATGCAAGCTTCTTCAAAAAGCGCTGCGCAAACCATTGCGGAGAGGTTATGGGAAGCTGCTCAACCTTAATGTTTTCTAAACTAAAAAATATCGTCATTGCGAGGAGGGCAAAAGCCCGACGAAGCAATCCACTAAAACCTATAGATTGCCACGGCCCCTATGGGGCCTCGCAATGACGACGAGTTGTAAACCATGACCCAAAAACCTCTTCTTGAACATTTACTCGAACTCAGAAAGCGTTTGGTTTACAGCTTGCTCGCCCTTGGTTTAGCGATTGGCCTCTGCTATCCTTTTGCGCCAACGCTGTTCCAGTTTTTAACTGATCCTCTGTGGCAGGCCATGGGGGCGGAAGAAGGGCGGCGCCTTATTTACACAGGCCTGACGGAAGCTTTCCTCACCTACCTAAAACTCGCCTTTTTTGCCGGTTTTATTGTGGTTTTTCCTTATCTTCTTTGGCAAGCTTGGCTATTTGTGGGCCCAGGTCTATATGACCATGAAAAGCGAGCCATCTGGCCGGCCCTGATCGCAAGCCCCCTTCTTTTTTTAGCAGGCACAAGCCTTGCCTATTACGTAGTATGCCCCTGGGCGTGGAAATTTTTCTTAAGCTTTGAAATGCCCCCCTCTCCCGACGGCCTTTCCCTCCAATTGGAAGCCCGCATGAGCGAGTATCTTTCCCTTATTATGAAACTCATTATAGCTTTTGGGGTGTGTTTTCAGTTGCCCTTAATTTTGATTGGCCTTGCAAAATTGGGAGTTGTTAGCCTTCAAAGCCTTCAGCGCAATCGCAAATATGCCTTTCTTATTATTGTGGTGGTGGCTGCTGTGATTACGCCTCCGGACATCATCAGCCCTTTAAGTTTGATAATTCCTCTTTATACCCTCTATGAAATTTCTATAATTTTGGTAAAACTATCCTTGAAAGAGAAAGGATTGGATTGTGCTCGACACCAAATGGATCCGGGAAAATCCGGAAGACTTTGATAACGCCTTAACAAACCGGGGACTTGCACCAGCTTCCGCTGAGATTATCACCCTCGATGAAGAGCGTCGCTTAGCCATTCAATCTGCGCAAGAAATGCAAAACCGTCGTAATGGGCTCGCCAAGCAAATTGGAGAAGCTAAATCCAAGGGCGGGAATGCGGAAGAGCTTTTGCAAGAAGCGGGACAACTGCGCGATAAACTCCCCTTAGAGGAAGAGAAAGTTCGCCTTTTAGAAGAAAAGCTCAAAGCCATCATGGATGTTTTACCTAATATCCCTTCAAAGGACGTTCCTGTTGGTAAAAGCGAGGAAGATAACAAAGAAGTTCATCACTGGGGAGAAAAACCCTCCTTTTCTTTCACGCCAAAACAACACTATGAAATCGGTGAAGCGCTAGGCTTTATGGATTTTGAAGCCTCCGCCAAGATTTCTGGCTCCCGTTTTGTGGTGCTTAAATCTGACCTCGCCCGCCTTGAGCGCGCGTTGGGGGCGTTTATGTTGGATACTCACACCCAAGAGTATGGCTACACGGAAGTCTCCCCGCCCTATATAGTGCGCAGCCAAGCGATGTATGGGGCCGGCCAGCTTCCTAAATTTGCGGAAGATGCCTTTGTCACAACAAATGACTATTGGCTGATTCCTACAGCAGAAGTCCCCCTGACGAATTTGGTGGCTGGGGATATTCTAGAGCAAGAAACCCTTCCCCAGCGCTTTGTGGCCTACACCCCTTGTTTCCGCTCTGAAGCCGGGTCAGCAGGAAAAGACACCCGCGGTATGTTCCGAGTCCACCAATTTCACAAAGTTGAACTCGTCAGCATTACCCATCCAGAAACCTCGGAGACGGAGCACCAGCGCATGCTCAAGGCCGCCCAGTCCATCCTTGAACACCTAAAAATCCATTACCGTACGGTCATTTTATGCACAGGCGATATGGGCACTTGTCCTCAAAAAACCTATGATATTGAAGTTTGGCTTCCTGGCCAAAACGCTTATCGTGAAATCTCTAGTTGTTCCAATTTTGGAGACTATCAAGCCCGCCGCATGAATACTCGTTATCGTGATAGAGACAAAAAAACCCGTTTCGTCCATACATTAAATGGCTCGGGGCTGGCTGTAGGCCGTACGCTCATTGCTATTTTAGAAAACTATCAACAAGAGGATGGATCTGTTATCATCCCTGATGTATTAAGATCGTATATGAGAGGAGAAGCTCTCATCAAAGCGCAAAAGGTGGAAAGATGAAGTTTAAATATTTAATGTTGTTTGTTAGCTGTTCTCTGATTTTAGGAGGAGAAGCTTTTTCTGCAGCTCCTGAAAAGAAAATTGTCACAGGACCGGATGATACGGTTTATGGTATTGCTTATAATAATGGCATCCCCACACGCTCCTTAATTGCTGCAAATAACTTAAAGCCACCTTATGCTCTCAAAGCGGGGCAAGTTTTAATTGTCCCTCTCCCCAACCAACATATTGTGGGACAAGGAGAAACAGTGGAAAGCATTGCTGAAATTTATGCAGTCAATGTTGATATTTTAGCTCACGAAAACAATATAACAACACCTTCCTATATTGCACCAGGAACCGTTCTTTCCATTCCTGCTCGAAATACGGAAACCTTAGCGACCGCTTTAAAGGCCCCTGAAGAAATTAACGCTTCTTCATTGGCCCCCCTTCCGCTCGTAAGGTCAGAGCCTGGACCATCCTCTTTAGAACCTTTACCAACAGCTAAAGCTACAGCTTCAAATATGGCACTTCCTGACGATTTGGCCCAGGAATTGGCTGCAGAGAAAGGAACGGCGGCGGCTGCTGCTTCTGCTCCCGCGCCTCTTATGAATAACCTCGCTGAGAAGAAGGAAAAAGAAGTCGCAGTCGCTTCAAAGAAAAAGGAAGACAACGAAAAATCCTCTAGGGAGGCTATGAAGGAAAAACCAAAGAAAGAGGAAAAATTCGCTAAAAAAGAAGAACCTAAAGAAGAGAAAGTAGCCTCAAAGAAAGACGAACCTGAACAAAATACAAAATCTGCAAAAGAAGATAAGGCAGAATCTGCTTCAAAGGATGTGGCTTTTACTTGGCCAGTCCAAGGAGAAATTTTGAAAAAATTTGCCTCTGGCGGTAAGAACGATGGTATAAATATTAAAGTTGCCAAGGGAACACCCGTGAAAGCGGCTGCTACAGGCACGGTCATGTACGCAGGAAGCGAACTGAAAGGATTCGGCAATCTGCTGCTCCTTAAACATCAGGATGGCTGGGTCACTGCCTATGCGCACAATTCTGAGCTTCTTGTCAAGAAAGGAGACAAAGTAAAACAAGGTCAAGAAATTGCCAAATCGGGTACGCCCGAGGGTGATGCACAACAACCACAGTTGCACTTTGAAATCAGAAAAGTGAAACAACCCATTGATCCTTTGACCAAACTTGAGTCATAAAGTAAAGTAAACATAACATTAAGAAATGAGGAAAACTATGAACGCACTATTTGACTTACTTATCTCCCCTGCCAATGCTCAAGCGGCCCCAGGACCTTTTGGATTTGACATTATGTCTCTTCTTCCCCTTGTGCTAATCTTTGCGGTTTTCTATTTCTTTCTCATTCGCCCGCAACAAAAAAAGGCGCAACAACAAAAAACTCTTCTCTCTTCCCTCAAGCGGGGAGATCGGGTTCTCACGAACGGTGGTTTGATTGGGACCATCTCAAAAGTCATTAATGAGCAAGAACTTGAGGTAGAAATTGCAGACGGCGTTAAGGTCCGTATTGCTCGTCCAATGGTGGCTGATTTGCTTTTAAGCACAGAGCCTGCGCGGGAAGCTGAGCCGCGCAAAGAAAAAGAAACCATGACAAAATTGTCTTCCCGCAAGACAGTTGCACCTAAGACAACTGCACCTAAGAAAAAGTCATCTAAGTAAAAGAAAAGTTTGAGCTAAGCAATGTTATACATTCCTTTATGGAAAAAAATTCTGATCATTGGCATTTGTCTTCTTGGATTGCTCTTTGCTAGCCCTAATTTTTTTACTCGTGAACAGCTTGCAAGCTTCCCTAGTTGGTATCCTAAAAGCCAAATCACTCTTGGACTTGACCTGCAGGGGGGGGCGCATCTTCTTTTAGAGGTTGATTTTGATGCTGTTCAAAAGGAGCAAATGGCCTCACTGGCTGATATGGCGCGAACCACCCTTCGCAAAGAGCGGATTGGTTATACGGGGCTCGCCGCCAAAAAGGATTTTGTTACCCTTATCCTGCGTAACCCTGCCGATCTCGAAAAAGCCAAATCTCTCATCCACAACACAGACACAGATGTTGAGATTACGTCTGCGGCAGAAGGTCAATTAACTCTCCGGTTTGATGAAACTTCTCTGCGAGCCCGACGAAAATCGGTTTTGGCCCAATCCATTGAAATTGTCCGCCGCCGCGTCGACGAAATGGGAACAGCTGAGCCTTTCATTCAACAGCAGGGCGATGACCGAATTTTGGTTCAACTTCCTGGCGTGCAAGATCCTGCCCGCATTAAGGCAATGTTGGGGAAAACGGCAAAGCTGCAATTTCGTTTTGTTGACATGTCCATTAATGCCGAGCCGGGCAAACCTGTTCCCGGCGTTGATATTCTCCCTGAAGAGCGAGATGGAAAAACCATTTATTTAGCTGTGAAAAAACAAGTCATCCTCAGTGGCGAGAATTTAGTCGATGCCCAGCCTGGATTTGATGAGTATAATCGCCCCATCATAAACTTTAAATTTGATTCTTTGGGGGCTAAAAAATTTGGAGACGCAACAAAAAATAACATCGGACAAGTTTTTGCCATCGTTTTGGATGATAAGATTATCATGGCTCCTCATATTCAAACTCCTATCCTAGATGGTCGTGGTATGATTACGGGTGGTTTTTCCGTACAGCAAGCTCAAGATCTTGCTCTTTTGATGCGCGCAGGCGCCCTTCCAGCACCTCTTAACGTTATTGAAGAACGCACGGTTGGACCTGGACTTGGTGCCGACTCTATTGCCTCAGGTGAATATGCGACGATCATTGCCATTTTAATGGTGGCTGCCTTTATGTTTATTGCCTATTCCTTCTTTGGCGCCATTGCGAATATTGCGGTTGTCTTTAACCTAATTCTTTTATTTGCCGCTCTCTCAGTGACCCATGCGACCCTCACTTTACCTGGTATTGCGGGCATTGCCCTTACGGTCGGTATGGCTGTGGATGCCAACGTTTTAATTAACGAGCGGATTAAGGAAGAGCTACGCAATGGGCGTAAAATGCTCAGCGCCATCGATGCGGGTTATAACCGGGCTATGACCACCATTATTGACTCCAACCTCACAACATTGATTGGTGTGGCGCTTTTGTATTATTTTGGTGCTGGCCCCACCCGTGGCTTTGCTGTGACAACCTCTTTGGGAATTATTATTTCCATGTTTACGGCCATCTCCCTTACGAAACTCATTTTGGCATGGTGGATTGGGTGGAGACGCCCTACCCATCTTCCCATTTAAGGAGCCCCCCATGGGATTACATTTGATACCCTATGACACGAAAATTAATTTTGTATCAAAGAAGAATATCATTTTTGCTATTTTGATTGCCGTTGCTGTGATCTGTTTGGGGTCGATTTTCACCAAGGGTTTTACTTATGGAATCGACTTTAAGGGAGGATTGCTCCTTGAAATCCGCACATCCGGTCCTGCAGATATAGGAAAACTTCGTTCAGAACTGAGTGATCTTGTTCAAGGAGAAGTCACTCTTCAAGAATTTGGTTCCCCCAATGATGTTCTTATTCGCGTGGAACAACAGCCCGGGGGTGATGCGGGTCAACTTGTTGCTTTAAACAAAATTAAGGCAAAACTGGGGATGGGAGTTGAGTACCGAAAAGTTGAAAGCGTGGGACCAAAGGTTAGTGAAGACCTTATCCGCAATGGTATCTATGCAATTATTGGGGCGCTGGTGGCCATGTTGATTTATATTTGGTTTCGCTTTGAATGGCAATTTGGTGTTTGCTCTCTGATTACCCTTGCCCATGATGCCCTGATTGTCTTGGGATTGTTTTCCATTTTTGGGCTAGAATTTAATGAAAATGCCATTATCGCCGTCTTGATTACGGTGACCTATTCTATCAATGACACGGTTGTAATTTATGACCGCATTCGTGAAAACTTGCGTAAATTTAAGAAAATGCCTTTAGCTGATCTTATTAACCGTAGTATTAACGAAACCCTCTCGCGCACCATTTTAACGTCCACCACAACCTTGCTCTCCCTCCTTGGTCTTTATTTCTTTGGCGGCCCGGTTATTGCGGCCTTCAGCCTTCCCATCATCGTAGGTATTTTGGCCGGAACCGTTTCTTCTATTACGGTTTCAGCTCCCCTTCTTCTTCATATGCATCTTCGTGAGGACAACGAACTTGGGGAATTGAGCAAGAGTTAAATTATTTAATGAGGACTTTAAATGAAGCATATTTTATTCCCCTTGATGGGATTCTTAATATTGGCAAATTATGCATTTGCAGATTCATATAAAAAATACGTCCCTGATTCTGCTAAACAGTATATTCCTGATCTTAACAAAGATGAGACTTCCTCAAGCTCGCAAAAGGAAAATAATGATTTTAAGAAATATATTCCTGAGCCATACCAAAAATATATTCCAGAATTTACAAATGGACAAGAAGCGATGGAAGATTCGTTTTGGAGTGATCATTGGGACGAAGAGGCTCCTTCTTCATCGACAAAGTCCTCCTTAAAAGATAAAGTTCTCTATGGTCCTTCCTCTTTATCAAATACCTCTTACCATAATTTGACAGGGAATGGTCCCCTTAAATTAACTCATATAACTGTTGAGCACAATTTGGAGGTAAACGGTCCCTTAACAGGGTCTAAAATTCAGACTGCATTTTTGAAAGTTAATGGTCCTGTTAAAGTCTTGAGTCTGAATGTTGAAAAGGCTGTTATTAGGGGGGCTGCCAACCTTAAGGATGCCAATGTCAAAAATGGATTCACTATCTATGGTTTTCTTTCTGCGCAAGGATCTGCTTTCAAAAAACCTATCCACGCATTCTCTTCAGAAATTCGTCTTAAAGATAGCCAAGTTCAATCTATTGTTTTAGAAAAAGACAACGCCTCTTCTAACGAATCTCCTAGAATTCATTTGCTGGGTACCACACACGTATTTGGGGATATTGAATTTAAAGGTAAAAAAGGAATTGTTGAGGCTGGACCTAATGCGAAAGTAAATGGAAAAATCATCAATGGCATTCTTCAGGATACGGAAAATAAAAGATAATAACGCTCTTATTCTAGGATTTGCAAAGAGGATTAACGCGAATTTGTACGTTCTTCAGATATTCCGGTAAAAGTAGCCCCTTCCCGATTTGCATGTCTAAAATTGACACCCTTAAGAGTACTTCCATCGAAAGCGACATTTTTTAAATTTGCGTTTTCAAAATTTGTGGATGTAATCGTTGCATCGATAAAACTAGCACCTTCTAAATTGGCTTTAGAGAAAGAAGAATTTTCAATTGTTGTCCCTGAAAAATCAGCGCCTCTTAAGTCGGCCTTTTCAAATCCAATATCGCGTATATCCATCCCCAAAAAAACACACCCCTGAAGATTCGCTCCCTCTAAGTTTATATCTTTCAGGTCATAAGCACGTAAATCAGTATAAGAAAGATCCAAAGGTTTTCTTTGGTCATTTTTTTGTAGAGATTGAAGCTGTGCAAGATCTTCAGGAGAAGCCGCAGACAAAGGGTGACAAAAAATTGTCAAAGGAGAGAGAAAAACAAGAACGCTTATAAGAAAATTCATCTAAAAATCCTTATGTTTAAATTATCATAATTAAATATTTTAATTAATTTTAGTTAATTTATAGTTAATTTGCCTTCACTCCACGTTTGCATCATCATCCCGCTGTTTAACATTGGAATTCAGCAATCATTTGAAAATACTATTTGTATTTCTTTCTAGGATTTGCTTACCTCCAAAAGCAATTTAGAAAGAGAGAAAATATCCATGTCCCCTCATCTCCTCATGATGTGGCTCCAACAATTTTCTGCTGAAGGTTTGACCCTTGCCTTGTTTTTGTGTTGTGGGATTCTTATCCTGTTCATGATGCGAGTTTTTGGTGCCGTCGGCTTGATGGTTTATAACTCTCTTGCCGTTGTTGTCGCCAATATTCAGGTGCACAAAGCGTCAACTTTTAAGTTTTTCCATGAGCCCATTGCTCTTGGAACAGTTGTGTTTGCCTCAATTTTCTATGTCAGCAGCATTTTGACTGAATATTATGGAAAGGCGGAGGCAAAAAAGGCCGTGTGGCTCAGCTTTGCAGGCATGGTTCTAATCACCGTATTCATGTTTTTCACCCTGGGATTTAAGCCAGCTGTGGGCTATCAAGAAAGTCACGATGCAATGTGTGTCTTGTTTCTGCCCGCACCTGCCCTATTGATCTCTAGTTTAGTCGCCTATGTTATTGGACAGCAAAATGATATCTGGCTTTTCTCGCTCCTTTCAAAACTCACAGCTGGAAAGGCCTTATGGCTTCGCACCTTTGTTTCGACCTTAATTGCTACATTTCTTGATAATGTGGTTTTCAGTGTGCTCGCTTGGATGATTTTTTCCTCTCACCCCTTGCCATGGGAGACGGTCTTCTTTACCTATATCTTAGGAACCTATATTATCAGGCTCTTTATGGCCTTTATGGGGATCCCTTTTCTTTATGTTGCAAGGTTTATGGTTCGCTGATGGAATATTCTAAATTTAATTTTGAGGTAACCTTTCAGGCGCCTTCTTCTAAGGCCCGTCTGGGAAAGCTTTCCACTCCCCACGGCGTTATAGAAACGCCCGCCTTTATTTTTTGTGCCACAAAAGCAGCCATCAAAGGCGCAACCCCTGAGGAAATGTGGCGTGAGAAGACCCAAATTATTCTCTCCAACACCTATCACCTGATGCTTCAACCGGGAGCTGAGTTGGTGGCAAAAATGGGAGGCCTTCATAAATTTATGGGCTGGAGTGGGCCTATGCTGACGGATTCAGGCGGCTTTCAAATTTTTAGCCTGGGGCATGGATCCGTTGCCGAAGAAGTCAAAGGCAGACGCCAGTCAACTCGTCCCAAAAGCCTTTTGACCATTACTGAAGAAGGCGCCACCTTTAAATCCTACTTGGATGGGAAAACTCATGTACTGAGCCCTGAAAAATCCATTCAGGTTCAGCGTAATTTAGGGGCCGATCTCATCGTTGTGCTCGATGAGTGCACGCCTTTTCATGTGGACAAAGCCTATACGGAAAAATCCATGCATATGAGTCACCGCTGGGCTGAACGCAGTTTAAAAGAATTTCAGCGTGGAGACACAGGCGTCCAAGCCCTTTACGGCATCACTCAAGGGGGGGTTTACCCTGACTTAAGGCGGATGAGCGCTGATTTCGTCAACAGTCAACCCTTCTTTGGCCATGCGGTGGGAGGCTCCCTCGGCGCCGATAAAACCCAAATGGCGGAAGTTGTAGAGATGGCCATGGAGCCATTAGATCCCAGCCGTCCCGTCCATTTGCTAGGCATTGGCGGCATAAGCGATATCTTCTATGGCGTGACCCAAGGCATTGATACCTTTGATTGTGTGCACCCAACTCGCCTCGCTCGCCATGGCGGCGCCCTAACTCCCCCTTCCGTGTGGGAGCAGTTAGAAGAAAATCCCAAGGGCCGAGAACATATGAATTTGCGCAATGCCCGCTTCCATGATGATCCCCACCCCATTGATGAAACTTGTGGCTGTCACACCTGTCAAACCCTCTCCAGAGGCTATCTCCATCATCTTTTAAAAGCCGGAGAACTTCTCGCCATGAAAGCCCTCACCACCCACAATGTGCATTTCATGAATCGGCTTTTAACCAGCATTAGAAAGGCTATTGCTACCGATTCCCTCAAGGAAGAGAAAATAAAGTGGATCGCTTAAGAATTTATTAACCTGTAAATTAGAAAATAGAAAAAATAAATGAGACAGGAGAAAACCTCATGGAAAGATTTTTAAGCAGTGTCATCATCGTTTGTGCCTTAGGGCTCACAGAGGTTCAGGCTCAAGAGGCAACCTCATCATCAAACACCGTCTCTTCATCATCCTGTGGGTCTCTTACAGACAATTGTCGCAGCCTTTCTCTCGGCGCTGACGATAATCCAGACCTATGTTCCTGCAAAACCATCTGTGCTTCTGCACAAAAAGCCTGTCTCCAAGAAAATGATAAAACCAATTTGGACACGGCATCACTCTATGCTCTCTATTGCAAAAAGGCCTGTAAAAAGTACAAAAAGCAGGAAGAGCAGAAAAAAGGGTCTTCTTCATCAAAGAGCCAATAGTGACATCTTTTAATGCTTTGTCAAAAAACTCAAACTAACAGACTCTCATAAAAACTACCAAAAGGATGAGTTGGATGACAGATTTGAATTTCTAAAATCCAATGGCCGGGACTTATTGTTTCAGGAAAGGTATTAATACCCTTTCTCCATCCTCTATGAGGATAGGCCCCTATGAGGTGCCCGGCAGGCTCTAAGTTAAAATGATAGCCCTTAGCTTCCGTTAACTTAATAATATGGCCATAGAGCTCAATTCCAGTCGGATTATGTTGCTGCCAGTACTCACGGCCTTCGTGAAAGATTTTTTCCGCTGCTTTTTGAATAGCATTGTAGTCAGGATTCTCTCCAAAGGTAAGCGTATGCCCCGCATCCCCTTCAACCCCATCCTTTACAATACCAATATCTATAAAAGCGATGTCCTCCTGCTGAAGAATTAAATCTTCCTGTGCTCCCTGATGGAATTGGAGTAGGGTATGCTTTCCAAAACGGACATAAGGAGGATGCCAAAGTCGGTCAATTTCATAGTCTTCAAAGAGAGAGCGAATCTGAGAAATAACCTCGCTCTCCCTCATTCCGGGTTGAATTTTGTCAATGGCTCTTTTGAGAATATGCCACGTAAGTTCTGAAGAGGTTTTCACCTTCTCCAGAATTTGCGCTTCGATATATTGCTTAGTATTCTCCAGCCGTGATTGGATTTTAGGATCTATGCTCCGCTTCCTTCTGCATTCTTTGAGCCCTTCTTGCCATAGATGAAGAGAGGTTCCGCATTATTGAGAATAACTTCCTCGTTAATGACAACCTCTTCCGCATTTTCAATGGTTGGCAACTCGAACATAGTATTCAAAAGAGTTGCCTCTAAGATAGATCTCAGACCACGAGCGCCGGTTTTTCTCTCAACCGCCTTCTGGGCAATGGCTTTCAAAGCGCCTTCCGTAAAGTTTAACTCAACACCTTCCATATTAAAAAGGCGCTTGTATTGCTTTGTCAGCGCGTTCTTTGGCTCAGTTAGAATTTGAATAAGCGCCTCTTCATCAAGGTCATTGAGGGTCGCAATCACAGGAAGACGACCAATAAACTCTGGGATAAGGCCAAATTTCAAAAGATCTTCTGTTTCAAGATTTTTTAAAAGTTCTCCTGTTTTACGATCTTCAGGACCTCTTACATCCGCACCAAAACCAATGGAAGTTCCCCTCCCTCGCGTTGCAATAAGCCTTTCAATGCCCGCAAAAGCACCTCCGCAGATAAAGAGAATGTTCGTGGTGTCCACTTGCAAAAATTCCTGTTGAGGGTGCTTACGCCCTCCTTGAGGCGGAACCGACGCTACTGTACCTTCCATAATCTTAAGAAGAGCTTGTTGCACACCTTCGCCTGAGACATCACGCGTAATAGAAGGGTTATCGGACTTACGGGAAATCTTATCGACTTCATCAATATAAACAATGCCTCGTTGGGCTTTTTCCACGTTGTAATCAGCCGCTTGCAGCAACTTGAGGATAATATTTTCCACATCCTCACCCACATAGCCAGCCTCCGTTAATGTGGTAGCGTCCGCCATGGTAAAGGGCACATCAATAATGCGCGCCAGGGTTTGTGCTAGGAGTGTTTTACCGCAACCCGTTGGACCCACAAGAAGAATGTTGGATTTAGAAAGTTCAACATCATCTGAATGGCTGCCATGCTCAAGGCGCTTGTAGTGGTTATGAACAGCAACCGACAGCACCTTTTTTGCGCTCTCTTGACCGATCACATAGTCATTCAGAACATCATAAATTTGCTTTGGTGCAGGCACACCCTCAGGTGAGCGAAGCAGCGGCCCTTTGTTTTCTTCCTTGATAATATCAGTGCAAAGATCAACGCACTCATCGCAAATAAAGACGGAAGGTCCCGCAATAAGTTTGCGCACTTCATGTTGACTTTTGCCACAAAACGAGCAGTAGAGAGGGTTCTTTGTATCGTCGTCTTTTGATTTTGTCATAGCACCCTCCTTTAAATGATTCCAAACTGAT
Organism: Alphaproteobacteria bacterium; assembly: GCA_021731585.1. Classification (GTDB taxonomy): domain Bacteria; phylum Pseudomonadota; class Alphaproteobacteria; order UBA9655; family UBA9655; genus UBA9655. The sequence continues at coordinate 53,239 of JAKFXB010000124.1, forward strand.
AAGAGGCTCTCTTAAGATATGTTTCCTCTCTTATCTCAGGATCGCATGGAACTACCAATAAATGGTTAACAAACAAAATTATTTGCGCTGATTTTTCTTCTTTATGCACTTTTTTTCACTTCGGGGGAAAAGGGGCGATTGGTGATAACTTCATCCACAAGACCAAACTTTTTTGCTACTTCTGCTGGCATAAAATTATCCCGATCCATAGCTTTTTCTATCACGTCCAAAGGTTGGCCTGTGCAATCTGCATAAAGCTTGTTCATACGAGCACGAATTTCCAAAATCTCTCGCGCATGAATTTCAATATCAGAAGCTTGCCCCTGAAAACCACCCAAAGGTTGGTGAAGCATAACTCGAGCATTTGGCAAACAATAGCGCTTTCCTTTAGTTCCTGCGGTAAGCAGGAAAGAGCCCATGGAGGCTGCTTGTCCAAAACAGAGAGTAGAAATATCACAGCGGATGTAATTCATCGTATCATAAATGGCAAACCCTGACGTTACGACCCCCCCAGGAGAGTTAATATATATAGAAATGTCTTTATTTGGATTTTCTGATTCCAAGAAAAGAAGTTGGGCACAAACAAGGCTTGAGACCACATCATCAATAGGACCATTTAAGAAAATGATTCTTTCCTTGAGAAGACGGGAAAAAATATCGAAAGAGCGCTCACCACGTGCCGTCTGTTCTACAACAACGGGAACTAAATTATTCATGCTGATATCCATATTCATTTCTCCTTACTTTCCCTATTTTTTCGTTGACTTTTTAGTTGGTTTTTTCTCGGCCTTCACTTGAGCTAAAATTTGCTTTTCAGCATCTTCCTCATCTTTAGTCAGCAACTTTTCCAAGTCTTCTGGTGTGATGGATTTTTCCGAAACCTTAGCCTCGGTTAGAATAAAATCAACGACCTTATTTTCAAAAATCGGCGCCCTTAAAGAGGCCATAGCTGATTCATTGTTACGATAAAAATCAAAGACTTGTTTCTCTTGCCCAGGGAACTCTCGTGCCCGCGCTGTCAACGCATTAACAAACTCTTGTTGAGTGACCGTAATATTGTTCCGGTTACCAATTTCAGCAAGAAGGAGACCTAAACGAACGCGGCGCTCAGCAATGAGTTTATACTCAGCCCGAAGAACTTCTTCACTTTGACCCGCTGCTTCTTCAAAGGTTTTTGAACCCTTCTTACCTTTAACATTGGCATTCGCTGCGTTTCCTTGATCAATCCCCAACTCTTGACAGAGCTGATTCCAAATATTTTCAAATTCTATTTCAACCATATTTTGAGGCACATCAAAGGTAAACCGTGCGGCTAAGGCATCTAAAACATGACGCTTTGTGGAAATAAAAGCTTGAGCATTATAATCTTTTGAAAGACTTGCCTTTACCCCTTCTTGCATCTCTTTAACCGTTTCAAAACCAAGCCTTTGAGCAAGTTTCTCATCCACAGCTGCAGGATCCATCTCATGAATATCTTTTAAATGAACGTCAAAACGAGCGGGCTTATTCGCATAATGCTTTTCATGATAGTCCTTAGGGAAGGTGACGTTAACGTCTAGGTGTGCGCCTTTTTCTTGATCAATCAGTTGCTCCTCAAAACCGGGGATAAAAGAACCTGATCCCAATTCAAGGGCATGATTTTGACCTTTACCGCCTTCAATAGGCTCATCTTCAATAAATCCTTCGAAGTCAATGATGGCCACATCCCCTTTTTTGGTTTTGCGGAGTTTTGCAAGAGGGCGCGTTTCCCGTGTACGGTTGGCAAAGTTATCTAAGACTTGTTTAATTGTCTTTTCTGGAACCTCAACCACATACTTTTCAAAAGCGAGATCTTTGAATTTTACCTCACCAATGGTGGGAAGGATTTCAAGACTGATACTAAAAACAAGGTCTTTTTCTTGATCAAAGGAACCAAGCTCCACCTTTGGCTTTAGGGCAGGCTTTAAATCATTCTCTTTTACAACTTGCTTTACAGCCACATCGACACAGGTATCCAGCGCTTTTGAGAGGGCCTCATTATGATAGCGTTGTTTCAGGATCGGAAGAGGCACCTTACCGGGGCGGAAACCAGGAATCTTAGCCTTTTGTCCAATTTTTTCAAGTTGGGCATTAACTTTTGATTCAATATCCTTTGCGGGAAAAGTGATCTGAAATGATCGCTTGAGACCTTCTGAAAGAGTTTGTTTAATTTGCATGTCCTATGCCTCGCTTGCTTTACAAAATATCCTATGAGGAAAACCCTAAGATTTCATTCCTCTCACTACAAAGTTGGTACGGGCGAAGGGACTTGAACCCCCACGGCTTGCGCCACCAGATCCTAAGTCTGGCGTGTCTACCAATTCCACCACGCCCGCATGGGCCAATTTCATAGCACACACAATCGCATTTGAAAACGTGGTTTAGCAAGAAAACGCCAGTTCTCTGAGATTATTCACATATTTTGTTAAAAATACCTTAATTTAAGGGAAAAAATAAAACTCTCTTCACCCTTATTTTTCAAAAAAAGGGGAGCCGAAGCTCCCTGGTCCTTTTAGAATGGAATCTTTTTTTATCGAGTAAAACTAACCTTATGGCACATAATGACAGCTTAGGCGAACGAGCTCATTAGAGGGGTTGATCTGAAAAGGGCTCAACGCATGACCATAAGTATAGGCGAGGCCTACAAATATAGCTGTAATCATAATGAATGGTATAGTTTGTCTAGCAATATCAATTGCATTTAAAAATTGTATTTTTGACATTTTTAATCCTCCTGTATGTTGTGCTCATTTATTGGCGTGAGCAGTCTCGCTTGAATTAGTTACTAAATGGTTAACAAACCGGATAATAATTTTATTTTTTTCAACACAAGGGCGACAGAGAAAATTTCTTATTGAAAACAAAAGAAAAAACTAAAAATGAAAACAGAAAAATTATTAAAAAAGTTGTGGGTAACTTTGTGAGCCTTTTTGTATAAGCTCTGTTATCTTGGAGGATATCGCCTTTTATCTTCTTTGTAAATATTTATTTGTTAATATTTATTTCCTTTAAAATCAAAGGGATGGAGATGATTACTCTAATGGAATCATAAAACTCTTCCTACCGCACATATTCCACACCTCTATTCCTTAAAAATCGTGTTTTTAGGGAATATGTTCCGGATAAACACAAATTTTAAAAATTAACCTTTCTACAAAAAACAGATTTTAAATAGAGGCAAATTAATAATCCAATTCTCCTCTTGTCCTTCGCCTTAAGACAAGTTATATAAAGACGAATTGCCCTCAAGATGAGCGCAAAATACACACGCAGAGAAACCCTCCGGTGGCAAAAGCCCCAATTTTCTGCGGCGGATTAACTGGAGAAAGGAAACTTTTATTATGATGCCTACTTTTACCATGCGCCAGCTTTTGGAAGCTGGAGTTCACTTTGGACACCAAACCCGCCGGTGGGACCCTAAAATGGCCCCCTATTTATTTGGATCTCGCGGGGGAATCCATATCATCGATTTACAACAATCTGTGCCAATGTTGCACCATGCCCTTGAAGCCATCCGAGGTACGGTTGCTAATGGTGGACGGGTTCTTTTTGTGGGAACAAAGCGTCAAGCGTCTCAAACGGTCAAGGAAGCAGCGTCTCTTTGTGGACAATTTTATGTGAACCACCGTTGGTTGGGCGGCATGTTGACTAACTGGAAGACCATCTCCCAGTCCATTAAGCGTCTGCGTGAACTGCAAGGGCAATTGGATGAAGGCACACAAGGTTACACAAAGAAAGAACTTTTAACCTTGCAAAGAGAAAGAGACAAACTCGAACTTTCCTTGGGCGGTATTAAGGATATGGGCGGCGTTCCTGATATTCTTTTTGTCATCGATACAAATAAAGAAGACATTTCGATCAAAGAAGCCAACAAGCTGGGGATTCCCATTGTTGCTGTTGTCGACAGTAATTCCAATCCTGATGGCATTGATTACCTCATTCCCGGAAATGACGATGCTCAACGCGCTATTGAGCTTTACTGCACTCTCGTGTCCGCTGCTGTTTTGGACGGCTTGCAAGCTGAAATAAAAGCAACCGGTAAGGACATTGGTGCTGCAGAAAACGTCACGGTCATTATTGAAGAAGAAGCTTTTACTGAGGCTGAGGAGACAACCGAAGCAAAACAAAAAGCTGAGGCAAAAGCAACTGCTAAGCCGAAAGTTGCTGCCGTGAAGAAGAAAAAAACGGATTCAACACCGGCTCAAGAAAACGCTTAAATTCGATCGAACTATTTAAACAAAAGGAGTAAGTCATGGCGGATATTTCCCCTAAACTTGTCAAAGACCTGCGCGAGAAAACGGGCGCTGGAATGATGGATTGTAAGAAAGCCCTCACCGAAACCAAAGGTGATTTAGAAGCAGCTGTTGATTGGCTTCGCAAAAAAGGCCTTGCGGCAGCGGCGAAAAAATCAGGACGCGTTGCGGCCGAAGGCTTGGTGGCTGTTTCTTGTAAAGATAATCACGGCGCTATCGTTGAAGTGAACGCAGAGACCGACTTTGTGGGGAGTAATGAACACTTTAAAAAGTTTGCAACGCAGGTTGCAGAACTCAGCATTGGCGTCAAAGGCGATCTCGAAGCCTTGAAAAAGCAAGCTTATCCAGGGGCTAACAAGACGGTTGAAGAAGAACTCACCCATCTCGTGGCCACCATTGGTGAAAACATGGGACTGCGCCGGGCAGCTTATCTCGAAGTTTCTCAAGGCACCGTAGTTCCTTACGTTCATAGCGCAACAGCTCCCGGTCTTGGCCGTTTGGGCGTTCTTGTGGCTCTCGAATCTTCTGCCCCAAAGGACAAACTTGAAGCCTTAGGCAAGCAAATCGCCATGCATATCGCCGCTTCCCAACCCATTGCTCTCTCTATTGATGCCGTGGATCCAAAAGAAGTTGAGCGGGAGCGTGCCATTTTCCGCGATCAAGCTTTGGCCTCTGGCAAGCCCGAAGAATTTATCGACAAAATGGTCGAAGGCCGTTTACGCAAGTTCTACGAAGAGTCTGTCTTGGAAGAGCAAGTCTTTGTCATTGATGGAAAAACTCGCATTAAGGATGTGGTCGCTAATGCATCAAAAGAGCTTAACACTCCCATTAAGCTTGCTGCCTTTGTCCGTTTCGGCTTAGGTGAAGGCATTGAAAAGGAACAAACCGACTTCGCTGCAGAAGTTGCTGCACAGCTAGGGAAATAAGGATGGGAGCCTCTTCTAACCCTCTTTACAAACGCGTTCTTCTGAAACTTTCAGGAGAAGCCCTGATGGGAGAGCAATCCTACGGGCTTGATCTTGGCACCGTTGAGCGCATTTGTTCTGAGATTAAAGAAGCTCACCATTTTGGCGTCGAGCAAGCTGTTGTTGTGGGGGGCGGGAATATTTTCCGTGGCCTGAATGGGGAAGCTCAAGGGATTGAGCGTACGACCTCAGACCACATGGGAATGCTCGCCACCGTCATCAATGCCTTAGCCTTACAAAGCAAGCTTGAGCAAATGGGCCTGGAAACGCGGGTCATGTCCGCCATCCCCATGCAATCTATTTGCGAGCCTTATATTCGTCGCAGAGCCGCCCACCATATGGAAAAGGGCCGCATTATCATTTGTGCTGCCGGCACAGGAAACCCCTATTTTACAACTGACTCGGCTGCAGCTTTAAGAGCCTCTGAGTTAAACTGTGAAGTTTTAATGAAAGCCACCAAAGTGGATGGGGTTTATGACAGTGATCCTATGAAAAATAAGGATGCGGTCTTTTATTCCGAGCTTTCCTATCAAAAAGTAATTGCCGAGGATTTAAGAGTGATGGACACCTCCGCCATTGCTCTTGCTCGCGAAAGCCAAATTCCTATTATGGTATTTTCAATCCACAATACCCACGGCATCATGGATGCCCTCCAGGGCAAGGGACGCTTTACGTTAATTAAGTAAAAAGTTAAAAAATGGCAATATCTTTTAAAAATTACATTTACCTTATAGCAATTAATCTTATCACTATGAGTTCTATAAATAGTGGATTAGCAATGAGTGAGCATGAACATGAAGATATATGTTTTTATGCACAAAAACCGCTACCTGCTGCAGACGACCCTTATCAAGCCACCCCCATGGAACTTTCAGTGGATTTATTAAATCATATTTTCTATGGAGCCAATAAAGAAGAAAACATTAGCTTCTATAAAGATGGACTTATAGATAGTGATGGAAATTCACGCAAAAGTGATATGCGGAAAATGGGTGATTTTGTAATAGATTATAACGTTAGTCTGGGGTATGGAGATAGGGGAGCTGTCTTTTTAGCTCAGCACGTACCTTCGAGGATTTTTGTTGCTGTGAAAAGCATCTTTCTAGATTCAGAACCCATGAAGTATACGGATGTCCTTTCTCTCCAAAAATTAAATAGGCTTTATGGCGTCTTTAAAGGTCATGATAACCTAAAAAGAGAAAGAACACACATTTTTATGCCCCTTGCTAACGGCATCCCAAGTACTAACCTACAATGGAGCCCCTCATTTACTGTAAAAACAGCTATTAAAGATGGTATCTTAGAAATAAGCAACTTAAATTTTAGCATAGGTCTTATAAAAAACTTTATTAAGGAAATTGAATACTTTTCGAGGTCAGGTTATTTACAAATAGATCAACACATGGACCATGTTTATGTTTGCCCTGAACTTCAATCTGTTTGTATCATTGACTACGATGGCAAACAATATGAACACCCAATTGAGGAATATAATTGGGATATCTCACCTTTTCGGGCAAGCATAATCAATTTTCTTGGGATACATCAATGGGGGATATTTGAATCTTCGCAGCTTTTACCTCTTGATAAGCTCTCCCAACTTCAAGGTCCGCAGCCTATGATCAAGTTTCTACAATCTATTGATAATGATAAAAGTGGTGGTTATTCACTGTTTCAATTAAAATCAGATTTTCAAACTCTTCTAAGTGAAATGGGTACGCCTGGCATCTAATCTCATACAAGATTTATATTTTTAAGTTGTGAAACTCCTATAACACTAATCTGTTCTTCTTTTTTATAAAAAGCATCAAGGCATTCACAACATACAAGTGATCGAGCTTTAACTCATTGAATGTTAAAAAGTCCTAAGAAAATTAGGAAAACTTAATAAAAAAGTTGCAAGAAAAAAGGAGTTTAATCTTCAAATCCTTGCAATTTCATCATGGAACTTTGAATTTACAATATTCTTTCATAGGGAAAATATCAAGTTAAATCTGGACAAGACTCTCTATTCTTATTGATATAAGATTACCTCCTCTTTAATATAATCGAGATAGTCTGCATCCAGCCCTTTGTCTAAATCTTTATATAGTCTTTCCTTTTCAATAAATGTGCGTAAGGTATGAATGTGCTTAAAAGAACCATTTTTAAATAAGGAAACATCTGTATCGCCGCATTCAGCACAACTTTCAGGTGCACCACGAGAGTGAATCTTTAGAAAGCGAGCTTCATACGCAACTTCATTACACATGAGCGACCAAGGTTTATATCCCTTTTCTTTCTTAGTAAGATCGAACTGAAGCGGAATCCAATTACTTTTGCCATTTTGAATCAAAAAGAAGTATAATTCACTCTGCTTTGGCCCTATGTCGATTGCTGAGACAGTTAACAAAAGATACCCCTTCTCAAGAGGTATTATATCTACAGCGTCTTCCGGTACGTTTTTATCTTCATCTGTGCCAAACATTAACTCCTTGGCAAAGGCTTCATCTTTTTTCGCATAGTCCTTCAACTTTTGATACGCAAAATTCCTAATCAAAATTAAAGCTGATGAATCACGCCAACTCTTTTCTTTTATGCTTTCAACTAAAATGGACTCAATAATCTGCGATTCTTCAGGAGCTTTGTTGAGAGAAGCATGGCAAATGCTGAAAAAGAAAAAACTCAATAACGAAAGAAGGAGTCCCCTTCTTATCGGCACAATACTAAATGTAAATATCCTTTGGGTCATGAATCTCAACAACCTTAAATTTGCATAGTTTTATTCGATGATCATCCAGTCCGGAGTATAAGAGGTAAAGGTGGCTTTCCCACAGGTGAGAACTTTATCACCTTTTGCAGCCTCAATACGCAAGAGAGCCAGACCATACCCGTTACAATTTGAGCGCATTTCACCCACTGCCATGTCTCCAAGAAAGACCTCAGCGCCACTTTCTGGAGCCGATCCTTCTATCTTAACAGGAAAAAGGCGTTTCCGAACAAGGCCACGGTATTTTGTACGGGCCGTCAGCTCTTGACCCATATAGCATCCCTTGGTCCAGCTGACGGCATTGAGCTCATCAAGACCCGATTCCAGCAAAATCGCTTTTTCGGGAAGCAAATCAATGCCTCCTTCAGGAACACCTAATTTCAAACGGTGAAGATCATACTCCTCTGCCGAGGCATTGGGTTCTGTCTGTCCTATAAGACGTGCACCAAGAGCTTTTAATCGTGGATCGGGATAAGCTTTCACGGGAAGATTTCCCTCCCCCCAGAGAGCGTAAACTTTCAAATCCGGCCGCGCCTTTAAGATGACCTTTGAGCGCAGCTTAAAAAGACTTAGCTTCTTTAAAAACGCCTCAAGACGCGCAGACTCGACATCAAGAAGATATTTTCCCTCTTTCTCTGTAATAAAAAAATCAAATAAAAACCGCCCTTGTGGTGTCAAAAGAGTTGCGTAAACAGCTTGCATTGGACTGACAAGGTTTATGTCGTTGGAAATGAGCCCTTGAAGGAAGGTCGCTTTATCTTCGCCGTCAATTTCAATCACCCCGCGATGGGGAAGTTCAGCAATAAACATAGATACTTTCTTTCTTATGATACAATCTCGCCAGCCCAAAGAGCTTGAAGAAAGTTTTCGATGGGCAGGATATCAAGCGTAAAATCTCCATCAATTATACGTCTAGGACGCAGAATTTGGCAAACCATTATGGATTTTTTAGGTTTATGTTCTTGGTGAAAGGCACGAAGTCCTTTCAAGTCTGATGATAATATCACATCAGAAATCTTAACTTCGAGGGCCACTTGACCGTTATTTAAAATAAAATCAACCTCCAGCTTGCTTTTGGTTCTCCAATAATTAATTTCAAAATCTACTTCATTCAAGTATTTATAAGCCATCAATTCCGTGAGAATATAATGCTCAAGAGCTTTTCCGACTTCACTTCCTTTGAGGTCAGTAAATTGTTGATGTTTAATGAATGAGGCAAGACCAACATCAAACAAATAAAACTTTGGTGTTTCTGAGATAATGTTGCGACTTACTTTCTTCCGATAAGGCAGAATGATGTATCCCATCAAGGTATCCACCAAAATTTGGAAATATTCCCGAATTGTTTTTGCATCAATGCCAGCTTGGCGCGCGATGTTTGAATAATTCAGCATTTCCCCATTGGAAAAGCGAAGAGCATCAAAAAATCTAGAAAAAGCAGGCAAGTTGCGGACTATGCCTTCAGCCTGAATTTCAAGAATAAGATAATCCTCGATATAAGAGCGGAATGACTTGCGATAATTGGGAGAGAGGTAATGAGATGGCAGGCCGCCCTGATTGAAGATTCGCAGAAGATCAAACTCATCAAATTCAGGAAAGCATAAGGGAAAAAAATGATATTTCCAGGCTCTGCCCCCTAGCATGTTGACGCCATGGCGCTTCATTTGGCGTGCGCTTGACCCACAAAGGATGAACTGGAATTCAGTATTCTCAATCAGCCAATGTATTTCATCCATAAGAGCAGGGACCTTTTGAACTTCATCAACGATCACAAGTTGATTGAGCGAGGTGTCCTGATGTTTAAGAAGTTCTTCACGAAATATAGAAGGCGCTTTTAAAAACTCAAGGGCTAGATCAGACTTTAAAAGATCATAGACAAGGGCCTTGGGGAAGGTATGTTTGAGGTAGGTTGTTTTTCCCGTCTTACGTGCCCCCCAGATGAAAGCCGATTGACGCTTTGGAAGATCAATTGTGAGGTATCTCTTTATGTAACTCATGACTTATCCGGAACATACTCCCTAAAAGTTGGCTTTTTTAGGAGTATACTCCCTAAAAGTTTGAAAGTCTATAGGTGTTTCAATTCAATTTCAATCACCCCGCGATGGGGAAGTTCAGCAATAAACATAGGATTTCTCTTTCTTATGACCTTTTGATATCAAAACTTATCCGGAGCATACTCCCTAAAAGTTGTCTTTTCTAGGAGTATGATCCCTAAAAGTTTGAAAATTGATAATCATAGAATTAGGTAGGGCACAGTCATCCAGCTTATATAAAGAGAAACAGAGGCTGGATGAACATAGCCTATTTAAAATGCTTCCTCAGCCAGTTTTTAGCTGTAGGACTAATTTTATCATCTGCCAGAACAGCTTCATAAACGGCGTCTTTGTGGGCCTGGTCATCGCCACATATTTCAGTAAGAATATCATTCCACAACTTCAATACGGCATCGGATGGTTGGGTCTCCACTTGATCCAAAATTGCGTAAATCCAACTTTTGTGGTATTCACTCGTTGCCTTATCCAGCCAAGCGACAACTTTAGGAGGCACATCTGTATAGCCGCCTTTAAAGCCCTTTTCCCAAAGAGTTGTCCGTAAGGTTGCATGCTCTTTGGAAAACACAGTATTCACCCAGTCCATGCAGCGTTTACCCATCTCAATACCCAAATCACTGACGGGGTCCTGATCTAAATTGGCCTCAACCTCTTTGATCAACTCAAACCATTTCTTCCGAGAAGCTTCTGCTTCTTGTTTTGTAAATCGGGTTGCTAAACCTTGTTCAAAGCTTGCATATTCTTTGAGCTCAGCTGGGTTAAGGGCCTTCTCGACCCATGCGTATTTTATTTCTTTTGTCATTTGATAATCCTCTATCAATTTAAGTATGGTTTTCCACGGAACGGGTTTACGGTGGCTACTCTCACAGAGAATGGTCTCAAGGGTTTGACTCGCCGTTTGCAAAGTTTTCACCTGTTGCTCAAGGAATTTTTGCTGTGCGCGGAAATGATCAAAAATATTAATCTCTTCCTGCATCAAGGTTTTGATGCGCCCTAACTCAAAGCCAAAGAACTTTAAAGCCAGAATCTGTTGTAACTTCAATAAATCCGCTTCAGAGTACACACGATAGTTATTCTCCAGCCTTATAGACGGCTTCAGCAGGCCGATTTTGTCGTAATGATGCAAGGTTCGCACCGAAACTTTCGTCAACTTGCTGAGTTCTTTCACATACCACTGGGTCATCGTTTTTTCTCCTTGTTTCCTAAACTAGGGGATGACGTAAGGTCAGGGTCAAGAGGTTTTTTTAATTGAAATTAAAAGAGAGTCGCGCCCATTGATTTGAGCCCAACCCGTAAGGCCTAGAGTTAGAAGGTGCCTAAAGCTCACTCATCGCAACTGCGGTATCAGCCATACGGTTGGAAAAACCCCATTCGTTATCGTACCAGGACAAGATGCGACAGAAAGTGCCATCCACAACATGGGTTTCCGTGAGGTCAAAGATAGAGCTGGCGGGGTTATGATTAAAATCAACGGATACTAAGGGTTCATCATTCACCGCTAAAATGCCTTGAAGTTCTCCTTCGGCCGCCTGTGCCATCAAACCATTAATTTCTTCCTTGGTTGTAGGCCGTGAAGCTGTAAATTTTAAATCCACGAGGGAGACATTTGGCGTTGGAACACGAACGGCGGTGCCGTCTAATTTTCCCTTAAGTTCCGGCAAAACAAGTCCCACGGCCTTTGCAGCCCCCGTGGAGGCAGGGATAAGAGAAACCGCCGCTGCGCGGGCGCGGCGAAGGTCTTGGTGAATTGTATCCACCAGCCGTTGATCACCTGTATAAGAATGAATGGTTGTCATGAAGCCGTGTTTGATACCTATGGCCTTGTGAAGAACATAGGCGACTGGCGCTAAACAATTGGTGGTACAGGACGCATTGGAGACAACTTTATGCTCCGGCTTTAATTCCTTATTATTGACACCCCAAACAACGGTTAAATCGGCGCCTTCAGCCGGGGCTGAAATCAAAACTTTCTTAGCGCCGGCAGAGAGGTGTTTTGCCGCGTCTTCACGCTTTGTAAAGCGTCCAGAGCATTCCATGGCCACATCAATGTTTAAGTCCTTCCAAGGCAGTTGCGCGGGGTAGGGAATAGCAAAAACCTTAATGGGGTGCCCATTGATTTTGAGACCATCCTCAACAACTTCCACCGTTCCGGGAAAAGCACCATGGACGGAATCGTACTTAAAAAGATGGGCATTATCCGCAATAGACCCCAAATCATTGATGGCCACAACTTCAACGTCAGAGCGACGATTTTCCATAATAGCTCTAAGAACAAGGCGGCCAATGCGGCCAAATCCATTAATAGCAACTTTATATGTCATCGTTTCTTCCCTTCAATAATATTAACAATATGCTCAGCAGTCAGGCCAAATTTTTCATATAAGATTTCCTGAGGTGCTGACGCTCCAAAATGATCGAGTCCCACGATGGCGCCATTTTCTCCCACGTACCTTTCCCACCCAAAGGAAGAGGCCGCTTCAATAGCCAGACGGAATGTGTTGATGCCTAAGACCTCATTTTTATAGGCTTGATCCTGTTTGTCAAACAGCTCCCAACAGGGCATGGAAACTACGGCCGTTGGCGTTCCTTTTTCTTCTAAAAGACCTTGGGCTTTAAGGGCGATCTCTACTTCAGAGCCGGTAGCCAAAAGGGTGACTTTTCGGGGCCCCGTGGATGGTTTTAAAACATATGCACCCCGGGCAGAAAAATTCTCTGAAACATCTTCCCGCAGAAGAGGAAGCTTTTGGCGGGTTAAAGCCAAAATGGAAGGAGAGGTTTTTGATTCAAGGGAAAGTTGCCAACATTCAGCAACCTCTACCGCATCACAAGGCCTAAAGACTTGAAGGTTTGGAATCGCTCTTAGGGAAGCCAGATGTTCAATAGGTTGATGGGTAGGCCCATCTTCGCCAAGGCCAATGGAATCATGGGTCATCACATAAATAACGCGAATTCCCATTAATGCAGACAGACGAATGGATGGACGACAATAGTCGGTGAAGGTTAAGAAGGTACCGCCATAGGGGATAAATCCGCCATGAAGAGCGATTCCATTCATAGCAGCAGCCATGCCGTGCTCGCGCACACCGTAATAGAGATAACGGCCCCCAAAATTATGAGTTTCAACTCCTATCATATCCTTGGCTTTTGTATTGTTTGAGCCTGTCAGATCCGCTGATCCGCCCACCAACTCAGGAAGCCCAGGAGAAATTATATCCAAAACCATTTGGGAGGATTGACGCGTCGCGACAGCTGTTTTTTCAGCCACAAATTTTTCACAAAGCTCTTTAAGGGGAACTGTCCATTCTTGGGGCAAAGTGCCTTGGAGGCGCCGCTCAAATTCGGCCTTCTTTTCATTCTTGGCAAGACATTCTGCCCAGGCGCTGACGGTTGATTGATGACGTTTTCCTGCTTGCCGCCAGGCCTCAAGAAGGGGGGCGGGAATCTCAAAGGGAGGATAAGGCCATCCAATATTTTCCCGTGTGGCTTTTATTTCTTCTTCTCCTAAGGGAGAGCCATGGGCAGCAGACGTTCCGGCTTTGTGAGGAGCGCCCTGAGCAATTTTTGTTTTGCAAGCAATGAGGAATGGTTTTGTAGCCAATTGGGCTTTCGCAAGGGCCGCATCAATTTCCTTGAAATTATGTCCATCAATAGTTATTGCATCCCACCCAGAGGCTTTAAAACGCGCCAGTTGATCATCGGAGACAGAAAGATCTGTTGAACCGTCAATCGTGATACGATTGTCATCAAATAAAACCACAAGATTATCCAATTGCAAATGGCCGGCCATTGAAATGGCTTCATGGGAGATGCCCTCCATCAGGCAACCATCCCCTACAATCACATAGGTTTTATGGTCAACGAGCTCTTTTCCAAACTGAGCTTTCAGCATTTTCTCGGCCATTGCCATGCCAACAGCGTTCCCTAGACCTTGGCCCAAGGGGCCAGTGGTGGTCTCAATGCCAGCAGCAAAGCCATATTCAGGATGTCCTGCCGTTCGGCTGTCCCATTGGCGAAAGTTTTTAAGCTCTTCAAGAGTCATGTCTTGATAGCCCGTTAAATAAAGGAGGGAGTAAAGCAACATAGACCCATGCCCTGCAGAAAGGACAAAGCGATCCCGATCAGGCCAATGAGGAGCGGCGGCATCAAATTTTAAATATTTTGTGAAGAGAACGGTGGCCACATCCGCCATTCCCATAGGCATGCCTGGGTGACCTGATTTCGCACGTTCTACACCATCCATTGAAAGGGCACGGATGGCACCAGCCATCATCTCTAAAGACACGGCAGAGGAATTTTCGCTCATATGAACTCTATTTATTTGTTGATTCATTCTTGCAAGATGCCTTTCTCTGAAACCCACGTCAACAGGGAAGCGTAAAGAAAAAGAGAACCTTTTCATTTAATAGTTTTCACAAGCTCTTTTTTCCCTTAAAACAAGGGCATGAATATTACGGATGATCAGTTTCGCAAAACACTCGGCCTTTTCCCCACAGGGGTTACGGTGGTAACGGCCTGTAGCGAATCCAAAGGACACATTGGGATTACCATTAGCTCTTTCACCTCTGTTTCCTTAACACCGCCACAAATTCTGTTTTGCCTGTCACGCAAATCCAGAACCCATCCGATTTTTAAGGATTCCGTTTACTTTGTCGTGAATATCCTTAATAAAGATCAAGTTCATCTTTCTGAAGGGTTTGCCAATCACACCGCCTTAAGATTGGAGGAGATTGCAACCTCGCACCATGAAAAATCTGGTTGTCTTCTTATTGGTGAGGCTATGGGCCATATTGTATGTAAAAAAAGCGCCATCTATGATGGAGGCGACCACGACATCATCGTGGGTAAAGTGATTGATCTAACCGCTGATCCCGATCACTTTCCCCTTATTCGTCAAAGGGGAAAGTATCATACAACGGGAGACCTAACCCCTTCTTCAAAATTAATTAAGTGTCCCGGGACAACTTAACCTTATGGGCGGCAGTTTTACTTATAGATAAAGATCAGAAGGATTCCTCGAAGATTCTAGCTAGTTTCAAATCTTCTCATTCGACTTCACCTTCCTCAGGCTCTACCTCTAAGGGAGTCCGTGACCACTCTTCTCCTGCCCATGAGGGCGCCCCTTCTGAGAGCCCCCTAGGGGAAAAGTGTTCACTTTCTCCACTTCCAATAATCTCATCCTGAAAAGAAAAAGTCAAAGAAATGACATCATATGGCTAATTAAGATTTTCCAGGAAATGATGAGAAATATAATCGGAGAGGTATATGTGATTAATTTTTCAACATTTTCATTAGTAGCCCCTGATATAATTTTTCCTTCCTTTTTTTATTTAAAATGAATACGCTTAAATATCCCTTTCATACTGAAAGGGGTCAACTCAATCAATGGAGACTGATTATGCATCACCATCATCATAAAAACTTTTTATTTACTGAAATAATACAACAACTTAAACGAATGAGGGCCTTAAAATGTTATACTATAAAAATTTATTTCAACTTATAAAACTGACTTTTATATTTTTATTACTCTCCCTTTCTTCCGCTCAAAGTTCTCCCACAAAAATTTCCATCCTCCAACTTGTTGAACACCCTGCCTTAGATGCAACGCGAGAAGGTTTTCTCGAAGAGCTAAATAAATTAGGGTATCGAGAAGGGGAAAATCTTATTTTAGAGTTTCAATCGGCTCAAGGAAATCCTACTTTAGCAGCTCAAATCGCTCAAAAATTCATGTCAGATCAGCCAGATGTGATTGTGGCCATCCCCACAACTGCAGCTCAAGCCGCTATGGCTGCAACGAAAGACACAGATATTCCTGTGGTCTTTAGTTCGGTGACCGACCCCCTTGCTGCAAAGCTCGTCACTAGTTTGAAGACCCCAGGAAGACATGTCACAGGCGTGTCAAACTTTGTGTCTGTTGAACCTCAATTCAAGCTCTTTAAGCGTGTTCTCCCCACCTTAAAAACCTTGGGGGTGATCTATAACCCCGGGGAAGCGAACTCGACAGCGTTGAATGCCATGATGGAAAAAGCGGCGCCTTCCTTTGATTTGACTTTGGTGATGGCGGTGGCTTCCAAAACAAGTGACGTGATGGCAGCAACACGCAGCCTTTGCGGGAAGGTGGATGCTGTATTCATTAACAATGATAACACGGCACTGAGCGCTTTTAAAAGTGTGGTGAAAGCGGCGCAAGCCTGCGGCATTCCTGCTTTTGTCAGTGATATCGATATTGCTGATCAAGGGGCTCTTGCGGCCCTTGGTCCTGATCAACGTGAGATAGGACGGCAAACGGCACGGATGGTGGATTTTATTTTAAAAAATCCTGACAAGCCACTGCCTTCTGTCGAATTTCCCCAGAAAACAGAGGAGTACATTAATAAAGAGAACTGAGGATACTTAATATCTCGTCGGTTTACCGGCGAGGTATTTTATAAATACAGATGAATTATAAAGCGGTTGACAAAATATAAAATGTAAAAGTAATGTAAAAATGTAAACTTTTTAAGGAGCTTATTATGAAAAAACTATTGTTATCTCTTATCCTTTCTTCATCAATGCTGCATTGTTCTGTTGCGTTCGCAGATACCACTAACGATGAACCCAATGACGACGAACAACCATCTATGGTAATGGCACACCCGCCTGCTGCGGCATTCGAAGCTGCATTTGCGGCGCATTCTCAAGACGAGGAACAACCATGTCTAATGGCACAGCCGCCTGCAGTATTTGAAGCTGCAGCTGCATTGTATCCATCTGCAAAATTATTTCAACGTCATACCGCCTCTGGTTTAATTCCGGTAGGACCTGAAGAGGGTATTGTATTAGGAAAGACGTATTATGGCATAAGCTCTTCTGAAGAAGTTCCATTTGAGCCGATTTCTGCAGAGACCTGCCAACTTTTAAGAAATTACTATATAGATGCAGTTGTATTTTTTGAACAAATCCCAGGATCCCCTGACAAACGAAAGGCTACTTTAACCGTACGTGAAGGTACAGAACATGAACGTTCAATTAATTTGTTTCTGAGTGTCATTACGCCCCAGTCATAAGTGGAAAGAATATCTCCTGGAGCGAAAACTCCGAATTTTTAATTTAACAGCGATCGAGAGGGGGCTTATGCCCCCTACTCTCACATCACCACACCAGTGAACCGTATACGGAGCTGGGATAGTCTCTAGACAGTTATCTCTTTCATTTTAATAAACCTATACTCTTTGAAATTCCTTATTGCTTCATCTCCCCAGTCTGTTTATAGTCTGCCTGTTCGGAGCGTAGCGCAGGCCGGTAGCGCACCACGCTGGGGGTGTGGGGGTCGTGGGTTCAAATCCCGCCGCTCCGACCAGTCAATGCCTCATTTTTCCATGGGGTAGTATAATACCACATCTGTTTTTCATTAAATTCCCTTGACATTTTGATGGTTGCCGATTATTAACTCTCCATTGGACTTTAAATTAGAGGTGAAGGAAAATGAAAACCTACTCAATGAAAGCCAGTGAGATTGATAAGAAGTGGTACGTTATTGATGCCACGGATCTTGTGTTAGGACGCTTAGCTTCTGTCGTTGCAAACTATTTGCGCGGCAAGCACAAGCCAACTTTCACCCCTCACATGGATTGCGGTGATAACATTATTATTGTGAATGCAGAAAAAGTACGCCTTACGGGCAATAAGCTTAAGGATAAAAAGTTTTATTGGCACACAGGCCATCCCGGTGGAATCAAAGAAAGAACAATGAGTCAGCTTTTGGAAGGAAAATATCCAGAGCGCGTTGTTTTCAAAGCCGTTGAACGTATGATCACCCGCGGTCCTTTAGGACGCAGGCAAATGGGTGCTTTAAAGATTTATGCTGGCGCCGCCCATCCCCATGAGGCACAAACCCCTCAGCCCTTGGACGTAGCTTCAATGAACCCTAAAAATAAAAGGAGCGACTGATCATGGATAAAGTCAGCCTTGAAACACTAAAGTCTGCTGTGTCCGAAAAAGCAGCAGTTATAACAGGAGTCACGCCTTCAAAAGACGCTCCTCTTCCTGAGCCCAAAATTGATGCTCAAGGAAGATCTTATGCTACCGGTAAAAGAAAAGATGCCGTTGCCCGCGTATGGATTAAACCTGGCAAAGGAAAAATCAAAGTAAACAATCGTGAAGATACAGTTTATTTTGCGCGTCCCGTTTTGCGTATGTTGATCAATCAACCCTTTGTGACTGCAAATCGCCAGGAACAGTACGATGTCATTTGTACCGTTTCCGGAGGAGGCCTTTCCGGCCAAGCCGGTGCTGTGCGTCATGGCATCAGCAAAGCTTTGACACTTTATGAGCCTGCATTAAGAACTATCTTGAAAAAAGAAGGATTCTTGACAAGAGATGCGCGTGTTGTTGAACGTAAAAAGTACGGTCACAAAAAAGCCCGTCGAAGCTTCCAATTCTCCAAACGTTAAACTTTACGTCTTTGAAAAAGGGGGCTTCGGCCTCCTTTTTTTTGAAAAAAACTCTTTATACCAATCAAATTCGTAGCTAGACTACGAATGTGAGTATTGAAAAAAAATCTTGCGAATAAAGCATCCTAAAAACACAGACTAAGCTGAAATACAAAACATTCCCCTAGAAATCCCACCCTTCCTATTATATGCTTCATAACCTTAATAAAAAAAATGGATCCTCGTTTCATGAGTTCAGCACAATCCTCACGGCTTCTTTTACCTATTTTATGCCTGCTCATGGCCATAGGCTTTTTTTCAACGGCAATCTATCTTCCCTCTTTTCCAGCCATTGGAGACGCGCTACATGCACGTCCCGAACAGGTTCAAAAAACTCTTGCTCTTTTCTTTTTAGGATCGGCTATAGGAAGTTTAATTCTCGGCCCCCTTGCTGATCGATTGGGACGACTTGTTGTTGCCAAGGGGGGAATCATTCTCTTTATCCTTACGAGTTTTTGGTGTGCCGAATCACATGATATTTTTAGTCTTCAAATCGCTCGTTTTCTTCAAGGATTTGCCGCCGGAGCCGGCCCACTGGTCGTGCGCGCCATGGGCCGTGATCTTTATGAAGGGGCTGATTTAACGCGTTTTTCAGCCACGACAATGATGGTGGCCTCCTTTTCCCCCGCCATTGCTCCTACTTTGGGAGGATTTCTTCAATCGGCCTTTGGCTGGAAATATAATTTTTATTTTTTGATGGGGTTTGGGATAATTATTGCTCTAATGGTTTGGAGGTGGCTTCCTGAAACAAAACCTTTGTCAGAAGAGAAAATATCCCTTTCTTCCATTCTTAAAAATTACGTTACCTTATTTAAGGATCCTTCTTATACCCTTTTTTGTCTTGTGATTGGCCTGCAGATGGGAGCAATTTTTTGCTACGTTACTTTTTCGCCCTATCTTTTCATCACACACTTTAACTTTAGCCCTGAAGAGTATGGCGCCTTAGGGATTATCGGTGCTATTGGCAATATTTCAGGATTTAACTTTGCGCGATACCTGGCGCACCGCATTCAGTTTCATCAAGGAATCCTTATAGGGAGCTTCCTAAGTTTGTGTTTAAGTGTCATCTTTCTAAGCATTTGTCTTTTATTTTCCCCAACAGCATTGATCGTAATTCTTTTTACCATTGGGTTTTATGCGGCCTCTGCTCTAGCCGTCGTTAATGCCTCAACAGCTTCTATGAATTTATTTCCTAAAATTGCAGGCGTCGCCTCCGCCATGGTGGGATCTATTCAAATTGGATCAGGATTTATAGGAAGTATTCTTGCAAGTTTCCTTCCAACAACACCTCTTATCCTCGCCATTGTTTTAACAAGCATGATGTTTTTAAGTTTTATAGTAAGTTTTATCATTGCTAGGAAAAGGTGGCTGGGGCGGTAGGAATCGAACCTACGAATGGCGGTACCAAAAACCGCTGCCTTACCGCTTGGCTACGCCCCAAGGAAAGTTGTGTGTAACATAAAAATAATTCACAACAATTGCAACTGTTAGTTCACCATTCGAAAAAGAATCTTCAAATTGACCTTTTCTGAGGAGAAGGTTATTCTTTGATCTTTAAAATAAGGATCTCCTAAAATGAAGTTCGAAGTGGTCAAAAAAATTATATCTGCATGTCTTTGCTTGCTTTTTCTGGTCTCTTGTGGAGAGAAGAAAGAAGATGGGGCCGTAAAGCCTCTTGTTGTTATTACCTCTCCTGATAATCCTCCTTATGAATTTAAGGATACGACTCAGAGTGGAGATAAGGTGATTGGCTTTGATATGGATGTCGTCCATAAATTAGGTGAGCATTTGGGGCGTCCTGTAAAGATTGTTGAAGCTGACTTTTCTTCTCTTATTCCTTCTCTTCAGTCGGGTCGAGCAGATATGGCGATTGCTGAGCTCTCTCCAACAGAGGAAAGGCGTAAAAGCGTAGATTTTTCAACCCCTTATTATAATAATAAATCTGAGCTCCTTGTCTTAGAAACATCTTCTTTGATTTCAGAAAAAGATTTAGAGGGGCAAAAATTAGGGGTACAGTTGGGAAGTTCGAATGAAACGATTGGTCGGAAGTTGACCGAGAGTGTTCCGGGTTTGACCCTTGTTGCTTTAAATAAAGTGGGAGATCTTGTTCAAGAACTTAAGAATGGAAGAATTCAAGCAGCCCTTATTGGGAGCGCAGTGGCTTACAAAATTGCAAAATCGACTCCCGGATTTAAAGTTGTTTCCGTAGACATCTCCAGCGGTGAAATCGCTATTGCTTTTCCTAAAGGTTCTCCCCTTGTAGCTCCTGTCAATGAAGCCCTTAAAGAAATGCGGAGTGATATTAAAAACATTGAAGTAAAGTGGATCATTCAGTAATGTTTTTAGACTTTGAACGCATATGGCCGTCTGTTCCTTATATCCTTCAGGGCCTCCCCGTTACCCTGGGCTATATGGGGGCTTCTTTATTCTTAGGATTCATAGGGGGAACTTTCCTTGCCGTATTAAAAGTCATCTCTATCAAGCCCTTAAATTGGTTTGCCAACTTTTACACTTCTATCTTCAGGGGAACGCCTCTTCTGCTTCAATTGATCCTTATTTATCATTCAACACCTCAACTCATAGGGTATAATATCTCTATTTGGGAAGCGGGTATTTTGGCTTTTTCATTGAATTCAGCAGCTTATATGTCTGTACATATTCAAGGCGGTATTAACACCGTTGATAAGGGACAGATGGAAGCGGCCCTTTCCTTGGGAATTTCTTATCCCTTCGCCATGAAAGATATCATTTTACCTCAAGCCATAAAGACAATCCTCCCGTCTTTGGTGAATGAAGCCGTCAACTTATTAAAAGAATCTGCCTTGATTTCCTTTATTGGGGGAGCGGATATTTTGCGCAGAGCCAACATTGTGGCAAGCGAAAAGTACCTTTATTTTGAACCTCTGTTGATTGCCGGCGGCTTATATTATGTGTTGGTGATGATCCTCACCATGGGCGCAAACCTTTTGGAAAAGAAATTGAAAACGTCATGATCTTACTGGAAAATATTCATAAAACATTTGGCTCTCTTGAAGTTCTTAAGGGTATTTCTGGACGCATTCCGCGGGGCGAAGTCTTGGCCATCATTGGCCCTTCTGGATCAGGAAAATCTACCCTTTTAAGATCTATCAATCTTTTAGAAATTCCCACATCCGGAAAAGTTTTTGTCGATAATGTTTGTGTGAGTGACAAGAGCGCAAACGTTGAGAAACTGCGCACAAAAGTAGGGATGGTGTTCCAACAGTTTAATCTCTTCCCTCATATGAGCACTCTTGAAAATATCATTTATGCGCCTATGAAGGTCAAAAAAATGGCGCGCAAAGACGCAGAAATTTTGGGAAAAAAGCTTTTAGAAAAGGTGGGCCTTAAGGACAAGGCTCAAACCTATCCCCCTAACCTTTCGGGCGGTCAAAAGCAACGGGCCGCCATCGCGAGGGCTCTTGCCATGGAGCCGGAAGTCATTCTTTTTGATGAGCCTACCTCTGCTCTGGATCCTGAGATGGTCAAGGAAGTTCTTGAAGTCATTAAAAGCCTGGCTCACACAGGCATTACCATGATTATCGTTACCCATGAAATGGGTTTTGCAAGGGAAATTGCCGACCGCATCTGGTTTTTGGATGAAGGTCATTTGGTTGAAGATTCCATGAGTCAAAAGTTCTTCAAATCCCCTAAAACAAAACGAGCAAAATCGTTTCTTGAGAAGGTGTTGTAAATAACACACCTAAATTTAATAAAGGAAGCCAAACAAATAAAGTGGCAGTGTCTTGTGGCTAGGGTATAAAATATCATCCTTGACGACAAAAGCATCTTATCAAAGAAATAGGGATGTTTATCAACAACATCTTCAAGAAATCCAGGACATATTTCATGCCAATAGGGGTTTTTCAAGACTACACTCCAGGAAATTTAATATATATATGGAATGCACTCCAATATGATATTTTTGTAAAAAATTCCTTATAAACAAACTTACCACCGGATGTTTTAATAATAGCCTCTAATTTCCACAGACGTTATCCTCGCGGAGGAGAGGATCCAGGGCAAATAACTTATTCCGTAGGAATGAGTAACCCTTTTGGGTAAAATCAATAACATTGCTGCGCAATAAGTCATGCACTGGATCCCCTCATTCGAGGGGATGACAGCGGAGTATTAAAATTTACAGAAAATAAAGAACGTCAGCTGGTAAGATAAACAAAATTTCATTCTTTTAGAGATCTACAAAATATGTTGCGGATCAAAGCGAATGGTAATGGTTTTCCATTGATCATACCGATGGAGTGGCAGTTTGAGAGGACTGCATTTAGGATTCCTAACGGCCCGCAAAGCACTATCTTCCGCCGCCCGCTTATAACTTCCATCACCACTGGATCCTGTCACAACGGCTGACTGCACTGTTGCATCAGGATTCATTTCAATTCGAACGTCCACATAAAGGCCCTTGGCATCCTGAGCGCCTGCAGGTACATTCCAGCAAGCTGCCAACTGACGTCGGATAAGATCCAGTTCAGTGATCGACAAAACAGCACTGATATTGTTGGCCGCATGATCGGATGTTGAGTTTTCGTCCTGTTCCTGCTGAGCAGGACCATCCGATGAAGCTTCCGTTTTATCCATATTGTTCAAAAGCTTCATGAAATCTTTCTTAGGCTTGGCTTTTTTCTTCTTTTCCTTGGGTTTCTCCTTAGGCTTTTCCTTGGGCTTTTCTTCCTTCTTCTTCTCTTCTTCAATAGGAGCCAACAAATCATCCATGGTAACCTCTGGCATTGCTTCAGGCTCAGGGATAGGCTCAGGAGCTTTTTCTGGTTCAGGCACAGGTTCAGGCTCTGGCTTTGGTTCTGGCGCTTTTTCAACCACAGGGGTGGGCTTTGGAGGTTCGGGTTTTTCCTCTTTCTTCATTTCAGGGCCATCCACTTTTGGCTTAACCTTAAGATCAGGGGCCTGGGTAATATCAGCAATGTTGACAAT
>JAKFXB010000064.1:0-9461 GCA_021731585.1 Alphaproteobacteria bacterium
ATATGATGTCTTCATGAAATAATATTACTATAAATATGATTAATTTTTTGTAAAGTACCCTAGAGTAGGTGTAGCCAAAAAAGGCCCCCATTATCAAGTCAAGCTTTCACAACAAGTTAAAACCGGTAAATACTTTTAATCCGCATAAATTATCCCCTCCCTCTGGACAAATCAGTTGTGATGTCCCATAAAATTAGCTTTGATAAATTTTGAAAAGAATGGACGGTCGTGAATGACTTCAGTGTTGGCAAAAGGTGTAACCAAAAAAGCTCGCAAAGACTCCTTTTCATCGGATGTAAGGGCCTGGTTTGTTTGGAGCTTTGCTGGACTTTTTTATTTATATCAGTTCATTTTAAGAAATTCTCCCGGTGTGATGACCGATGATTTAATGCGGGATTTTTCCGTTGAGGCCTGCTCCTTAGGGATTTTAAGTTCTTTCTATTTAGTGTCCTATGTTTCCCTTCAGATTCCTGTGGGACTCGGAATGGACAAATTTGGACCGACGCGCCTTTTAAAAGGAGCTATTCTTCTTTGTATGATAGGAACAGTCTTTTTCGCTCTTTCCGATTCTTTTTATCTTGCCTGCTTTGGGCGTCTTTTGATTGGTGCAGGGTCCACCTGTGCTTTTCTTGGTTCATTAAAGCTAGCGACGAATTGGTTTCATGCCGAACGGCTGGCTCTTGTTGTGGGTTTTACCTTGTTGGCAGGGAAGTTGGGGGCTTCTTTTGGACAAGCGCCTCTCGCTTTTGTGATTGATGCTTTAGGTTGGCGAGAAGCCTTGCTCTATGTCGTTGTTCCCATAGGGTTTCTTATTGGGGCAGGGATTTGGATTTTTGTAAAAGATACACCTCCCGAAGGTCCCATTGAACCTGTAGCATCCGTAGATACGAGCCTCAAAACACTCTTTGTTCGTTTGAAAGATATTATTATTAACTATCGTATTTGGGCCTTAGGGTTTTATGGAGCGTTGATGTACGTGCCCATGCTTGCTTTCGTCGATTTGTGGGGTGTCCCTTTTTTAATGAAACTTTATGATGTGGATCGTGTAACAGCAGGCTCTGTCACAACCATGTTTTATGTTGGTGCGGGGATAGGCTCTCCCATCGTCGCTCTTATTTCTGATTATTTAATGAATCGGAAACTCCCTATGGCAGTGGGGGCTATACTGGCCATTATATGTAACATAGCCATTATTTATTTGGTGGATGTTCCTCTAATCGTGATGTATATGTTATTCATTTTATCGGGATTTTTCTTTGCTGCCCAACCGCTTATCTTCTCATCAGTGTGTCAACTAACGCCTAATGCGAGTAACGGGACAGCCGTTAGCTTTACTAATATGATTGTTATGATCGTGGGAATGGTTTTGCAACCTTTAATTGGTTGGTTCCTTGATTGGATTTGGGATGGGGTGATGAACAACGGTATTCCTTTATATACTATTGCCGACTATCGCTTTGCTTTTCTCAGTGTTCCTATTTGTCTCTTGATTTCTCTCCTTTTGGTGCCCCTCATTCCAGAAACCTTTCCTCGAGAGAAAAAGGCCGAAGAATGATTGCATCCGCCAAGAAGATGTGATCAAAGTAACCACACAATAAGAATAAGGGAGTCTAAAATGCCTGTTTTTGGTGCCATTGATTTTGACGGACATGAGCAAGTCAGTTTTTTTCACGACAGGAAAACAGGCCTTAAAGCCATCATAGCGATCCATAATACCTGGCGCGGACCTGCTCTTGGGGGGTGCCGTATGTGGCCCTATAAGGATGAGCAGGAGGCCCTGACGGATGTACTGCGTCTTTCGAAAGGGATGACCTATAAAGCCGCTTTAGCTAACCTACCCTATGGCGGCGGAAAAATTGTTATTATTGGTGATTCCCATCATGATAAGGCGCCTGCCCTTTTTCGGGCTGTGGGTCGCTGTGTCAATCAGTTTCATGGGCAATTCATTACGGGTGAGGATGTGGGAACATCACCAAAGGATATGGCTTACATTCGAGAAACAACTACCCATGTGGTAGGGCTTCCCGGCGGGGTTGGCGATCCTTCTCCTTATACGGCGATTGGGGTCTATGAAGGCATCCGGGCAGCTGTTGCACATCGCCTGAAAAAAGAATCCTTGGAGGGACTTAAAATTGCTGTCCAAGGGCTAGGTCATGTGGGGTATCACCTCTGTAAACTTTTGCACGAGGCCGGCGCCGAATTAGTTGTGACCGATATTGACGATAAGTTGGTTCAAAAGGTTATTAAAGCTTTTAAAGCAACTGCTGTTGCTCCCAATGATATTTATAAGGCTGACGTGGATGTTTTTTCCCCCTGTGCTTTAGGCGCGATTATTAATGATCACACTATTCCCCAGTTCAAGTGTAAAATGATTGTGGGGTCAGCCAATAACCAACTTGAAAACCATGAACATGGGGAGATCTTGGGGCGTATGAAGATCCTCTATGGGCCTGACTATGTGGTGAATGCAGGGGGCCTGATTGATGTCTCCTATGATGGTCTCAATTATGACCGTGATATTGTTTTGAAGCATGTCCAAGGGATTTATGATACCCTTCTCGATATTTTTCACCGGGCTGAAAAGCTAAAGCTTTCCACAAGTGAGGCCGCTGACTACCTGGCTGAGGAGCGGTTTAAGAGGTAAAAATGACCACTATAATGATCGCATTATATGTATAATCACTAAAAAAATCAGAGAAATGACTCTATGTGGCGGTCTTGATGATGCGTGATTTTTTTACTTCTTTTTAGATACCTTTTGATGCGTTAAGGGGATCTGTAGAAAGTTAGGAATGAATTTACTTTTCTTCTTGCGTTGTTCCCTCTCTTTCTTAGAAGATTCTTCTTTAGGAGGCATCTCAAAAGTAACCCCCAGAGCAGATTTTATTCCTTCTATATTTTGAAGAAATGCGATAACTTTCCACTCTACAAACTTACCATTTTCACCCAAGCGATCCATATCTTTTGGTGTAAGAGAAGTTAAAAATATACATGTTTCTTCGACTCCTTTCTCATTTTTAAAATTAGCGTATTTATATCTATTCCATTCAGGAGCTGAACCCTCACTTGTTTCAGGCTCAACAGAAAACATCTGATGTAGTCGATCTGGGCATACATAGAGTATGCCATTACATATACCTTCTTCGGTAATACCGATAACAGATGACTTTTGTCGAGTTACTTTATTTACCTCATCTACATCGGCAGCTTTAAGGTTTGTAGAGTTATTAGCTAATATTAAATATGATAATATAAAACAAATTAACTTTTTCATTTTAAGAACCTGATGATAATTAAAAAATAAAACTCCCCTCTTTGTAGCAATAATACAAAACCTTTGCAACGGTTTTGAAGAGGAGCTCTTACCACCGGACGGATTTTTATATACCAAGGAAAACCACGTTTTTTCGTCATTGCGAGAAGGGTCAAAGACCCGACGAAGCAATTCATTTTTCCAATGAATCCATGGATTGCTGCGCCCACTGCGTGGGCTCGACGAAAAAAATTTGTCCAATGTTAAGAGAGGAGTTCTACTTTTTGATAGCTTATAATCTTGAAGAGTTACTCTAAACAAATCTTATGATTCTTTGCAAAATCAGAAAGGGGCTTTCGTAAAGAGGGAGAGTAGGTACCCAAGGCTTCTCTAAGAAAGCTTTCCGTTTCCTTTAAGAGGGTGCTTAAGATCATCTTTTTCAGCTGACCTGCCGAAGGCCCAGGGACAGAAAAAGAACGATACCCCATCCCCATCAGTGCGAGGGCTTCTAGGGGTTTGCTCGCCATTTCTCCGCAAATACTGACAGGAATATTGTCCTTTTCACAAGCCTGCCAGATTTTCAGCAAGTAATTGAGAAAGGTGGAAGAAAGAGGATCGTAACGCCCAGAGACGATAGGGTTGGTCCGATCGCAGGCATAATAAAATTGGAAAAGATCATTGGTGCCGACGGAAACAAAATCAACTTCTTTCAAGAGTGTCTCCAGCTGATCCACGATGGAGGGAACCTCCAGCATCACTCCATAGGAGAGGGAAGCGGGCAGGAGAGTTCCCCCCTCTTTGGCTCGGCTCCATTCTTGTTCCGCATGACCCCGCGCTTGCCGATATTCATTGATATCAGAAATCATCGGAAAGAGCAGGCGCAGATGTTGTCCAGGACTGGCATGAATTAAGGCGCGCACCTGCTGACGCAAAATCGCAGGTTTGTCTAGGGCTACCCGAATGGCCCGCCATCCTAAAACAGGGTTTTCATCTTGAATACGCCACATATAAGGAACGATCTTATCCCCACCAATATCCAGAGCGCGAAAAGTTACGGACTGACCTTTGGCATGTTCAAAGATATCCTTATAGATTTCTGTTTGAGTTTTTACGTCTGGGAAGGAGGAGCGCATCATAAAAGAAATTTCTGTGCGGTAGAGGCCCACGCCTTCAAAAGGCAATTCATCTAAATGATGCAAATCAATGGGAAGGCCCGCATTTAAGGAGAGGGAAATGGGGGTGTCATCCAAGGTTTGGCAAGGTTGAGCGGCCATTTTTTTGTTTAAAACTTGCCCTTGTTTGTGGTGACGCATTTTCTCGCGCGCGTTTTGGAAAGCTTCAGGGTCTGGATTAACAATAATCGTTCCTTCCGTGCCATTGACAATAAGTTTGTCGCCGCCTTCCACATGGGTGAGGAGTAAGGGGATGCGCCCCACCACAGGGATATCAAGGGAGCGAGCGAGGATGGCTACATGAGCTGTATGCACCCCTTCCTCGAGCACAAGTCCCTTGATAAATCTGCGATCGTAATCCAAAAGCTCGGCCGGGCCTAGATTATGGGCCACCAAAATGGTAGATTCTGGCAGTTCTTCCGTGATGGAGTCCTTGCCGGACAGCTGTTTTAAAAGACGGCTGGCCAGGTCTTCAAGATCCGTAAGACGCCCTTTAAGGGTTTGATCTCCAATTTCAGCAAAGCGCTCACGGGTTTGACGCCGTACTTTTTGGACAGCGGCTTCGGCTGTAAATCCTTTTTGAATGTATTCCTGTATTTTCCGCACCCATCCCCGGTCAGAGGCAATCATGCGATAGGAGGATAAAATATCTTGGGTGCCTTTTCCTAATTCAGGTGTTGATTCCACAAGGCGATCAATAGCCTCAATCATCTCACGAATAGCGAATTTGAGACGGAGACTTTCTTCCTTTATGTTTTGGGTAAAGTCTGTTTCTTTCCACCCATAGGGTTGATGTATAAAAGCGGTTCCCGTTGCAATCCCTGCGTTAAAAGGAATTCCCTGAAGGCTCTGGGTGCCAGAAATTTTACCTTCTCCTACATTAAAAACAGGAAAACGCTGCAACTCAGGGAGGTTAGCAAAATAGTTCCCGATTTCCATGAGACTCTTCTCTCGCCATTGGTCAAAGGGATTGGAAATGGGATTTTGAAGAGTAAGAACGCCGATCAGCCCCTTTGGAGAAATCAGTGGAACCCCGAGAAGAGCTAAATTCAGATGCTCAGCAATGCCAGGCCAGAATAAGAAGTTTGGATGGCGAGCGATATTATCGCAAATTAAGCTTTTTCCAATACCCGCAATGAAACCCACTACGCCTTCGCCTATCCGAAAACGAATTTTTTTGTGTTGAGCTGTGGTGGAGTCATAGACAGCATAGATCTCTAAGTAGCGGTCAGGTGAGAGTAAGTATAAAATCGCTGTTGTTGCTCCCAGTTCTTGGGCAACGGTTTTTAAAGCAATGGTTAATCGTGCCGGAAGGGTTTGGGGTTTAGCAAGGGTGTCACTGACAGTTTTGAGAAGAGAGTGGAGAGGGGAAAGAGGAGAGGACGTTATTGCTAGCATAAGGAAGACGCTTTTTGATGTGTACGGGATTTTAAGGCGGCCTCGGCTTGAGCGATAAGCTCATCAATAATATTTTGGGTGGGCTGCTCACAGGTGACCATGCCGACGCTTTGACCTGCCATCATAGATCCATTCTCAACATCTCCTTCAATGACGGCTCGCCTGAGGGCGCCTGCCCAAAAGTGCTCAATTTTTAGTTGGGCTTCTTTTAAATCAAGGGTGCCTTGGTCCACTTGATTAATAAGTTCTCTTTGATAGGCTAAGAAATCTTTTGTGGCTTGGTTGGCAAGGGCACGGACAGGAATCACAGGAAACCTTGAATCCAACTGAGGAGAAATAATAGCATCCCGCGCTTGAGCCCTTAAAAAGGCTTTTTTAAATTCAGGATGAGCAATGCATTCGGTGGCGCAAACAAAATGGGTGCCCAGCTGACAGCCAGCGGCGCCCATTTCAAGATAAGAAACAATGGCCTCGCCGCGCCCAATGCCGCCTGCGACAAATACAGGAATCTCTTTGACATGAGGGAGGATTTCTTGAACAAGAACACTGGTGGAAACAGGGCCAATGTGGCCACCCGCTTCCATTCCTTCTATAATCAGGGCATCAACGTCAAGCTTCATCAATTTTTTGGCAATAATTAGGGCCGGAGCAAAGCAAATGACTTTAACGCCGCTTGTCTTGAGGTGGGTAATAGCTTGAGTAGGGGGAAGGCCTCCTGCAAGGACAACATGGGTGACCTTTTCCTCAATACACACATCAATTAAATCCAAAAGTTGGGGGTGAAGGGTAATCAGGTTCACCCCAAAAGGATTTTGGGTGAGGGCTTGCGTGGCTTTAATTTCGGTGCGTAAAAGGTCAGGAGACATGGCCCCAGAAGCAATCACACCAAATCCTCCTGCATTGGAGATAGCAGAGACCAGATTGCGCTCAGAAACCCATGTCATAGCGCCGCCCAAAAGAGCATAGCGCACACCAAGGAACTCTTTCCCGCATTTCCATAAATCTTCTAAATGTTTTGTTGCCAAACTCTTTCCTTCTCTTCGGCATCTAATTGGTACATGGTATGTAAACTTGCAATGGCTCGTTCCGCATGCTGAGTTGGAATAAGCACACTTAGTTTAATATCTGAAGATAGGACGGTATGCACGTCAATTTTTTCCTCTCGCAGAACTTGAAACAATTTATTCGAGGGAGAGCGCTGGGTCAACAGTCCCGTCCCGATAACAGATATCTTTGCTACATCAGAATCTCTTAATAAATCGTTAAATTGAAGTCTATCTTTTGCTTCATGTAAAATAGTTGAAGCGCGCTCAGCTTCTGTTTCGGGGAGTGTGAATGAAAAATTAAGGGTACGGCCACAAAGAGAGAGATTTTGTTGTATCATATCGATAAGAATGTGATGAGACTCTAAAAGAGTGCGAATCTGATCGATAAGGGCTGGATTTTGAGGCAGATGGGTCAAGGTAAAGAGTTCATCATTTAAGGAATGGGCAAGCCCTCGGATGGGAGAGTGGCGCACTTTGGCTTCTTTTTCATGGGTAATAAGGGTTCCCGGCATCTCTGAAAGACTAGAGAGAACACGAAGGCGCACCTGATGTTTCATGGCAAATTCAACGGATTCTTTTTGCAGAACCTTGGCCCCTTGAGCGGCCAGCTCGAGCATTTCTTGGTAAGCAATATGGTTCAATTTATCAGCAGCGCTAACATAGCGAGGGTCAGCCGTGTAAACTCCATCCACATCAGTAAAAATATCGCACCTCTCTGCATGTAAAGCCGCAGCTAAGGCAACAGCCGTTGTGTCTGAACCGCCTCGTCCTAAGGTTGTGACGCGCCCTTCGGGGCTGAGTCCTTGAAAGCCAGCCACCACAGCCACAAAGCCTTTCTTTAAATCTGCGAGTAAAGCATCAGTTTCAATACGCTTGATCTGAGCCCCCGCATATTGAATGGAGGTATGAATGGGAATTTGCCATCCGAGCCATGAACGGGCCGGAAGCCCTATGTTTTGAAGAGCAAGGGCCAAAAGGCCGGCGGTGACTTGCTCACCAGAAGAAACGATGGCGTCATATTCGGCCCGATCATAAGTGGTGGAGAGATCTCGGATTGAGGATACTAGTGCATTGGTGGTGCCTGCCATGGCAGAAACGACGGCTACAACCTGGTGACCTGCGTCAACTTCGCTTTTGACCCGCAAAGCCGCTTTCTTAATTAAATCAAGGGTGGCAACAGATGTGCCCCCAAATTTTTGAACGATGCAGGTCATCTATCCGCAAAAAAAGGTTGGTTTGAGGGGATTTATATCTTGTTTTGAGGATTACAGCAAGGACATGGGATTTTTGTTAGAAATCAATAGGTTTTATGTTTTTTGTAACTTATTGTTCCATTATTAATTAGTATTAAATTAATATTTAAGATGATATAATAAAAGTAGTAAGATTAATTGTTGTTTTCATGTTGATGGTAATGATGGTCGTGAACAAGAAAGTCATTATACTTCTGTCGCTTTTGCAGCTTTCCCTTTTGGGAAGTATGAGCGTTCATGCCGTTCCTCCTAGTGAAGATGTGGGGCCAAGTCCAAGTTCAGGGATAAGCATGCAGCCTAGTTTTAGTGGAATGAGCCCAGAAGAAGAGTTTCTGGCTGCACCACCGCCTGTGCCACCGCGATTAAATATATTTTCCCCAGGAACAGTAGGAGAAGAGATTTTTATAGCGAAGGCTCTTCCCATAGGAAGGGATGTGATTGATGTGATGGTTGAGCGTGCTGCAGAACAATCACTGTTGTCTGGAAGACAGGAATTCTATTATTTGCCTGTAGTTCCTTTTGAAGATAGTTTTTCGTGGGGACAGAGTAGCACAAACATAACGCCAGAATTTCTTGAAGGCATGGGTGATTTTGGAAGTTTAATAGCTGAAACAGGAGGGGCAGGTGCTTTGCGGATGCTTGGCACAGCAAAGTTTCTTTACATCGTTTTAGAAACTATGGATGATCCTCACGTGAAAACGCTTACAGGGCCTCAAATGGATGCAAAGGCAGAAGCCGCGATTGCTCACTTTGTATTCACAAGAGGTGGTAGGCCTGGAGCTATAACTCCGACAGAGCTCGCAGCATTTGGAGATGATATTAAAGCCCAGATTTTGCGAAAATCTCAGCCGGTTGTTTCTTCACCGCTGCTGAGAGCATTAACAGGATTCAAGAGAAGTTTTGTGGAGATCTTTTCGAAAGAAGGAGGAATGTCATACTGAAATAACTCTTTAACGGCTTTCAAAAATCTTGAGAGGGATGACCTCTTGAGATTTTTTTTGGCTTCATTAACCCTCAAAAAATGTTTGTAAAAACCTAAAAAGGATGTATAACGAAAAG
The DNA here is from genome assembly GCA_021731585.1 of Alphaproteobacteria bacterium. Classification (GTDB taxonomy): domain Bacteria; phylum Pseudomonadota; class Alphaproteobacteria; order UBA9655; family UBA9655; genus UBA9655. Next base: position 9,182 of record JAKFXB010000064.1, read on the forward strand.
GAATTGAGTGATTTAGGGCGAAAACGCTGGGCTCTATGTCAGGCAAACATTTCCTGAGCGGGTGTAGCTCAATGGTAGAGCTCCAGCCTTCCAAGCTGGCCATGAGGGTTCGATTCCCTTCACCCGCTCCAGCTTTGAATGATGGGAACTAGAGGAGAAGAGAGATGGCAAAAGAGAAATTTCAGAGAACGAAGCCGCATTGTAACATAGGCACGATTGGTCACGTAGACCATGGGAAGACGACGTTAACAGCAGCGATTACAAAAGTATTGTCGGAGAG
>JAKFXB010000064.1:9561-49429 GCA_021731585.1 Alphaproteobacteria bacterium
GGAGAAGAGAGATGGCAAAAGAGAAATTTCAGAGAACGAAGCCGCATTGTAACATAGGCACGATTGGTCACGTAGACCATGGGAAGACGACGTTAACAGCAGCGATTACAAAAGTATTGTCGGAGAGCGGCGGAGCGTCCTTCACAGCCTATGATCAAATTGACAAGGCACCAGAGGAAAAAGCGCGTGGTATTACGATTTCCACAGCCCACGTTGAGTATGAGACGGCAGATCGTCACTATGCGCACGTTGACTGTCCTGGACACGCGGACTATGTAAAGAACATGATCACGGGAGCGGCTCAAATGGACGGGGCTATTCTGGTTGTGAACGCAGCTGACGGTCCCATGCCTCAAACGCGTGAACACATCTTGCTTGCACGCCAAGTTGGTGTTCCTGCGCTTGTTGTGTACATGAATAAGGTTGACCAAGTGGATGACAAAGAGCTTCTCGATCTCGTTGAGATGGAAATTCGTGAGCTTTTGACCTCCTATGGATTCCCTGGCGACGATATTCCTATTGTAAAAGGATCAGCCTTGTGTGCCCTTGAAGGCCGCGAAGATCCCATTGGAAAAGACTCCATTCTTGAATTGATGACAGCGATTGATACATATATTCCGCAACCAGAGCGGGCGATTGACAAGCCTTTCTTGATGCCGATTGAGGATGTGTTCTCTATCTCCGGCCGTGGAACGGTTGTGACGGGTCGTGTTGAGAGCGGCGTTGTGAAGGTTGGAGAAGAAGTTGAAATTATTGGATTAAAGGCAACAGAGAAAACAACAGTTACTGGCGTTGAAATGTTCCGTAAACTTTTGGATCAAGGACAAGCTGGAGACAACATAGGTGCGCTGTTGCGTGGAACGAAGAGAGAAGATGTAGAGCGTGGACAGGTTTTGGCAAAGCCAGGATCGATTACGCCGCATACGAACTTTAAGTGTGAAGCGTATATTCTGAAGAAGGAAGAGGGCGGTCGTCATACACCATTTTTTGGGAACTATCGTCCGCAATTTTACTTTAGAACGACGGACGTGACAGGAACAGTGAAGTTGCCAGACGGCGTAGAGATGGTGATGCCCGGCGACAACGTTGCGATGGAAGTTGAATTGATAGCGCCGATTGCCATGGACGAAGGCTTGCGTTTTGCGATTCGTGAAGGTGGACGTACGGTTGGTGCAGGCGTCGTTGCCTCTATCATAAAATAAGATAACGGCAAGCCTTGACTCAAGGAGTGTAGCTCAACTGGCTAGAGCACCGGTCTCCAAAACCGGGGGTTGGGGGTTCGAGTCCCTCCACTCCTGCCAAAGTATTTGTAATTTTTAACGGACTCTGCTATGAGAGGGTGCGTTTACTCTGAAAGTAGGACTATGGCTAAGATATCGCCTATCGAATTTATACGCCAAGTGCGTCAAGAAGCGTCAAAGGTCACCTGGCCGACACGCAAAGAAACAACCGTCACGACCATTTTGGTTTTTTTGATGGTGTTCATTTGTGCGGCCTTCTTTTTGGTGGTTGATCGTATACTTGCTTGGGGTGTTTCGCTCATTTTAGGGATGGGAGTTTAAAGAAAGAATGACCCAAAATTTCCGTTGGTACGTTGTCAATGTTTACTCAGGTTTTGAGAAAAAGGTTGCTGAATACGTTCGTGAGCAAGCTGATAAGAAAGGCCTTTCTGATCAAATTGACACCATATTAGTTCCGACCGAGGAGGTTGTTGAAATTAAGAAAGGGGCGAAAATCACTTCGGAACGCCAATTTTTTCCAGGGTATATCCTGATTAAAATGCATCTTTCTGATGAGATTTGGCATTTAGTGCGTCATACACCAAAGGTTTCAGGATTTTTGGGCACACGAGGTAAGCCAACCCCTGTGAACCAAGCGGAAGTAGATCGCATTTTAGCCCAAGTTCAAGAAGGTGTTCAAAAGCCAAAGTCATCTTTGATTTTTGAAGTTGGAGAGCAGGTGCGCGTTTGCGAAGGACCTTTCAGTTCCTTTAACGGTATTGTTGAGGAAGTTGATGACGATAAGCAACGTCTTAAGGTTTCTGTCTCGATTTTTGGACGTTCAACGCCCATTGATTTAGATTACGTTCAAGTCGAAAAATTGTAATCCCAGGTGGGATTCAGCGGAAGGTGAGCCATCGCCGTACCGCAAACTCAGAGAAAAGAGGAGTTTTTAATGGCAAAGAAAATTGAAGGATATATTAAACTGCAGATCCCTGCAGGAAAAGCAAATCCATCCCCGCCCGTAGGGCCTGCTTTAGGTCAACGTGGCTTGAACATTATGGAGTTTTGTAAAGCGTTTAATGCCCAAACACAAAATATGGAACCGGGTATGCCGATTCCTGTTGTGATTACAGCCTACGGGGATAGGACCTTTACCTTTGTTACAAAGACACCGCCCGTCAGTTATTTTCTTAAGAAAGCAGCCGGCCTGCAAAAAGGGTCACAAACGCCCGGGACAGGCACTGTTGGGAAGGTGACGCTGGCGCAGGTGCAAGAAATTGCAAAGGCTAAAATGACGGATCTGAATGCAAATGATATTGACGCCGCATCTCAGATGATTATTGGATCTGCCCGGTCAATGGGTATTGAGGTTGTGGGGTAAGAAAAATGGCAGGAAAACGTATACGTAAAGCCTATGAAGGTCTCGATGCTTTGACGGTTGCGAATGTGAAAGAGGCAATTCGCATTGTTAAAGAGCGAGCAACAGCAAAATTTGATGAAACCATTGAGATTTCCATGAATTTAAATGTGGATCCTCGTAAGTCAGAGCAGAACATCCGTGGTGTGACACAACTCCCTGCAGGAACAGGTAAAACTCTAAGGGTGGCTGTATTTGCCAAAGGCCCAAAGGCTGAAGAAGCGAAGAAAGCGGGCGCAGATATTGTGGGTGATGAGGATCTCGCGGAAAAAGTCCAAGCTGGTGAACTTAATTTTGATCGTTGTATTGCAACGCCAGATATGATGGTTTTGCTTGGAAAGCTTGCACGTGTGTTAGGACCTCGCGGTCTTATGCCAAATCCTAAATTAGGAACAGTAACTATGGACGTGGCTGAAGCTGTTAAGGCGGCAAAGGGTGGTCAAGTTGAATTCCGAGCTGAAAAGGCAGGAATTGTTCATGCTGGTATCGGAAAAGCAAGTTTTTCTGCAGAAGATATCGAGAAAAACTTGCGTTCTTTCGTAGATGCGATTATGAAAGCTAAACCAACAGGAATAAAAGGGTCCTATGTGAAGAAGATTTCTTTATCTTCAACCATGGGTCCTTCTGTGAAAATTGATATTGCTGACCTTGCGTCAGCTTAAGAAATTACTGCGAAAGCAGTAAGGAAAGGGGAAACCCTTTCCAGCCTGTCCAAGACTGTAGGGATTTTTTCTTGGGAGACCAGAAAAAGTTTAATGTGAGAGCCCCTGCAATAGACGGGAGAGTCGGATTAAGGAGCAGTTAGCCTCTGAATGAAGATTTTCGCGGATGGGTCAAGCCAGTGAAAACTGGATTTTTAGTGTAACCTAACCTTTGGATTGTCCAAGGGTTAAACTATGGAGACGTATCGTGGACCGTAGCGAAAAGGAACAGCTGGTTTCTTCTTTGCGTGAAGGACTTCTTGAGTCTAGCTTGGTTGTTGTAAGTCATCAAACAGGGCTTACAGTGGCGCAAGTTTCAGACCTAAGGCGAAAAATGCGTGAGGCAGGAGCACAGTTTCGTGTCGCCAAGAATACCTTGGCACGCTTGGCTGTTGCTGGAACAGAAAATGAAGGAATAACTTCCTTGCTTTCTGGCCCAACGACGCTGGCTTATTCTAAGGATCCTGTAGCGGCTGCAAAAATATCGGTAAAATTTGCCAACGATAATGACAAGTTCAATGTTGTTGGAGGGATATTAAATGGGAAGATTTTAGATGCAAAAGACATCGAAACTCTCTCTAAGTTGCCCTCCATTGATGAATTGCGGGCAAAGATTATTGGTATTATTTCAACTCCAGCAACGCGTGTTGCAGGAATTGTGCAGGCCCCGGCAGGGCAACTAGCTCGGGTATTTTCTGCCTATGGTAAAACGGCATAAAAAACCCTAAATCTAACAAAGGAGTAAATTAAAATGGCTGCAAATTTAGACAAAATTGTAGAACAACTTTCGGAACTAACCGTAATGGAAGCTGCAGAGCTTTCAAAATTACTTGAAGAGAAGTGGGGCGTTAGCGCTGCGGCTCCTGTCGCTGTTGCGGCAGTGGCTGGTATGGCTGCTGAAGCGCCTGCCGAAGAGAAAACAGAGTTCCAAGTTATTTTGGCCGCTGCTGGTGATAAGAAAATCGAAGTTATTAAAGAAGTACGCACAATCACAGGGCTTGGTTTGAAAGAAGCAAAAGACTTAGTTGAAGGCGCTCCAAAAACTTTGAAAGAAGCCGCACCTAAGGCAGAAGCTGATGAAATTGTGAAGAAGCTTGAAGCTGTAGGCGCAAAAGTGGAGTTAAAGTAACCTGACGGGTCACTTAATACCACTGCGTTAGACTAAATTGCCGACGGGGAATAGGTGTATTCCTGCGTCGGCACGCCTGTATCCAGGTGTGATCGTGATGAATGTAGATATTATTTAAGAGGAATCAATGGCTAGAACCTATACGGAACGTAAAAGAATTCGCAAAAGCTTTGCAAGGATTCCTGAAATCGCTCCTTTGCCTAACCTGATTGAACTTCAGAAAACATCTTATGCAAACTTTTTGCAGAGAGATGTTCCTGCTGAACAGCGTGTTTCTGCGGGGTTGCAAGAAGTGTTTCAGTCTGTATTTCCCATATCTGATTTTTCAGGAAAATCTCAACTTGAATTTTTCCGCTATGATTTTGATCCCCCCAAATATGATGTAGATGAATGCAAACAACGGGGTATGAACTATGCCGCACCTTTGCGTGTCACCTTCCGTTTGGTTGTTTGGGACATTGACGAGGATACAGGATCTAAAACCATTCGTGATATTAAAGAACAAGATGTCTACATGGGGGATATCCCCCTTATGACCGAGAATGGTACATTCGTTATCAATGGCATTGAGCGGGTTGTTGTTTCTCAGATGCATCGTTCCCCAGGTGTTTTCTTCGATCATGATAGTGGAAAATCTCATTCCTCTGGAAAATATTTGTTTTCAGCCCGCGTGATCCCTTATCGTGGCTCTTGGCTTGATTTTGAATTTGATGCGAAAGACATCGTTTATGCGCGTATTGATCGTAAACGTAAGCTTTCTATTACCACTTTCCTTATGGCTCTTGATAGTCAAGAGACGGAAAAGGAAAGGGAGCGTTTAGCAAAAGAAGGCAAGCAACTGGATCCTCTTGAGGCTCAAGGGATGTCCCGTGAAGAAATTCTCAATGCTTTTTACAGTACGGTTGAGTATGTGAAAACAGCCAAAGGTTGGAAGACGGCCTTTCGTCCTGAATCCGTAAAAGTTGGAAAATTAGCTCAAGACTTGACTGACGCCAAAACCGGTAAAGTTGTCGCTGCTGAAGGTGCGAAGATGAATTCACGCTTTGCCCGTAAGTTAGAAGAAGAAGGACTTAAAGAAATTCTCGTGGCGGAAGAGGATTTAGTCGGTCGCTATGTTGCCTCCGATCTCATTAATGAAAAGACAGGAGAAATCTTTGCAGAAGCTGGCGATGAGGTCACCCCAGAATTACTAGAACTTTTTGCTAATGAAGGGCTGAAAAATATTCCTACCCTTGATATTGATCACGTTAATGTGGGGGCTTATTTGCGCAACACTTTGGTGGCGGATAAAAATCAATCCAGGGAAGATGCTCTTATTGAAATTTATCGTATTTTGCGCCCCGGTGAGCCGCCGACAATTGAAGGTGCGGAAGCTCTTTTCCGTGGTTTCTTCTTTGACCCTGAAAGATATGATCTTTCCTCCGTAGGTCGTGTGAAGATGAATTCAAGACTTGGCCTTGACTTACCTGATACGCTGCGCGTTTTGTGTAAGCAAGATATCATTTCCATCATCAAAGTTCTTTTAGAATTAAAGGATGGAAAAGGTGATATTGATGATATCGATAATCTTGGCAATCGCCGTGTACGGTCCGTTGGAGAACTTTTAGAAAACCAATACCGCGTTGGGTTGTCTCGCATGGAGCGAGCCATTCGTGAAAGAATGAGCTCCGTTGAAATTGATACGGTCATGCCCCATGATGTGATCAATGCCAAACCTGCGGCTGCGGTTGTGCGTGAATTTTTCGGCACTTCCCAATTGTCTCAGTTTATGGATCAAACCAATCCTTTGTCAGAAATTAATCATAAGCGCCGTTTGTCCGCTCTCGGGCCAGGAGGATTGACGCGTGATCGAGCAACTTTTGAAGTGCGCGACGTGCACCCAACCCATTACGGACGTATTTGTCCTATTGAAACGCCGGAAGGGCCAAATATTGGGTTGATTAACTCATTGGCAACCTATGCGCGTGTGAATAAGTATGGCTTTATTGAAACCCCCTATCGTAAGGTTGTGGATGGAAAAGTCACTAAAGACATCTCTTACTATACAGCCATGGAAGAAAATAAGCATACCATTGCCCAAGCCAATGCTGAATTAAGTAAAGATGGGAAATTTTCAGCTGACTTTGTCAACTGCCGTCGTAATGGTGAATTTGTGGTTGCGCCTGCAGCTGAGATTGATTTAATGGATATTTCTCCAAAGCAAATCGTCTCCGTTGCTGCCTCCTTGATTCCTTTCATTGAGAACGATGACGCAAACCGTGCCTTGATGGGCTCTAACATGCAACGTCAAGCTGTGCCTTTGCTGCGGACGGAAGCGCCTTTTGTAGGAACGGGTATGGAAGCTCCTGTGGCGAGTGATTCCGGTGTTGCTGTAATTGCAAAGCGGGGCGGTACGGTGGATCAAATCGATGCTTCTCGTATCGTGATTCGTGTCACCGATGAAAGTGCCATGACAACAAGCAATGTGGATATTTATAATCTTTTGAAATTCCAACGCTCTAATGATAAGACCTGCGTGAACCAAAAGCCTCTTGTGAGGGTAGGTGACAGAGTTGAAAAGGGTGACATTATTGCTGATGGTCCTTGTATGGACATGGGTGAACTCGCTCTTGGATCGAATGCATTAGTTGCCTTCGTTTCTTGGAATGGTTATAACTTTGAAGACTCCATCATTATTTCTGAAAGAATTGCGAAAGATGACATTTTTACGTCAATTCACATTGAGGAATTTGAAGTTGATGCTCGCGATACCAAGCTTGGAAATGAAGACATAACCCGAGATATTCCGAATGTGGGTGATGAAGCACTTCGTCATTTGGATGAAGCAGGAATCGTTTACATTGGCGCTGATGTGAAGCCTGGTGATATTCTTGTGGGTAAAGTTACACCAAAAGGTGAGTCTCCCTCTACACCAGAAGAAAAGCTCTTGCGCGCTATTTTCGGTGAAAAAGCATCCGATGTGCGGGATACTTCCCTTAGATTACCTTCTGGTGTTCAAGGAACGATCGTAGAGGTGCGTGTTTTCTCTCGCCGAGGTGTTGAGAAAGATGAGCGTGCTCTTGCTATTGAGCGGGCAGAAATTGAAAATTATGCTAAGGACCGCGATGCGGAACGCTCAATTCTAGACCGGAACTTTTTTGTGGCCTTAGAAGAGCTTCTTGTGAACCAAAAGGTTGTCAGTGGCCCAACAGGCCTTAAAAAGGGAAGCACAGTCACAAAAGAACTCTTGGATTCCTTATCGAAAGGACAATGGCGTCAAATTAAGGTTGAAGATGATGCGGTGATGTCTGCCCTGGAGGCGACAAAGCAATTTCATGATGAGCGGGTGACAGCTCTTCAAGTCCGCTTTGAAGATCGGGTTGAAAAACTCCGTCGAGGTGATGAATTGCCAACGGGAGTTTTGAAGAAGGTAAAGGTCTTTGTAGCTGTAAAGCGTAAGTTACAACCGGGAGATAAAATGGCCGGTCGTCACGGAAACAAGGGTGTTGTCTCACGTATTGTTCCTGTTGAAGACATGCCCCATCTTGAAGATGGCACACCTGTGGATATCGTATTGAACCCGTTAGGATTACCATCGCGTATGAATGTGGGGCAAATTCTCGAAACCCATTTAGGGTGGGCCGCAGCTGGTTTAGGACGGCAAATTAACGATACTCTTGCGAAGATGGCTATTGCTGAGCATAAGGATATTAAGGCCCTGCGCACAACCTTAGACCATGTTTATGAAGATAATGATATCGTTAAGGAAATCCAAGGGATGTCCGATTACGATGTGGTGGAATTGGCAACAAATCTCACCTCTGCCGTCCCTATGGCAACGCCAGCATTCGATGGTGCCCATGAAGCGGATATTAACCATCAGCTAAAAAAGGCTAATCTGGACACCAGTGGACAGGTGACTTTGTATGATGGACGGACCGGAGAACCCTTTGATCGAAAAGTAACGGTAGGCTACATGTATATACTGAAGCTTCACCATCTTGTTGATGATAAGATTCATGCGCGTTCCGTTGGTCCTTACAGTCTTGTGACTCAACAACCGCTTGGAGGTAAAGCACAGTTTGGTGGTCAACGTTTCGGAGAAATGGAAGTATGGGCTTTGGAAGCTTATGGTGCTTCTTATACCCTTCAAGAAATGCTGACGGTCAAGTCGGACGACGTTTCCGGGAGAACAAAGGTTTACGAGTCGATTGTTCGTGGAGACGATAATTTTGAATCAGGCATTCCTGAATCCTTCAACGTTTTGATGAAAGAACTTCGTTCTTTGGGATTGAACGTTGAATTGGGAATGAATGAATAAAGTAGTAATGAGGAGAAGAATAGAATGCGCGATGTAATGAATCTCTTTGGTCAGGTTCCAGGACCTCAGCACTTTGACAATATTCGAATTGCTATTGCAAGTCCGGAGCAAATTCGTGCTTGGTCTTTTGGAGAAATTAAAAAGCCTGAAACCATCAACTATCGTACCTTTAAGCCAGAAAGAGATGGTTTGTTTTGTGCACGAATTTTTGGTCCTATCAAGGATTACGAATGTTTGTGCGGCAAATACAAGCGCATGAAATATCGGGGAATTATCTGCGAGAAGTGCGGCGTTGAGGTCACTCTCACGAAAGTGCGGCGCGAGCGCATGGGCCATATTGAACTCGCTTCTCCCGTTGCTCACATTTGGTTTACTAAATCCTTGCCAAGCCGTTTAGGTCTTCTCCTTGATTTAATGCTTAAAGATTTGGAAAAGGTTTTATACTTTGAAAGCTATATTGTCCTTGAGCCAGGCCTTACGCCACTGAAAAAAGGTCAACTTTTAAGTGAAGAAGAATATTATAGAGCTCAAGATGACTATGGTGTGGATGCTTTTGAAGCGAGTATTGGTGCTGAAGCTTTGCGGGATATGCTTAAGGCGATTGACCTTGAAAAGGAGCGCGAGCAACTTCGTATTGACCTTTACGAGACAAAGTCCGAGCTGAAGCGCAAAAAATACGTAAAGCGTTTGAAACTTATTGAAGCTTTTATTGATTCAGGTGCTCGTCCAGAGTGGATGATTTTGGAAGTCGTTCCTGTTATTCCACCGGAAATTCGTCCTCTTGTGCCTTTGGATGGCGGTCGTTTTGCTACCTCAGATTTGAATGATCTTTACCGACGTGTGATTAACCGAAACAATCGTTTGAAGCGTCTTATGGAATTGAGAGCTCCTGATATTATCGTTCGAAATGAAAAGCGGATGCTTCAAGAATCTGTCGATGCTCTTTTCGATAATGGAAGAAGAGGGCGGGTCATCACAGGAACCAACCGTCGTCCCTTGAAGTCTTTGTCCGATATGTTAAAGGGAAAGCAAGGTCGTTTCCGCCAAAACCTTCTTGGAAAGCGTGTCGACTATTCAGCCCGTTCCGTGATCGTGGTGGGGCCAGAGTTGAAACTTCACCAATGTGGTTTGCCAAAGAAAATGGCTCTCGAGCTCTTTAAGCCCTTCATCTACTCTCGACTAGAGCGTTATGGCTTGGCCAATACCATTAAGGCGGCTAAGCGAATGGTTGAAAAGGAACGTCCTGAAGTTTGGGATATTTTAGAAGAAGTGATTCGTGAACATCCCGTTCTCTTGAACCGAGCTCCAACTCTGCACCGTTTGGGTATTCAAGCTTTTGAACCTGTTCTTGTGGAAGGAAAGGCAATTCAACTCCATCCTCTGGTTTGTGCAGCTTATAATGCTGACTTTGACGGAGATACTATGTCCGTGCACGTGCCTTTATCCTTAGAAGCACAGCTTGAATCACGGGTCTTGATGATGTCAACGAATAATATCCTTCACCCTGCCAGTGGTAAGCCGATTATTACGCCTTCAAAGGATATCGTTTTAGGCCTCTATTATCTTACTATGGAGCGGGATGGCGAACTTGGAGAAGGGACTATGTTCTCATCTCTTGCTGAGATTGAACATGCTCTTTATCAAAAGACGGTTTCTTTGCATGCTCTCATTACAGCGCGTTATGAATACATTGATGATAAGGGTGAAAAGGTAACGGGGCGGGTAAAAACGACCCCAGGCCGTATGCTTCTTTGGGAAATTATGCCAAGGCATCAAGGTGTTAAGTTTGAGGCTATCAATCAGCTTTTGACCCAAACCGAGCTCTCTAAGTTGGTCGATCTTATTTATCGTAATTGTGGCCAAAAAGAAGCGGTTATTTTCTCTGATCGTTTGATGGGACTCGGTTTTCGTTATGCGACACTTTCCGGAATTTCTTTTGGAAAAGATGATCTTTTGGTGCCTGAAGAGAAGAAAAAGCTTGTTGCTGATACCCGCGAGAAAATTGGGGAATTCCAGCAACAATATATGGATGGTTTGATCACCAATGGTGAGCGCTATAACAAAGTGACGGACGCTTGGACCAAATGTACGGAACAAGTGGCTGACGCTATGATGAAGGACATTTCTGAAGTTAAACCTGGAGAGCAGGTGAATTCCGTATATATGATGGCCCATTCACGGGCGCGTGGTTCTGCCGCTCAAATGCGCCAGTTGGCTGCGATGCGTGGTTTGATTGCGAAAACATCGGGTGAAATTATCGAAACGCCAATTATTTCCAACTTTAAGGAAGGGTTGAACGTTAACGAGTATTTTAATTCAGCCCACGGTGCTCGTAAGGGGTTAACCGACACGGCTTTGAAGACAGCAAATTCGGGTTACTTGACGCGTCGTCTTGTGGATGTTGCTCAAGATTGCATTATCGTTGAGCCAGATTGCGGTACGGAAAAGGGAATCAGTCTGCGTGCGGTCGTTGAAGGGGGTGAAGTTATCACGCCACTTGGAGATCGTGTTTTGGGTCGGACAGCGGCTATTGACATCGTAGATCCCGTTGCCAACAAAGTAATTGTTCCTGCTGGCACGTTGATTGAAGAAAATCACATAGAAGCCATTGAAAAAACAAGCATTGATGAGATTCTGATTCGCTCTGTTCTTACCTGTGAGACCAAAGACGGCATTTGTGGTAAGTGCTATGGCCGTGACCTTGCTCGCGGAACACCCGTAAATATGGGTGAGGCTGTTGGTGTGATCGCGGCTCAATCGATCGGTGAGCCCGGAACACAGTTGACCATGCGGACTTTCCATATTGGAGGGGCTGCCCAGGTAGCTGTTGAGCAATCCAGCATTGAAGCCTCTGTTGAAGGAACTATTTTGATTAAGAACCGCAGCGTTGTGAAAAACAGTGCAGGCGAAAATATCGTCATGAGTCGTTATTCCGAGCTTTGTATTATGGATGCAGCGAATCAAGAACGTGCTAGTTATAAGCTTCAATATGGTTCACGCTTGTTGGTGGATGATGGAGCCAAGGTCAAGCCAGGTGATAAACTTGCTGATTGGGATCCTTATACCCTTCCTGTGATTTCAGAAGTGAGTGGTATTCTTCATTATGTTGATTTGGTGGAAGGCATTTCCGTGCGTGAAACCTTGGATGAAACCACAGGTTTGACCAAGCGTGTTGTCGCAGACTGGAAACAATCCGCTCGCGGAGCAGATTTGAAGCCACGCCTTGTGTTGCGCGATAAGAAGGGCGAGCCTCTTCTTTTCGCCAATGGTGCAGAAGCGCGTTATTTCTTGTCAACTGATGCGATTTTGGAAGTTGAAAACAATGCCACCATTCAGGCAGGGGATACCTTAACCCGCGTTCCGCGTGAATCCAGTAAAACCCGTGACATCACGGGAGGTTTACCTCGGGTGGCGGAACTCTTTGAAGCCCGTCGTCCCAAGGATGCCGCCATTATTAGTGAATACGATGGTCGCATTGAATTTGGAAAAGACCATAAGACAAAACGCCGCGTGATGATTGTGCCTGATGACGAAACTTTAGAGCCTATCGAATACCTTATTCCAAAGGGTAAACACATTGCAGTGCATGAAGGTGAGCAAGTTAAGCGCGGCGATATTATTATGGACGGTAATATGGTACCCCATGACATTCTACGTATCTTGGGTATTGAAGCGTTGGCCAGTTATTTGATTAATGAGATCCAAGAAGTTTATCGTTTGCAAGGTGTTCCTATTAACGACAAGCATGTGGAAGTCATCGTGCGTCAGATGATGCAGAAGGTGGAAATCACCAATCCAGGAGAGACAACCTTCCTCTTGGGTGAACAGGTGGACCGACAAGAGTTTGAAGAGGAAAATCAGAAAACCATTGCGGAAGGCCATCGTCCAGCCCAGGCCCATGCGGTCCTTCAAGGAATTACAAAAGCTTCCTTGCAGACGCGTTCCTTCTTCTCAGCGGCTTCTTTCCAAGAGACAACCCGTGTTCTTACAGAAGCTGCTGTCTCTGGCAAGGTTGATGAGCTCAAGGGTCTTAAGGAAAACATCATCGTTGGTCGTTTGATTCCTGTGGGAACAGGAAGCATTGTCAACCGCATGAAAGTCATTGCGGCTGAACGGGATCATGAGATTCAATCGACAAAGGCCAAGCAAACAGCTGCCATTGTGCATGAAAAGCAAGATGAACAGTTGATTGGGGCTTAAATTTCCCTAGGGCAGGGATGTAGATCCAAGATCCTGAGTCCCCCTCGTTTTACTTGGGGTCTCAGGATGACAACCTTTTGTATTTAAAATAAAAAACATAAAAAAATGTCAATCCTGAGACCTTGAGCGTAGCGAAAGGGGCTCAGGATCTCATTTCCACAATATGTTTTAAACAGCCTCCTTCCTTCGCAAGGATAATCACTGGAATATTGCAATTCCCTTTTAGATAATTTTTTGAACCCAAAAAAACTTTCAACCAATGCTTGACTCTGACACGGAGGCCGATTAAGATTCGCCGTCATTAGAGAGTTGGTGGTAGATAAACCGTCTAGACGCTGCTCAAAAGATTGGCTAAAAGAATGCTTGTTTTTAGACAAGAGTTGGGTATAAGAATACCTGAGCTTTATGCCAGTTATAAAATTGTAATTTTTTGAAAGGAAACGGTTTTAATGCCGACAATTAACCAGCTAATCAGAAAGCCTCGTAAGGATAAGGAAGAGCGTAATACGGTTCCTGCCCTTCAGAGTTGCCCTCAAAAGAGAGGCGTGTGTACGCGTGTGATGACAACGACCCCGAAAAAGCCAAACTCGGCCTTGCGTAAGGTTGCGCGTATTCGTTTGACAAATGGTTATGAAGTCACAGGTTATATTCCGGGAGAAGGTCACAACCTTCAAGAGCACTCTGTTGTGCTGATCCGTGGAGGTCGTGTACGCGACTTGCCAGGTGTTCGTTATCATATTATTCGCGGTACGCTTGATACCCAAGGTGTTCAGAAACGACGCCAAGGACGTTCCAAGTACGGCGCTAAGCTTCCGAAGTAGGAGAAAAAATCATGTCAAGAAGGCACGCTGCTGAAAAAAGACCTGTAATGCCCGATGCTAAGTATGGGGATACGGTTCTTTCAAAGTTTATGAGTTGTTTAATGTATGAAGGAAAGCGATCAGTTGCGGAAAGCATTGTCTATGGCGCTTTGGATCAAATTAAAGCAAAAGCTTCTCAAGATTCCTTGCAAGTTTTTCATGAAGCCCTTGGCAATGTAAAGCCTTCTGTTGAAGTGCGTTCTCGCCGTGTGGGCGGAGCCACCTATCAAGTTCCTGTTGAGGTGCGCTCAGAACGTGCTCAAGCTCTTGGAATTCGTTGGATTATTGGCAGTGCACGTAATCGTTCAGAAACAACAATGACAGCTCGCCTTGCAGCTGAGATCTTGGATGCCGCAAACAATCGCGGTGCAGCTGTAAAAAAGCGTGATGATACACACAAAATGGCGGATGCGAACAAAGCATTTGCTCACTTTAGATGGTAAGGGTAAGTAGTTAAAATGGCACGTATAACTCCCCTTGATCGTTACCGTAACATTGGCATCATGGCCCACATTGATGCTGGAAAAACAACGACTACAGAGCGCGTTCTTTATTATACAGGAAAATCCCACAAAATTGGTGAAGTGCACGAAGGTGCAGCGACCATGGATTGGATGGAGCAAGAACAAGAGCGCGGTATCACTATTACCTCTGCTGCGACAACTTGTTTTTGGAATGATCACCGTATTAACATTATTGACACCCCTGGTCACGTTGATTTCACCATTGAAGTTGAACGTTCTTTGCGTGTTTTAGACGGCGCGGTTGCTGTTTTTGATAGCGTTGCGGGAGTTGAGCCTCAATCTGAAACCGTCTGGCGTCAAGCTGACAAGTATCACGTTCCTCGGATTTGTTTCGTGAATAAAATGGACCGTACGGGCGCAAATTTCTATCGCACCGTTGAGATGATTATTGATCGCTTGGGGGCGGTTCCTCTTGTTCTCCATTTGCCAATCGGCACGGAAGCTGACTTTGTGGGCATTGTGGATCTTGTTCAAATGAAGGCGATTCGGTGGAAAGATGAAACCATGGGAGCGGAATTTGTCATCGAAGACATTCCTGCTGACCTGAAAGAACAAGCGGAAGAGTATCGTGCGCGTCTCTTGGAAACAGCAGTAGAACAAGATGATGCAGCTCTTGAGGCTTATCTGAATGGGGAAGAACCAAGTGTTGAAACATTAAAGAAGTGTATCCGGAAGGGAACGGTTGCGGCCAAGTTTGTGCCTGTTCTTTGTGGGTCAGCCTTTAAAAACAAAGGTGTTCAGCCCTTGTTGGATGCGGTCGTTGATTTCTTGCCATCCCCTCTTGATATTGGAGCCGTGAAGGGTGAATCCATTGACGGTAAAACGGAATTGGTTCGTAATCCTTCCGACTCAGATCCTTTCTGTGGGCTTGCCTTTAAGATTATGACCGACCCATTTGTGGGATCCCTCACTTTCGTGCGTGTCTATTCCGGTGTGCTCAGTGCAGGATCTTATCTCTTGAATTCAGTTAAAGATGAAAAAGAGCGGGTGGGGCGTATGCTCTTGATGCATGCTAACTCTCGTGAAGATATTAAAGAAGCCTGTGCGGGTGACATTGTGGCCATTTGCGGTCTTAAGAACACTACGACAGGTGATACAATTTGTGATCCTTCCAAGTCCATTATTCTTGAACGCATGATTTTCCCTGAGCCTGTGATTGAAGTTGCTGTTGAACCTAAGACAAAAGCTGACCAGGAAAAGATGGGCATTGCTCTTTCACGCCTTGCAGCAGAAGATCCCTCTTTCCGGGTTACAACCGATTATGAATCAGGTCAAACCATTATTAAAGGAATGGGCGAGCTGCACCTTGATATTATCGTGGATCGTATGCGCCGTGAGTTTAAGGTAGAAGCCAATGTAGGTGCGCCTCAAGTGGCCTATCGTGAAACCATTACAAAGACAGCTGAAGTTGACTACACCCACAAAAAGCAAAGTGGTGGTGCTGGACAGTTTGCGCGTATTAAGTTGCGTTTTGAACCTGTGGCTCCTGGTGAAGGTTATGCTTTCGTGAACTCCATCGTTGGAGGTGCTGTTCCAAAGGAATACATCCCTGGTGTTGAAAAAGGATTGATCCAAGCTATGGATAATGGCGTTATTGCCGGCTTCCCCATGATTGACTATAAAGTCACTCTTTTTGATGGTGCGTACCACGATGTGGACTCAAGCGTTCTTGCTTTCGAAATTGCGGCTCGTGCTGCCTTTAGAGAAGGGGTTCCAAAAGCTGACCCTAAATTGCTAGAGCCAATAATGAAGGTTGAAGTTGTGACGCCAGAGGAGTATATGGGAGATATCATTGGAGATTTAAATAGTCGCCGTGGTCAGGTCTCTGGTATGGACCAACGAGGGAATGCAAGAGTTGTTGATGCTTTTGTGCCTTTGGCCAATATGTTTGGGTATGTGAATACCTTGCGCTCTATGAGCCAAGGCCGTGCTCAATTCACCATGCAGTTCGACCATTATGAGCAAGTTCCGCAACACGTTGCGGATGAAGTTAAATCAAAGTACGCCTAGAACGGAGAAGAGAGATGGCAAAAGAGAAATTTCAGAGAACGAAGCCGCATTGTAACATAGGCACGATTGGTCACGTAGACCATGGGAAGACGACGTTAACAGCAGCGATTACAAAAGTATTGTCGGAGAGCGGCGGAGCGTCCTTCACAGCCTATGATCAAATTGACAAGGCACCAGAGGAAAAAGCGCGTGGTATTACGATTTCCACAGCCCACGTTGAGTATGAGACGGCAGATCGTCACTATGCGCACGTTGACTGTCCTGGACACGCGGACTATGTAAAGAACATGATCACGGGAGCGGCTCAAATGGACGGGGCTATTCTGGTTGTGAACGCAGCTGACGGTCCCATGCCTCAAACGCGTGAACACATCTTGCTTGCACGCCAAGTTGGTGTTCCTGCGCTTGTTGTGTACATGAATAAGGTTGACCAAGTGGATGACAAAGAGCTTCTCGATCTCGTTGAGATGGAAATTCGTGAGCTTTTGACCTCCTATGGATTCCCTGGCGACGATATTCCTATTGTAAAAGGATCAGCCTTGTGTGCCCTTGAAGGCCGCGAAGATCCCATTGGAAAAGACTCCATTCTTGAATTGATGACAGCGATTGATACATATATTCCGCAACCAGAGCGGGCGATTGACAAGCCTTTCTTGATGCCGATTGAGGATGTGTTCTCTATCTCCGGCCGTGGAACGGTTGTGACGGGTCGTGTTGAGAGCGGCGTTGTGAAGGTTGGAGAAGAAGTTGAAATTATTGGATTAAAGGCAACAGAGAAAACAACAGTTACTGGCGTTGAAATGTTCCGTAAACTTTTGGATCAAGGACAAGCTGGAGACAACATAGGTGCGCTGTTGCGTGGAACGAAGAGAGAAGATGTAGAGCGTGGACAGGTTTTGGCAAAGCCAGGATCGATTACGCCGCATACGAACTTTAAGTGTGAAGCGTATATTCTGAAGAAGGAAGAGGGCGGTCGTCATACACCATTTTTTGGGAACTATCGTCCGCAATTTTACTTTAGAACGACGGACGTGACAGGAACAGTGAAGTTGCCAGACGGCGTAGAGATGGTGATGCCCGGCGACAACGTTGCGATGGAAGTTGAATTGATAGCGCCGATTGCCATGGACGAAGGCTTGCGTTTTGCGATTCGTGAAGGTGGACGTACGGTTGGTGCAGGCGTCGTTGCCTCTATCATAAAATAGTGATGTTATCTGTGCGCAATTGGGGTGCACAAAAAGGAAGTTAAAATGAGTGAAAGCCAAAATATACGTATACGTCTCAGGGCCTATGACTATCGAGTTCTCGATCAGTCGACCAGTGAGATTGTCAATACAGCGAAGAGGACAGGGGCTAAAATTTGCGGGCCTATTCCCCTTCCTACTGATGTTGAGAAGTATACGGTGCTCCGTTCGCCCCATATTGACAAGAAGTCTCGTGAGCAATTTGAAATGAGAACTCACAAAAGGCTTCTGGATATTATTGATTGGTCACCGCAGACAGTTGATGCTTTGATGAAGCTGGACTTGCCTGCCGGTGTTGATGTTGAAATTAAACTCTAAGGATTGTGAAAGATGCGAACAGGACTGATCGCTGAAAAATTAGGGATGAGCCGCCTTCTTACAGAAAAAGGCGAGCATATCCCCATTACCCTCCTGAAGGTGGAAGACTGTCAAGTAGTTGCTACGAAAACTGCTGATAAAGATGGTTATACTGCTGTTCAGTTGGGTGTAGGCAAGGCAAAAGTAAAGCGTGTTTCACGTGCTTTAAGAGGCCATTTCACTAAAGGAAAGATTGAGCCAAAGAAAAAGCTGGCTGAATTTCGCGTCTCGGATGATGCCCTTTTAAAGGTAGGTGATCAACTTTCTGTTGAACACTTTTTGAAAGGTCAATATGTAGATGTGACCGGTATTTCTATCGGTAAAGGATTTGCGGGGGCTATGAAGCGCCATAACTTTGGTGGTTTGCGTGCCAGCCATGGTGTGTCTGTCTCTCACCGTAGCCATGGATCTACGGGACAGCGGCAAGATCCTGGTAAGGTATTTAAAGGCAAGAAGATGGCCGGACATTTGGGACATGAGCGGGTTACGGTTATGAACCTTGAAGTTGTGCTTACGGATCCGGAGTTGGGCTTGATTGGTCTTAAAGGGGCTGTTCCCGGGAATCCAGGCGGGTATATTTTGATTCGTGATGCTGTAAAGTGCGTGGCTCCCCAAGGATTGCCTTTTCCCGCAGCTTTAATGAAGGGATCTCCTGTGATTCAGGAAGAAACCGTTAAAGAAGAGTCAAAGGAAGCGCCAATGGATGAGTCAATTCAAGAGACCCCAAAGGAAGAAGCACCCATCGAGACAGCTTCTGTAGAAACAGCTCCTGAAGCCTCTGCTTCAGCTGAGCAAGCACCAACTGTTGAGGCTGAATAGTATGAAGTACGAAGTTCGCAATTTTGATAATACGAAGGTTGGGGAAGTTACATTAAACCCTGATATTTTTTCAAGTCCGCTCCGCCAAGATATATTGGCGCGTATGGTCCATTGGCAGCTGGCAAAGCGCCGTTCAGGGACACACGCGACAAAAGGTGTGAGTCAAATTAGTGGTACAACCAAAAAGCCATGGCGTCAAAAAGGGACGGGGCGTGCGCGTGCAGGAAGCTTGCGTTCTCCTCAATTCCGTGGCGGTGCTACCATATTTGGGCCGGTACCTCGGGATCATGGGTACAGTTTGCCAAAGAAGGTACGTCAGCTCGCTCTTAAAACGGCTCTTTCAACAAAAGTTGCGAGTGGAGCCCTTTTGATTGTTGAAGATTTGAATGCAGGCATCAAGAAGACTCAAGACCTTGCAAAGAAACTTCGGACGTTAGGATTACGTTCTGCCTTGATTATTGATGGCGCAGAGGTTAATAAAGATTTTGCACGGACCGCAGCCAATTTTCCTGGCGTTGATGTCCTTCCGCAACAAGGAATAAATGTTTATGATATTTTACGTCATGAACACCTTGTTTTGACTAAAGCCGCCATTGAAAATCTAGAAAGCAGATTAAAATGAGTAAAGTAGTAAAAAAGGATATCCCTCTTGGAAGGGAAAGGCTCTACCAGATTATCAAAGCGCCTTTGGTAACGGAGAAGTCAACTCAAGGAAGTGAACAAAATAAATTCACCTTCAGTGTGTTGCTTGATGCCACAAAGCCAGAAATTATGAAGGCTGTTGCTGAAATTTTTAAAGTTGAAGTCACGGCTGTGAATACGCTACGGGTCAAAGGTAAGACCAAGCGTTTCCGTGGAAAAATGGGACAAAGATCCGATCGGAAAAAAGCGATTGTAACTTTGGCCAAAGGGAATTCAATTGATATTGGGTCAGGATTATAAAAATGAGTTTAAAGCATTATAAGCCAGTCAATTCTTCTCAACGTGGGCTCATTCTCATTGATCGCAGTGAGTTATGGAAGGGTGCGCCTGTTAAATCTTTGACCGAGGGGTTAAGGAAAACAGGGGGTCGTAACCACGATGGACGTATTACAACCCATCACATTGGTGGTGGTCACAAGCGTCGCTATCGTTTTATTGATTTTAAGCGCACTAAAAGAGATATGGAAGCGGTTGTAGAGAGATTAGAATATGATCCTAATCGTACCTCGTTTATTGCTTTGGTAAAGTATGAAGATGGAGAGCAGGCGTATATTTTGGCGCCCCAACGGCTTCAAGCCGGTGCTAAAATTGTTTCAGCAGAAAAGGCCGATATTAAGCCTGGAAATGCGATGCCTCTCAAGAATATGCCTGTGGGAACCATTATCCATAATGTGGAAATGAAACCAGGAAAAGGTGGACAACTTGCCCGTTCAGCGGGTACTTATATCCAACTTGTTGGACGAGATGGTGTTGAGGCAATTTTAAAACTTTCTTCTGGGGAAGTTCGGAAGGTTAATGGGGATTGTATGGCGACGGTTGGCGCGCTTTCAAATCCTGACCAAAAGAACATCAATCTTGGTAAGGCTGGCCGCAAGCGCTGGATGGGTGTTCGCCCAACAGTTCGCGGTGTGGCGATGAACCCAATAGATCACCCTCATGGTGGTGGTGAAGGACGGACCTCTGGAGGTCGTCATCCTTGTACACCTTGGGGTAAGCCAACAAAGGGTAAAAAGACACGTAATCGTAAAAAGGCTTCGACGAGCCAAATCATACGCCGTCGTAAGTAAAAGGAGCAATGTAAGTGGCACGTTCAGTTTGGAAAGGACCTTTTGTTGACGGGTATATGCTTAAGAAAGCAGATGCCAGCCGTGAGTCAGGTCGTAAGGAAGTTATAAAAACTTGGTCCAGGCGATCAACAATTCTACCACAATTTGTGGGGTTGACCTTTGGAGTTCACAATGGACAGAAGTTTATTCCTGTACTGGTAACTGAGAATATGATTGGGCATAAGTTTGGTGAGTTTGCTCCCACACGTACATATTATGGCCATGCCGCAGATAAGAAAGCGAAGAGGGGTTAACAATGTCAAAAGCAAAAACACCGAGAGCGCTTCCCGATTATTCAGCAATGGCGAATTTGCGCATGCTGCGCGTTAGTCCCCGCAAGTTAAATTTGGTGGCCCAAATGATTCGTGGACAAAAAATTGAAAGAGCCTTGGATGCTCTGACATTTTCACCTAAGCGGATCGCGGAAGACGTGAAAAAAACATTGATGTCAGCGATTTCAAATGCTGAAAACAACCACGGCCTTGATATTGACAAGCTTTATGTTTCAGAAGCAACCGTCGGCAAAGCTTTGGTGATGAAACGCTTAGATATTAGAGGGCGGAGTAAGGCGGGCAGAATTACAAAGCCCTTTAGCCATCTTCGCATAGTCGTTAGTGAGATTGGAGAAGTTGCGTAATGGGTCAAAAGGTTAATCCAATAGGTTTGCGCCTCGGAATCAACAGAACATGGGATTCCCGCTGGTATGCGCGTCATGATTATGGAAAGCTTCTGCATCAAGATTTGAAGCTAAGAGATTTTATTAGAGATCGTCTTGCTCAAGCGGGTGTCTCTAAGATTGTGATTGAACGTCCTGCAAAGAAAGCCCTCGTTACTATTCACACTGCCCGTCCAGGGATTGTGATCGGAAAAAAGGGTGCAGACATTGAAAAATTAAAGAGTGAGCTTTCCAAAATTGTAGGAACCGATGTAAGTCTGAACATTTTGGAAATTCGCAAGCCTGAACTTGACGCAAAGTTAGCTGCTGATTCCATTGCTCAACAGCTTGAGCGCCGGGTTACTTTTAGAAGAGCTATGAAGCGCGCTATGCAAGGAGCTATGAAACTTGGAGCCAAAGGTATTCGTATTAATGTAAGCGGCAGGCTTGGCGGTACAGAAATTGCACGTATGGAATGGTACCGTGAAGGTCAAGTTCCATTGCACACATTTCGGGCAGACATTGACTATGGGGAAGGGGTTGCTAAGACAACTTACGGAATCATTGGTGTAAAGGTTTGGATTTATAAGGGCGATATTATGGAGCACGACCCGATGGCTCTGGATAAGCGTAGCGCCCAACATACAGTTAATCGTACGGCTAGTTAAAGGATATTGGCATGTTAGCCCCTAAGAAGACAAAATATAGGAAAGCCTTTAAGGGAAGAATCCACGGGAACGCTAAAGGCGGGACCAAGTTGAATTTTGGTGCCTTTGGCTTAAAGGCTGTTGCCCCAGAGCGGGTTACAGCAAGGCAAATTGAAGCTGCGCGGCGGGCAATTACCCGTCATATTAAGCGTGCAGGACGCGTTTGGATTCGTATTTTTCCAGATGTTCCTGTATCAGCGAAACCTGCGGAAGTTCGTATGGGAAGTGGAAAAGGATCTGTTGAATTCTGGGCTGCCCGCGTGGCTCCAGGGCGTATTATGTTCGAGCTGGACGGTGTTTCAGAAGAGCTCGCGCGTGAAGCATTTGAGCTTGCAGCAGCAAAACTTCCTCTCGATACGAAGTTTATCTCTCGCGATACAAGAGGAATTGAGTAATGAAGTGGCATGATATTAAGCAAATGGATGATGCTGGTCTCAAAGCAAAATGTGTTGAATTGAGAAAAGAAGTGATGGGGCTCCGCTTTCGCCGCGTCGCAGGAGAAGCAGAGAAGACGCACCACTTTCGGGTGGCGCGCCGCACAATTGCACGCATCAAGACGTTGTTAACCCAACGTACAAAAGCAGTTTAAGGAGTTTCGAATGCCAAAACGTATATTAAGAGGAACTGTTGTTAGTGCAAAATGTGATAAGACAGTTACAGTTTCGGTAGTGAGGCGCGTTAAGCACCCTCTCTATCACAAGTTCATCAGCCGCTCTAAGAAATTTGCAGCCCATGATGAGCTAAATCGTTTTAAAGAAGGAGATGAGGTCAGCATTCAAGAGTGCAAGCCCATTTCAAAGTCGAAAACGTGGGAAGTTATTGTTGAAGGTAATCGCTAATACGCTTATGTATTAGAGAGAAAGGAAGTAAAGTATGATTCAGATGCAAACCAACCTGAAGGTAGCCGATAATTCCGGTGCCCGTCGGGTGCAGTGCATCAAGGTTTTGGGTGGTTCAAAGCGCAAAACCGCTGCAGTTGGCGATGTTATTGTTGTCTCTGTGAAAGATGCAATCCCCAGAGGAAAAGTTAAAAAAGGCGATGTTCGCCGCGCGGTTATTGTTCGCACAGCAAAGGAAATTCGTCGTGCTGATGGGACAGCCATTCGTTTTGACGATAATGCGGCTGTACTTATCAATCAGCAAGGTGAGCCCATTGGTACGCGTATCTTTGGCCCTGTAACACGTGAATTACGTGGAAAAGAGTTTATGAAGATTATTTCACTTGCGCCGGAGGTTATCTAATGGCTCAGCAGTTTCGTATTAAAAAAGGTGATATGGTAACGGTCATATCCGGTAAGGATAAGGGAAAAGCGGGCTCAGTTTTGAAGATGCTTCGTAAGGATAATCGTCTGCTTGTGCAGGGCGTAAACCTCGTTAAGCGTCATCAAAAGCAGACCATGACTCAAGAAGGGGGCATCATTCAAAAGGAAGCCTCAATTCACATCTCTAATGTGGCTCATATTGATCCGGTTTCAAAAAAGCCAACCCGTGTGGGAATTAAAATTTTAAAAGATGGTAGCAAGGTGCGCGTCGCAAAGCGTTCCGGCGAGACGATTGAGGGTTAGAGGAAGATATGGCACGTTTAAAAGAACAATATGAGAAGGTTGTAAAGCCTTCATTGGTTAAAGAGTTGGGATATCAAAATCCCTTTCAGGTTCCTCAGCTCGAGAAAATTGTCATTAACATGGGCATCGGTGAAGCAGCCCAAGACAACCGCAAGGCTCAAGGAGCTGTAGAGGAACTAACGCTCATTGCAGGTCAAAAACCCATTTTGATGAAGGCCAAGAAGTCTATTGCAGGTTTTAAGCTTCGTGAAGGCGTTGTCGTTGGAGCAAAGGTGACGTTGCGCAAAGAAAGAATGTACGAGTTTCTTGATCGTCTTGTGAATGTGGCTATGCCACGTATTCGAGATTTTCGTGGGATTTCTCCGAAAAGTTTTGACGGTCGTGGAAATTATTCTTTGGGAATTCGCGAACATATTATTTTCCCAGAGATTAATTACGACAAAGTCGATCAGATGAGAGGAATGGATATTACTTTTGTTACAACAGCAAAAACTGATGCGGAAGGACTCGCCCTTTTAAAGGGGTTTGATCTTCCTTTCACAGGACAGAAGTAGGTCAGGAGAGACATATGGCAAAAACAAGTTCTATACAAAAAAATCTCCGCCGCGAGAGAATGGTTAAAAAGTACTCTGGCCGGAGAGAGCGGTTGAAGGATATCGCAAATAATTCGGATTTACCGATGGATGAACGCTTTAAAGCGCGTCTTAAGTTGGCCGAACTTCCCCGCAACAGCTCGCCAGATCGAGTACGTTCTCGTTGTGAGTTGACGGGGCGTCCGCGCGCTGTTTATCGTAAATTTAAACTTTCAAGAATCGCATTACGCGAACTTGCGTCTGCAGGGCTTATCCCTGGCATGACTAAGTCAAGCTGGTAGGAGGAACACGAATGTCGTTCTCAGATCCATTAGGAGATATGTTAACCCGGATACGCAATGGTCAGAAAGCAAGAAAGACGACCATTGTTTCTCCCGCCTCAAAACTTCGTGCGAATGTGCTCGAAGTTCTTAAGCAGGAAGGGTATATCAGAGATTACTCTCAAGAAAAAATTGCTGAGGGTATGGAACAACTTAAAATTGAGCTGAAATACTATGAGAATCAGCCAGTGATTCAAGCTGTGGACCGTGTGTCTAAACCTGGACGCCGCGTTTATGCGAAGATCAAGGACTTAAAACCAATTAATAACGGCTTAGGCGTCGTTGTCCTCTCAACCCCCAAGGGCGTTCTTTCCGATGGAAAAGCGCGGGAGTTGAACGTGGGCGGCGAAGTTCTATGCAGTGTATTCTAAGGATTTAGATAATGTCACGTATTGGAAAACATCCCGTTCCTGTCCCTGAGGGGGTTACCTGCCAAATTGCAGGACAGGATATTGTAGTCAAAGGAAAGAATGGCGAGCTTGTCGCAAAAGCAAGCAAAGAAGTTCAAATTACTTTGGATGAGAATGGCATCCTTGTTAGGCCAAGTGATGAATCAAAACAAGCGCGCATGCTCTGGGGAACCTGGAAAAATCGTATCCGCAACATGGTTCAGGGCGTGAACGAAGGTTTTACAGTTCGTCTTGAAATTAATGGCGTTGGTTACCGTGCTGCCGTTGAAGGTAAGACTTTAAAGTTGCAGCTTGGCTATAGTCACGATATTTTATACCCTATTCCTGAAGGGATTCAAATAAAGTGCGATAAACCCACATTAGTTGCTGTTTCAGGAGCGGATCGTCAGCGTGTTGGTCAGGTCGCTGCCGAAATCCGCGCCTATCGTAAGCCAGAGCCTTATAAAGGCAAAGGCGTTAAATATGAGAACGAATACATCGTTCGCAAAGAAGGTAAGAAGAAGTAGTCATGCATCACGAAACAGAACTTTTTAAGCGACGCCAACGCCGCACTCGGTATAAGCTCGCAAAGGTAACAACTGGACGGGCCCGTCTATCGGTTTTTCGTTCAAAACAGCATATTTATGCTCAAGTGATTGATGATGAAGGTCATCGTACGGTCGCTTCAGCTTCAACCCTAGATAAGGAATTAAAGGGTAAGTTGAAAGCGACATCAAACGTAGCGGCGGCGGAAGAAGTCGGTAAGCTTGTTGCAAGGCGGGCTGAAAAAGCTGGAATTAAAAATGTTGTATTTGATCGTGGTGGCTATCTATATCATGGTCGTGTAAAGGCTCTCGCGGACGCAGCCCGTGAGAATGGCCTTTCATTTTAGGAAGTAGAGAAAATGGCACGAGAAGGAAGAAATAACAGCTCCTCCCGCACAGAGCGCGAAGAAGTTGAGTTAGTTGAAAAGCTGGTCGCTATCAACCGCGTCACGAAAGTGGTAAAGGGGGGTAAAAACTTTAAGTTTTCAGCTATTGTTGTTGTAGGTGACGGCAAAGGCCGCGTAGGCCATGGAACGGGGAAATCTCGGGAAGTGCCAGAGGCAATTCGCAAAGCAACAGACCAAGCAAAGCGTCATATGATTCGTATCCCTCTTCGTGAAGGACGCACTTTACATCATGATGTGACGGCTTCTTATGGCGCTGGAAAGGTGCATATGAGGGCAGCGGTTCCTGGAACGGGGATCATTGCGGGTGGTCCAATGCGTGCTGTTTGTGAAGCTTTAGGGATTCAGGATGTGGTCAGTAAGTCCATTGGCTCTTCTAACCCGCATAACATGGTTAGAGCTACTTTAAAGGCTCTTCAAATGATTAGTGCACCCCGTCAGGTTGCCGCGCGCAGAGGCAAGAAAATTGCTGAAATCGTTGGTCGTCGTACCCAAGGTGAGGTTTAAGTTATGGCAGAAAAGCAAACTAAAACACTTATTGTGACGCAAATAGCAAGTCCTCTCCGCAGAGAAGCGAAGCAAAGGGCAACTCTTTGTGGGCTCGGTTTGAATAAGATGAACCGGACACGGGAACTTCAGGATACTCCTGAGGTGCGTGGGATGATTCGAAAAGTTAAACACATGGTGAAGGTTGAAGGGGCATAATCCTCTTCTAACTTATGGAAAGTAGACGATGAAATTAAATGAAATTCGAGATAATGAAGGCGCCCGTCACAGAAAGATGCGGATTAGCCGTGGTATTGGATCTGGCAAAGGTAAGACCGGTGGTCGTGGTGGTAAAGGCCAAACAGCACGTACGGGTGTTTCTATAAATGGATTTGAGGGAGGTCAAATGCCTCTCTATCGTCGTTTGCCAAAACGAGGATTTACTAATATTTTTGCTCTCCGTTTTGCTGAAATTAATTTGGGACGTCTCCAAGAAGCTCTCACAGCTGGCAAAATTGACGGAAAAAAAGCCATTACCGGTGAAGAGCTCGTTAAAGCAGGTCTTCTTCGCCGCGTGTGGGATGGGGTTCGTTTGCTAGGAAAAGGCGAGCTTAAGGACAAAGTCTCAATAGAAGTTGCAGGGGCAACAAAATCTGCAATTGCTGCTGTTGAGAAAGCTGGTGGATCCGTAAAAGTATTAACGGTTAAAGCAGAAGCTAAAGAAGAGAAAAAGAAGAAATCTTAATCTAAAGGAAAGTCATGGCCTCAGCCGCAGAACAATTGGCAGCGAATATCAACTTTAAGGCATTTTCCAAGGCGGAAGATCTTAAGAAGCGGATTTGGTTTACCATTGGTGTCCTCATCGTTTTTCGATTGGGGACCTATATTCCATTGCCAGGAATTGATCCTGCAGTGATGGCGGAATTTGCCCGCAACCAAGGTGGCGGCATCTTTGGAATGGTTGATATGTTATCGGGCGGTGCCTTAAGCCGTATGTCCATTATGGCGCTGAACATCATGCCCTACATTTCTGCCAGCATTATCGTTCAATTAATGACGGCTGTTGCGCCACAATTTGAAGCCTTGAAAAAAGAAGGTGAGTCTGGTCGCCGCAAGTTAAATCAGTACACACGTTATCTTACCGTTTTAATTGCTATTCTTCAATCCTATGGTGCTGCCGTCGGTTTGGAGTCTATGCAAGCCGGCGGCGTTTCGGCGGTGATTGATCCCGGATACTTTTTCCGTCTGACGACGGTTGTAACCATTGTGGGCTCAACCCTCTTTTTGATGTGGCTTGGAGAACAAATCACCAGTCGCGGCATTGGAAACGGCATTTCTCTTATCATCTTTGCGGGTATCGTGGCCAATCTTCCGTCCTCAATCATCAGTGCTCTTGAGCTCGGAAGAACAGGGGCTATGTCCTATATCTTTATCCTGTTTATTTTGTTTTTCTCAGTTGCCATGATTGCCTTTATCGTCTTTATGGAACGGGCTCAAAGACGGGTCCTTGTCCAATACCCTAAACGTCAGGTAGGCAATCGTATGTATGGGGGAGAGAGCTCTCACCTCCCCATTAAACTGAATAGCACGGGTGTGATTCCTCCAATCTTCGCAAGTTCTTTGATCTTGCTTCCTGTGTCTTTAGCAGAGCTTTCTGCAGGCAGGGGACCAGAATGGTTGCAAATGATTATTGGATCCTTACATCATGGCAGCTTTCTTTATTTGACCGTATATTTGTTTTTGATCGTCTTTTTTGCTTTCTTTTACACCTCAATTGTATTCAATCCGCAAGAAACGGCAGAAAACTTGAAAAAAGCGGGTGGTTTTATTCCCGGCTATCGTCCAGGGCAAAATACGTCAAACTATCTTTACTCTATAGTGACACGCCTTACGGTGATTGGGGCAGCTTACTTGGCCCTTGTTTGTGCCGTTCCTGAGTTTTTCTATGCAGCTTATTCCTTGCCTTTCTATTTAGGAGGAACAACCTTCCTGATTGCGGTCAGTGTTCCTATGGATACGGTTGCTCAAATTCATTCTCATCTTTTGGCTCACCAATATGAAGGTCTTCTTAAGAAGACTCAGTTAAAAGGGTCTCGCAGATGAATATCATTCTCTTTGGACCTCCAGGCGCAGGGAAAGGGACGCAGGCCCGTCTTATTCAAGAGCAGCATGACCTTGACCTGATTGCAACTGGAGATATTTTAAGAGCGGAAATTGCGAAAAGAACCCCTTTAGGGGCGCAAGTGGAACAAATTATGGCAGAGGGAAAATTTCCTTCTGATGACATTATTCTGAGCCTTTTTAAAGAACGGTTAGCTAAGGTTAGGGGCAAAGGCCTTGTTTTGGATGGTTTGCCCCGTACCTTAAATCAGGCGGAAAAAATTGCTCAGGTCTTTGAGGAGGCGGGTTGCGACATTAATGTTGTGATACAATTGGCTGTGGATGAAGAAGAGCTTATCAAAAGACTTTCTTCCCGGGTTGTTTGCATAGCTTGCGGAACACCTCATGCAGCTAATTCTTCTTCCCTTGAGGAAGAAACTTGTTATAAATGTGGTTCAAATCATTTTGCTCGTCGGGCGGATGATGAACCGGAAGCCATAAGAAATCGGTTTAAAATTTATAATGAGAAGACGAAACCGCTTCTGGATTATTATTCTAAGCAAGGCCTTTTAAAGGTAATTGATGGAATGCAGTCCGTAGAAGAGGTTAATACGGAAATTGAAACCCTGTTAGGGCAAATGCAAGTGTTGACAAGAAAGCCTGGATGCCTATACTCCGCACAGGATATTTAGGCACCATGCAAAAAGTGTATTAAGGAGAAGTGAGTGGCGCGTATAGCTGGCGTTAACATACCAACGCAAAAAAGAGTTGAGATTGGATTAAGGTCGATTTACGGCATTGGTCCAGCAAAGGCAAAACAAATTTGTGAAAAGCTGAACATTCCGCCTGCTCGGCGTGTTCATCAATTGACAGATGACGAAGTCTTAAAGATTCGTGAAACAATCGACCACGAATATAAGGTCGAAGGTGACTTACGCCGTGATGTTTCCATGAATATTAAGCGTTTGATGGATTTGGGATCTTATCGTGGGTTACGTCACCGTAAGGGGCTTCCTGTGCGTGGGCAAAGAACTCACACAAATGCACGGACACGTAAAGGTAAATCAGTAGCAATTGCTGGTAAGAAAAAGTAAAGGTTAGGAAGAGTTAAATGGCGCAGAAACCCGCACAAAGAGTTCGCCGTAGAGAAAGAAAGAACATCGTATCTGGTGTTGCGCATGTGAATGCAACTTTCAACAATACGGTTGTCACTATTTCGGACGTTCAAGGCAATACAATTTCTTGGTCGTCTTCAGGAATGAAAGGCTTTAAAGGGTCCCGTAAGTCGACTCCTTACGCGGCTCAGATGGCTGCAGAAGATGCGGCGAAGAAAGCTCAAGACCATGGAATGAAGTCTCTGGAAGTGGAAGTCAAAGGCCCAGGGTCAGGACGTGAATCTGCTTTGCGAGCTCTTCAAGCTGCAGGATTTGTTTTAACATCTATTCGGGATGTCACGCCTATTCCCCACAATGGATGTAAGCCTAAAAAGCGTCGTCGCGTATAGACGTTTGATGTTAACTGAAATCATTATATTGAGAGGGTGAATTCGTGATACAAAAAAATTGGCAGGCTCTAATTAAGCCCTACAAGTTAAATTTGGACCACAGTGAAGATCCAGAGTACGTTGCGACGATAACAGCTGATCCTTTGGAGCCAGGCTTTGGAATTACCTTAGGCAGTGCTTTAAGGCGTGTTTTGTTGTCTTCTTTGCAAGGGTCCTCCATAACCTCTGTGCAAATCGATGGTGTTTTGCATGAATTTTCAACGCTTCCTGGCGTTAGCGAAGATGTGACCGACATTGTCCTTAATCTTAAGGGGGTTGTTACAAAGCTTCACAAATCAGGTTCCGTTCGGGTGAAACTCCAAGGTGAAGGTCCTTGCGTGATTACAGCTGGCCAAATTGAGTCCACTGCTGATTTGGAAATTTTGAATAAGGACCATTATATTTGTACCCTCGGGCAAGGTACAAAGCTCTCTATGGAGCTGACCATCAATACGGGTAAGGGATATGTTCCTGCGGAAGGCAATAAAAAAGCAGATATGCCTATTGGGTTTATTCCAATTGATGCTTTGTATAGTCCCGTCCGTAAGGTATCTTACAAGATTGAAAATACCCGTGTGGGACAACAAACAAACTATGACAAGCTGATCATGCGCGTTGAAACCGATGGTTCGGTGCGCCCGGATGATGCAGTCGCCTTAGCGGCTCGTATTTTACAAGATCAGCTTCAGAAATTCATCAACTTTGAAGAGCCAAAAGAGGCGTACGTTGAGAAGGAAGATTCACTTCTGCCCTTTAACAGAGCTCTTTTGCGTAAGGTTGAAGAGTTAGAACTTTCCGTACGTTCTGCTAACTGCCTCAAGAACGATAACATTATTTATATTGGTGATTTAGTTCAGAAGACAGAAGGGGAAATGCTACGTACGCCGAACTTTGGGCGGAAGTCCTTAAATGAAATTAAGGAAGTGCTGACTCAAATGGGGTTAAACTTGGGCATGGATGTTCCAAGCTGGCCCCCAGAAAACATTGAAGAGCTGATTAAAAAGCTCGATGAGCCGTTTTAAGAGAGAATAAGGAGTAATTAAGTCATGCGTCATGGTGTTAGTGGCCGTAAACTGAATCGTCATACAGACGAAAGAAAAGCCCTTTTTAAGGCGCTTGCTGTTTCTCTTATTAAGCATGAGCAAATCAGAACGACTTTGCCCAAGGCAAAGGATCTTCGTCCCATCGTTGAGAAAATGATTACCTTGGGAAAGAAGGGGGGCTTGCACCGTCGCCGTCAAGCGATTTCCTATCTAGGAGATAAAGATCTAGCTGCGAAAATCTTGGGCCCTCTTGCCGAGCGCTATAAGGACCGTCAAGGTGGTTATGTGCGCATTATCAAAGCGGGATTTCGTCAAGGTGATAATTCTGCTATGGCCGTTATTGAGCTTGTGGATCGTGATTTAACAGCCAAAGGTCAAGATTCTGGCCCTACAGCTGATAAAAAAGTGGATGAGCCTGAGACAAACGAGTAGTTTTTCTTTTACCTCTCTCCTTGTGGGAGAGGCAAATTTTCATGCATAGATGCTGAGTGCCCTAGCAAGAATATTTGAAGCACTTCATTTTCCCTGATATTGTCTAGTCTGTAATGAGTATTACATATCGCACAAAAGCACAGAACGCGTTTAATCTTTGTTATGCCCTGGCCTCAAAGTAATATTCGGCTTGGAGATTTATTAAATAATGAGGTATGTTGTTATGAAAATTGTAGGTAAAATATTACTCATTGCGTTTGTGGCTTTTTATTTCTTACCCTCTCCCGTTGTGGCTATGGCTAGTGAAGATCTTCCCACTTCACCTGCAGTCAAAGGGACACGCGCAGTAAATGGATATATCTGCGTGTCTGACGAGCGACCTCCCTATCCTCATCCTGATAATCCTTATAAAACTTATCATACCGTCCTATCAGATTATTTTTTAGAACAACACAGCAATCCCCTTTATCAATTTCCAACAAGTGGAGATAACGTCATAGAGCTAGGAGAGTATCGAATCGACAGAGACATGCATCTAGGATCTGGGGATGATGGAAATGTTTTTTTAGCAAGACATGTTCCTACAGGAATTTATGCAGCTGCTAAATCTAGAGCAATGATTTATGGTAGGGAGGAGTATTACGATGAATACAAAAGATTGACGGTCTTAGGGCAGCTTTACGCCGCTTGGATTAAGGAGAAAGATGTTAATGACTCCTCTTATGATGGCTACTCTTATGCTTATTTGATCATCCCGTTTATAGATGGGAAACAGATATCAAAATATTCAAATTCACGGGGTTCTCTCCCTTGGATGAAAACAACTCTGGAGGGCACACAACTTCAGTTCTCTGATTTAACCGCGGGGCTTAAACTTGTTCGATCGATGGCAGATCAACTTAAGTACATTACGAAAAAAGGGGCGTTACATGATCAAGAGGCAGTAAACATCCTGGTAACGAATGATTATCAGAATGTTGTTTTGGTTGATTTTGGATCTTCTGGAGATTTGAGTAGATCTAATTCTACTGATTTACCTCCTTTTGATGCCTCAAAATTTTCAGTTTTAGTATATGCTTATTGCTGTAATTATATTTTAGGCACAAAAGAATATTTTAATGATTTAAAAGAAGGCGGTGAAATTGTTGAACCCTTGCCGATTGTTAAGTTTTTGAGGGCTATCAATACGGATCACTGGAACCTTAAGCTTGATCCCTTTCTCACGGCGTTAAAAACTTTAGAAGATGAAAACTCAAACTAAATGAAAAACGTGAATAAATAGCGTTAAAAACACTTCAATCATAATGAGAAGGACAATGATTGTCTCTAGCATGGTGGAATGGCGGTTGTTGAGCTCATCCCGCATCATCTCAAAGAGCTCTTTGACGATGTCCAGACGGCGGTTGAGCACGTCCGTACGTGAATGTAGCTCAAGATCCTTGATGGTCATCGTATAAAGACTTTCATACTCAGGATGGTCCCAAATAAAAACGGGAGCATCCAGAATGTCGCTATGCAAGTTGACCGAATTGCGCTCGATAACAAGGGCGCCAATACGCCGGGAGATTTCTTTTCGCGATAGGGAAATTTTTCCTCGAATTGCTAATTCCTGGGGAATGGTTTTTGTGGTTTCGATGGTACTCTCAATACGACTTTCAAAGGCAGAAAGTTTAACCGCCTGAGAGAGCCCATAGGATACAGCAAGCATTTGCAAAGCATGGGAGCGCGTTTTTGCCAAGGTAATTTTATCTTGAAAAAATCGTGGCTTACTCGCAAAGGAATATTCAAATTCTTCAGAAACCGAAGTAATAGGATTAGAACAATAGGTTTGAAGGGTTTCGAGAAGCTTTTCTTCTTCTTCTAAAGGAACATTCCAAAAGACAACACATCCATAGGAAAAGAAAAAGACATCCCATTCTTTATAGGAGGCATGGAGGGCATCGGTGTAAAAATTAATATAATCAACACCCTCTAAGGCTAAAGCTAGGCCATGAAGATCATAGGTTTCGGCTGTGCATAAGGTTAGGCAACGCATGAAAAATTTCCATTTATTTTTTTATAGGATACCTTATTTGAGAAAAAAAGACCAGGGGCAGATTTATCTATGGCCGATTATAAGGGATATATTTGACACAAAGGACTCCTGGAATGGAAGCAAGAATCACAACCACTAAATACGGCGTCCACCCAAATCCATCGATTAGGGCACCAGAGAGGGGCGCTGTGAGTGTGTGACTAAGACTTGCGATTGAGGTCAGAAGAGCCAGCTGGGTGGCTGCGAATTGAAGGCTACAGCAGGTCAGTTGATAAGAGAAAAAGGCGGTTAGGGCCACACCGCTAAAAAAATGCTCGATGCCAATCGTGCAATAAAGAAAGCCAAGATTAGCGCCCATTTTTTGTTGTAGCAGGAAAAGAATACAAGAAAGGCCATGGGTGATCGTAGCCCACAAAAGGGTTTTCTTATAGCCATAAAGACGAATGGCATAGCCCCCAACAAGGCTCCCTAGAATGCTAGCGCCAAGGCCAAAAACTTTAGCAACGGAGCTAATTTCTACGTAAGTAAAGCCCAAATCAAGAAGAAAAAGGGTTTGCATCATACCCAAAAGATTTTCTGGCAATCGGTAAAGCAGCATAAAGAAAAGGATTGCGAGCCAGCCTTTTTGGCTCATAAAATTTTTAAAAGGGCCAATAAATGCAAATGTAAGCCATTCGGTCCAATTCACAAAGTGATGGGTGTGAAGAGATGAAAAGGACTCGGGTTCTTTGATGATCAGGACAGCAATAAATCCAATGAGCATAAAGCTTGAGAGGAGAAGGTAAACCTCTGGCCAGGACAAAAAACTAGCAAGATAAAGGGCGCCTGCTCCTCCTGTGAGGATCGCCATGCGATAAGCAAAAACACTCATGCCTTCACCAATGCCCCAATTCTCGGAGGTTAAGGATTCCATCTGATAGGCGAGGAGAAGGATGCTTTGGTTGGCAGCAGAAAAGGTGACGAGAAAACCGCAAGCGACAAAGGTTTTGAGATTCTCTATAGGATCCAAAAAGCTCATGGCCAAGAGGCCAAGAATGGCTGCAGCTTGGGTGACACAAAGCCAACTGCGTCGTTGACCTAAATATTGCTTCAGATAAGGTAGAGATACATGGTCTAGAAGAGGGGCCCACAAAAATTTAAGGGAGTAGGGGAGGTGTAAGAGACCAAAAAGTCCAATGGTTGTATAATTAAGGCCAAAGGTTTCAAGCCACACCCCCAAAGTTTTTGCGGTCAAGAGGAGGGGGATTCCATTAGCGTAGGCAATACACCCGATAGCCAACACTCTAGGATTTAAGTATTGGGAGAAAAATTCAAGAAACCTCCTTAGTGCTAAGGGAGCTTCAAGAGGAGGAGAATGCGGCTGCGTCGTTTTAAATATAAACTTAAAAATCCTTCCTTGAGAATTAATTACAAAATTTTCTTACATTATCCCCGCGTACGTAGGCGGGGATCCATCTTAATGATTATCCGTGAGATCCTGAGTCCCTTTC
This sequence comes from Alphaproteobacteria bacterium, assembly GCA_021731585.1. GTDB lineage: Bacteria > Pseudomonadota > Alphaproteobacteria > UBA9655 > UBA9655 > UBA9655. Next base: position 44,461 of record JAKFXB010000064.1, read on the forward strand.
GCTACGCTCAAGGTCTCAGGATGACATATTTTGCAATAAAAACAAAAAGTTGTCATCCTGAGGAGCCCTTTAGGGCGAGCTCAGGATCTATTCAATAACATAGTTGATTCATGGGAATTTTTCAGTTCCCTCTTACACGCGCATAGGCATCAAAACATAAAGAGCGGAATTATCATTCGCATCTTTGGCAATGATGGCTTGGGTTTCATCCCCCACAAGAAACTGTAAAGTCCCGCTTGCAATTTGCTGAGTGACATCCAAGACATAGCGCGCATTAAAGCCAAAATCAAGGGGTTCACCCTTATAAGCCACTTCAAGTTCTTCCACAGCATTTCCTGTGTCGGTGCTGTGGGCAGACATGGTCAAAACAGAGTTGCCGATACGCATCTTGACGGGACGCAATTTATCGGTGGACATGATGGATATCCGGTCGACGCTGTCCGCAAAAGAGCGGGCATTGAGATCAATAACCTTGTCATTTCCAACGGGAATCACTTTTTCGTAATCCGGGAACTTCCCTTCAATGAGGCGGGAAATTAAGACAGAATTGCCCACAACGAAACGCACCTGATTTTCTGAAAAAGACAAAGTGACTTCTTCGGCGGCCTCTTCAACGAGTTTACGAATTTCATTAATGGTTTTCCGAGAAATAATAACTTGAGGCATGCTCTTGGCTTCCTCAGGCAGTTCAATTTGAGCCTGGGCAAGGCGCAGGCCGTCGGTGGCAATGGCTCTAAGATAGCCATCTACTGTAGCATGGAAACAAATACCATTCAAATAATAGCGCGTTTCTTCCGTTGACATGGAAAAACGGGTTTTATCGATCAGTTGAGAGAGTTCTGCTGCATGAAGCTTAAAGGCGCAGGAGAGATTTTCCGTTGTCATAAAAGGAAATTCAGAGGCAGGCAAACAGGCAAAGTTATAAGAGGAGCGTCCGGATTGTAAATGAAGGGACCCTCCATCCTCATTGGCTTTTAGCTCAATCTCGGCGCCATCGGGAAGTTTTCTGACCACATCAAAAAGGAGCTGAGCAGAAACAGTTGTTCGGCCACTCGTATGAACGTTGGCAGAGAGAGTTTCAATACACGCAATTTCTAAGTCCGTGGCGGTGATTTTGACCTTTTTACCTTGGGCTTCAATGTGAAGGTGAGCCAAAATCGGCACCGTATTGCGTCGCTCCACAACTCCTTGGCAGTGGGTTAATGCCTTTAGGAGAGCAGCTTTCTCCGTGACAAAGTGAAGGGGATCATAGCTAGGAATGGGGAAAATTTCCGGTATCATACTTAAGTCTCCAATGTTCGTCTGAGTAGTTCAATATCTTCGCATATAGTTTTATCTTCGCCCATCAATTCTTCGATTTTTTTCACTGCATGCAAAACAGTGGTATGATCGCGACCGCCGAATTTTCTTCCAATTTCGGGCAGAGAGCGGGTTGTAAGAACTTTGGTAAGATACATGGCCACCTGGCGGGGGCGTGCTACAGTGCGCGCTCTGCGAGGAGAGTGCATATCAGAGATGCGAATGCTATAGTATTCGGCAACCTTCTTTTGAATTTCGTCGATGGTGACCCGGCGATCATTAGCCCGCAAGAGATCTCGTAAAACCTCGTGGGTTGTATCGAGGGTGATCTCTCGGCCTACAAGAGTAGAATGGGCCACAACGCGGGTTAAAGCCCCTTCAAGTTCGCGCACGTTTGAGGAAATTTTATAAGCTAAAAACTCCAAAACTTTTTGAGGAACAATCACGCCGATTTGTTCAGATTTAGCCTGAAGAATGCCGAGACGCAGCTCATAGGTTGTAGGATGAATGTCAGCCACAAGCCCCCACCCAAGTCGTGACTTGAGGCGCTCTTCCATGCCTTCTAAATCGGAAGGAGATTTATCTGCAGAGATAATAATTTGGCGGTTTTGATCAACGAGAGCATTAAAAGTATGGAAAAACTCTTCCTGAGTTGATTCCTTTCCACCAATGAATTGGACATCATCAATCATCAAAACATCCACAGAGCGAAACTGCTCCTTAAAAGAAACTGTGTCCTTAAAACGTAGGGCCCGCACAAATTGATACATAAACTTCTCAGCAGAGAGATAAATAACCCGTCTTTTAGGGTGGCATTTCTTAATTTGCCAGGCAATCGCATGCATAAGGTGGGTTTTACCGAGGCCAACACCCCCATATAAAAATAAGGGATTAAAAGCAACAGTCTCTGATTCAGCGACTTTCAGGGCAGCCGCATGAGCAAGCTCATTCGGTTTTCCTACCACGAAATTGTCAAAGGTAAACCGAGGGTCAAGATTTGATCCGATGTCGGAGGCATCCAGAGTTGAGGTCGAGGAGGAAATTTCTTGAACGTTTTGTTGTGGAGCAACAATGATGTCTAGCTTAAAACTATTATCGTTTTTTCCTTGCAAAAGAGTTTGCATACGGGTGGCGTAATTACTTTTTACCCAGTCTCGCACAAAGGAGGTAGGGGCTGCTAAGCGAAAGCAGCCGTTTTTCATATCCATAAAAGTTAAAGGCTTGATCCAACTTGTATAAGTGCCTTCCCCATACTCATCAAGGAGTTGGGGTTGAATATTCTCCCACTGCTTTTCAAGGTTTTCTTGTGCAATTGCCATTTTTCGTTCTTTACCCTGGTTACAGTCGACAAGCCCTTTACGGAAGAGTGAAACTTCCATTTATTATCTAGGTTTTAAGTTAGAAGTCCTCAGTTAGTTATGCAAGCTTTGAAACGCGTGCATTAAGTCGTGACATCTTACGTGAAGCCGTATTTTGATGAAGGACTCCTTTGGTGACTCCCCGCATAATCTCTGGTTGAGCTTCCTTAAGAGCCGCTTGAGCTGTGCTCTTGTTACCAGAAGCAATTGCTATCTCGACTTTCTTGATGAAAGTGCGAAGACGAGCAAGACGTGAATGGTTGAGGAGGGTTGTCTTCTTATCCCGGCGAATCCTCTTCAAAGCTGACTGATGTTGTGCCATACTATTCCTTAATAATAATTATCCACAGTGTTGTAAGGGATTTATAACTCACTCTCTCGAGCCCGTCAACAACTCCCTTCGTGGATTTTGAGGAGAAAATAAATGATGAGAAAAATAGCCCTTTTCCTTTTGTTAGCAAACCTAAATCTGACTTATAGCTTTGCTTTGCCCGACGCTTCTACCGATCTCCGGGTTCAAAAAACCTATGATTATTTTAAGGGAGAGTTAATTTGGATCAAGGGAGGCGCTTGGAGTTCTTGTGCAAAAGCCCTTCTGGAAGCCCTGAATCATGTTGAGGAGGAGGGGTTGTGGCAAGAGGATTATGCTCCTTTGTTGCAAACTCTTGATAAAATGAATTTATCTTCTCCTGAGGCGCAGAAAAAGGCGGATGCACTTTTGACATTAGCTGCCTTGAATTATATTTCCGATATGAAGGGAGAGCGTATTGATCCTCGGGAAGCCAGTAAAAATACTTATGTTAAGCAGATTTCTATTGATGAAGCAGAGCTTTTGAAAAACTATCTCTCCCTTCCAGACCATTGTGGCTGGATTCATGGACTTGCTCCCCAAGGGCGTGAATATCAAGATCTTAAAAAAACCTTGGCTCTGTATCGTCAAAAGCAAATCCAAGGCGGCTGGCCTCAGCTTCCTAAGGGGACTAAGCTTGAAAAGGGAGATTCTGGGGCCCTGGTTGAAACTTTGAGGGAACAACTTGTGGCCCAAGACATTTCAGGCGCTCAAGGTGGAGATCATTTTGATGAGGGATTAGAGGCCGCCCTTAAAGAATTTCAAGATATTCATGCCCTTGAGCATGACGGAAAGGTAGGGGCAGCTACTTTGGTAGCTTTGAATACCTCTGTTGAGGATCGCCTTCACTCTATTATTGTCAGTATGGAAAGACAGCGCTGGTATCCTGATCCCATGCCCTCGCGCTATCTTCAGGTAAATGTGCCAGGCTTTTACTTGAAGGCTGTTGATGGAGGGAAAACAGTTTTCTTTATGCCCATCATCACGGGAAAAAAGTATACCAAGACCCCTGTATTTAATGCTCCGATGACCGAAATTATTTTCAACCCTTCATGGCATGTGCCCGCCAGCATTATTCATGAAATTTTGCCAAAAATTGAGCATAATCCTGAAGCTTATGCACGAAAAGGGTATGTGGTGACAAATGATGATTCTGGAACGCACGTCGTACAACGGCCAGGGAGTGCTAATGCTTTAGGAAAAATTCGCTTTACCATTGAGAGTCCTTTCTCCATTTATCTCCATGGAACTCCTTCTCAGAACTTGTTTAAGAAGGAAAATCGCTCTCTAAGCCATGGCTGTATTCGTGTGGAAAATCCCGTCAAATTGGCCAAATTTGTCTTTGATGATCCTTCTTGGACCCTTGCGCGTATTGAAAATAAGGCCTCTGGCTCCCAAACGGATCATGTTAAATTATCCCATTCGCTGCCCGTCTTTATCACCTATTTTACGGTCTTTGAGGATGAACATGGGAAAATGAATTTTGTTCCCGACGAATATGGACAAGATGAAAAAGTTTGGGTAGCCTTAGAGCAAGCAAAAAGAAATACAAATAAGGAAAACTAAAATGAACAAAAGAAGTTTAACCACATCCATTCTCGCTGTAGCTTTTGCGGCAGTGCTTGCTGAAGATGCTTGTGCCGACGATAGTAAAGGAGAAAAATGCCGAATTAATGATCCTAGTGGAAAAAGTCTTATTAAAGCTCATATGGCGGATTGTGCATCAGACCACTCATCCTGTGCAGGAGCAAATTCTGAGGGAGATCCTCATGCTTACCTCTATTTGCCAGAAGGTGTTTGTGGGAAGATTAAGGGCGGTGAGGTTGTTAACTAACAAAGTTTAAAAAACAATAAAAAATGGCCGAGTTTTTCTCGGCCATTTTTATGTGCGACTTACTCTTTAGAGTATGCAAAGGGGACCTACGCAAATGCCTGAGCCTGGGGCAGCATAAAAGTCGGGGCC
>JAKFXB010000046.1 GCA_021731585.1 Alphaproteobacteria bacterium
TAACCCACCCACCCACGTGATGGGCGGCTTCAATTACCTCATCTTGAGGCAACACGAAAATAGCCGTACCCCAAAATGTGGTCCCCTCTCCAACAAAGAGAATGTCCAAAAGACTTCCGGAAAAAACAGACCCTATGGCAAGGATAATAAGGGGGATCAGCATAATTATAGGTGATTCATGAATATGTCCCATAACCACATCATCCGCTCTTGATTGACCATTAAAAGTTAACAGAAGAAGGCGCCAGGCATAAAAAGCTGTCAAAATAGCCGCAAAAATACCGCCCCAAAAAGCCAGATGAGCCACAGGTAATTGAGACACCCAATCCGCCTCTAAAATTATATCTTTTGAATAAAATCCGGCAAAGAAAGGTAGGCCAGCAAGGGCTAAGCTTCCCACCCACATCACCGCATAGGTAACGGGAATAAACCGCCAAATTCCGCCCATTTTTTGAATGTTTTGCTCGTCAGACATAGCATGGATCACCGAGCCTGCCCCTAGGAAAAGGAGAGCTTTGAAAAAAGCATGGGTTGTCAAATGAAACATGGAAGCGCTATAGGCAGAAAGACCAGCCGCCATAAACATATACCCCAGCTGGCTACAGGTGGAATAGGCAATGATGCGTTTAATATCATTTTGCACGCAGGCAATAGTGGCTGCCATAATTGCGGTAGCGGTGCCGATGAGGGTAATAAACTCCCGCGCCAAGGGCGCATACTCTAAGATGGGCGAGATGCGAACAACTAAGAACACACCCGCCGTCACCATGGTAGCTGCATGGATTAGGGCTGAGACCGGTGTTGGACCTTCCATAGCATCAGGAAGCCATGTATGGAGGCCAATTTGAGCAGATTTTCCCATGGCGCCAAAAAAGAACAAGAATGAGGCCAAGGTTAATGCGGGAACCTGCCAATTTAAAAATGTAATCGTCTCTTGTTTATGCTCCTCCACAATTTCAAAAACTGCGAGGAAATCAAGAGTCTCAAAAAGGCTAAAGATGATGATAATACCAAGAACAAACCCAATGTCTCCAATTCTATTGACCAAAAAGGCCTTAATCGCTGCCGCATTGGCTCGCTCTCGATCATACCAATACCCAATCAAAAGATAGGAGCACAGACCCACCCCTTCCAACCAAAAAAACATTTGAAGGAAATTAGGCGCTGTTACTAAGGTCAGCATGAAAAAGGTAAAGAGACTTAAATAGCCCATAAAGCGCGGGATGCCAGGATCATCCTTCATATAACCAATAGAATAAAGATGAACCATAAAGGAAACCAAAGTGACAACGGCCATCATGACGAGGCTTAAACTGTCTATTTGAAGCCCCCAAGCCACATCAAACAATTCCACATGAATCCACGTAAACAGTGAGACAACAAGGGTTTCCTCCTTTAATCCCATTTTAAAGAAGAGATAAAGGGCAAGACAGGTCGAAATGCCCATCAAAGCAGACGTAGACATTTGAGAAAAACGATCTCCTAATTTTTCGCCAAAACCACCCGCAAGAATAAATCCCAGAAGTGGTAAAAAAACAATAAGGAGGGCAAGTGTACTCATCTCTCAACCCTTCATCAGGGGGGGCTCCCCTACAGAAATACCACCGCAATTGCGAAAGTAAACCACAAGAATTGCAAGGCCAATGGCCGATTCAGCTGCTGCCACCGTCAGTAGAAAAAGAGAAAACACTTGCCCCACCAAATCACCAAGGTATTGAGAAAAGGCCACAAAGTTTATGTTTACCGCGAGAAGGATGAGTTCAATGGACATTAAAATGACGATCACATTGCGACGATTCAAAAAGATACCAATACTCCCAATCGCAAAAAGGAGCGCTGCTACGATGAGATAATGATCGAGGCTTATAATCACTTATTCTTCCCTCAAATTCCTGATCCGCTTGGGATATCCACAAGTCGCAAACTCTCTTTCGCTTTCCGAGCCTGTTGATCTCCAACTTTTTGTCTCCGCACGCCTTCCCGATGACGCAAGGTTAAAACAATGGCGCCGATCATCGCCACAAGTAAAATGAGCCCGGCTCCCTGAAAAGCAAGAGCATAATGGGTATATAACAGATTTCCTAAAGCTTGTGTATTCGAAACATTAAGATCTGCCACAGGGGCTGTGGTTAAATCAAAAGCCTCAGGAGAGGTGTGCCACCCTATCCCCATGAGAAACAGCTCTGCCAATAAAACGCCTCCAATAAGGGCACCAATGAGGGAATAGCTTTTAATATTTTGTCGAATCTCGCCTAAATCGATATTCAGCATCATAACAACAAAGAGGAAAAGAACCGCAACGGCTCCCACATACACGACAACCAAAATCATGGCGAGAAATTCGGCGCCAGCGAGGACAAAAAGGCCCGCCGCATTGAAAAAGGCAACAATCAAAAAGAGAACCCCATGAACCGTGTTCCTGGAGGCCACCACCATAAGGGCGGCCATCAAAAGTACACCTGAGAAAACATAAAAAAGAAGGGCGGCTATGTTGATCATTGTTTTTTCTTATCTCCCCAAGGCTTCTCGTTCAAGGCGTTCGGCAATTTCAACTTCCCAGCGATCCCCATTAGAGAGAAGCTTATCCTTATCATAATAAAGCTCTTCCCGCGTTTCCGTTGAAAACTCAAAATTAGGGCCTTCCACAATAGCATCCACAGGACACGCTTCTTCACACAACCCACAATAAATACATTTTGTCATATCAATGTCATAGCGGGTTGTGCGGCGGCTCCCGTCCTCCCGCTCCTCCGCTTCAATAGTAATGGCTTGAGCAGGGCAAACGGCCTCACAAAGTTTGCAAGCAATACAACGCTCCTCTCCATTGGGATAGCGCCTTAGGGCATGCTCGCCGCGAAAACGGATAGACAAGCGGCCCTTTTCATAGGGGTACATCAAAGTCACTTTCCGCTTAAACATGTACCTTAGGGTTAAATACATGCCGGAGAGAAGATCCACCAGAAAGAAGGTTTTAAAAACCTTAAAGAGGGGATGAGAGGTCATCTTCATGCCTTGATCACTCCTAGCACAACAATGACAGAGGCTGTGATCATAACCCATCCAAGGGAGAAAGGAAGAAAAACCTTCCACCCCAAGTGCATCAGCTGATCATAACGATAACGGGGGAAGGTGGCCCGCACCCATAAAAATATAAAGAGAAGAAAAGATATTTTTAAGAAAAACCAAATAATGCCTGGAATCCAAGTAAAGGGCACCATCTCAAGAGGAGGCAACCATCCCCCAAGAAAAAGAATGGTCCCCATGGCGCTCATCAAAATCATGTTAGCATACTCACCGAGGAAAAAGAGGGCAAAAGTCATTGAAGAGTATTCAACATTATAACCCGACACGAGCTCCGCTTCAGCTTCTGGCAAATCAAAGGGAGCCCGGTTGGTTTCTGCAAGGGCAGAAATGATAAAAATAATGGCCATGGGCAAATGAGGAATCACGTACCAAAGGCCTTTTTGACTTTCCACAATGCTTGTTAAATTCATGGACCCCGCTGAAAGTAAAACCGCGATAATCACAAGACCGATGGAAACTTCATAAGACACCATTTGGGCCGCTGACCTTAAAGCCCCTAGAAAGGCATACTTGGAATTACTTGCCCAACCAGCAATGATGATTCCATAAACGCCAAGGGAAGAAATGGCAAAGAGATAAAGAACGCCCACATTGATGTTAGCGACGACCCATCCGAGACTAAAGGGGATAACAGCCCAAGCGGATAAACTTAACCCAAAGGTAATCAGGGGAGCCACAAGGAAAATCAACGGGTTCGCCCGGGTAGGAATGATGGTTTCCTTATGAAGTAATTTTAAGCCATCGGCAAAGGGCTGCAAAAGACCAAACCACCCCACAACATTGGGCCCCACGCGTAACTGCATAGCAGCAATAACCTTTCGCTCCACAAGGGTTAAATAGGCAACGGCTAACAGCAAGGGAATCACTATCAAAAGGATCGTACCAATAAGAGGCAGAAGGGACAAAAGAGCGTCAAGCATGAACCTTCTCCTGTCCTAAAATTTGTTGAACACATTTGGCCATAGTCCGGGAATGGCGCGAAATAGAATCAGTCATATAAAAATTTTTGATGGCAAATTCAAAGGGGGTAGGATTTACATCCCCCTCTCGACCAAAGGGCTTCCACGACGAAGGCTGGATACGATCTACCTCATCAAAGAGAGGATTCACTTCAACAAGCCTTGCTTGAATTTCCTTAGGAGTTGCATAGGGCAAGGACAGTCCCAGCTTATCGGACAATGCTTTAATAATCTTCCAATCTTCCTTAGCTTCACCGGGAGGAGGCGTTGCTTTCAAGGTTTTCTGAACCCGTCCTTCCGTATTAACGTAGGTACCTTCTTTTTCCGTATAAGCACAGCCAGGAAGGATGACATCAGCCACCGTAGCCCCCCGATCTCCGTGATGACCTTGATAAATCACAAAGGCCGATTCAAGGGGCTTCACATCAATTTCATCGGCAGCTAATAAATAAACCACTTCAATTTTTTTCTTCTTTGCAGCCTCTAATATTTTCTGAGTTCCATAACCTTTGGGATCAGGAACGAAACCCAAATCAAGGCCAGCCACGCGACTTGCCACTGTTTGTAAAACATTAAACCCATTCCAGGCTTTTTGAACAAAGCCATATTTATCAGCAATTTCTTGAGTCAGTCGTAAAATGACATCTCCATCAGCACGCCTTAAAGCCCCTTGACCAAGAATCAACATAGGCTTTTCTGCCGCCTTCAAGGCAGAACAAAGGGGGTGTTTTCCCTTCAAGATTTTTTCAAGGATTTGCGGATCATCTCCAAGATCTTTTACGGGATAGCCCAAGGGATAGATGGGAGCAATTGAAGCCACAGACAAATTATTGAACAGATAATTTTTCCGAATCCGTGCATTAATTAGAGGCGCTTCCCACCGGGGATTAGTGCCAATCAAGAGGCAAAAGTCGGCCTGCTCAATACCCGCAATTGTCGTGTTAAAGAGATAGCTACACCGCGGCCCCACACCTACCGAGCTACCTTCTTGACGGCAATCAATGTGCGGCGATCCCAGGGAGATCATCAAATCTTTAAGGGCGACCATAGATTCTGCATCCACCATATCGCCGGCAAGAGCAGCAATGTGATTTCCAGAGACATGTTGCAGACGATCGGCAATTAAAGAAAAAGCCTCATTCCAGCCCACGGGATGAAGCAGTCCATCCTCTCCCCGCGCATAGGGTTGATCAAGGCGTTGATATTTCAGACCATCATAAGCAAAACGGGTTTTATCAGAAATCCACGTTTCATTGACTTCGTCATTTTGCCTTGGCAAAATTCGCATAACTTCCCGCCCTCGCGTATCCACGCGAATGGCTGATCCAACTGCATCAAATACATCAATGGAGGGCGTGTGAGATAGCTCCCAAGAACGACCTTTAAAACTATAGGGTTTGGAGGTCAAGGCACCCACGGGGCAAATATCGATCATGTTCCCTGAAAGCTCAGAAGTAATAGTCTTTTGGACATAAGTTCCAATTTCCATATCCTCGCCTCGACCCATGGCTCCCAATTCAGGGATGCCGACAATTTCGCTGGAAAAACGCACGCAGCGGGTACATTGAATACACCGGTTCATCGCCGTTTCAATCAGAGGACCAAACTCCTTATCAGGCACAGCCCGCTTGTTAAGGTCAAAACGACTGGAAGTTCTGCCGTAGGCCATGGTAATATCTTGCAAATCACACTCTCCTCCCTGATCGCAAATGGGGCAATCGAGAGGATGATTGATTAAAAGGAATTCCAAAACGCCTTTGCGGGCCTTTTCCACCATGGCTGAGTTGGTATGAACGACCATGCCTTCGCAAGCAGGCATCGCACAACTGGCCACAGGCTTTGGGGTATTTTTGACCTCCACAAGACACATACGGCAGTTGCCCGCAATTGAAAGTTTGGGATGATAACAAAACACAGGGATTTCAATGCCCGCTCCCGCTGCTGCCTGAAGAACTGTCATTCCTTCAGGGACTTCAATTTCTTTATCATCAATCACAAGCTTGGGCATTTTTATTCTCTAAGCTATACGGTTCATTTTAAGGCGTCGTTCAAGTTCAGGGCGAAAGTGGCGGATCAAGCCTTGGACAGGCCATGCGGCAGCATCTCCCAAAGCGCAAATGGTATGTCCTTCAATTTCATAGGTGACTTCTTCTAAGACATCAATATCTTTGGTGTCCCCTATGCCATCAGCAAGACGGGTGAGCATGCGCCACATCCAGCCCGTGCCTTCCCGGCAAGGGGTGCATTGGCCACAACTTTCATGCATATAAAATTTAGACAAGCGCGCAATCGCACGAACAATATCCGTTGATTTATCCATGACGATCACGCCCCCAGTACCGAGGCCACTTTTGACCTCAGCAAGAGACGTAAAATCCATCAAAACCTTCTCGCATACATCCTTTGGAATCAGAGGAACGGAGGAGCCCCCGGGGATCACGGCCAGGAGATTATCCCATCCTCCCCGCACGCCACCACCATATTTTTCAATCAATTCTTTAAGGGGAATCCCCATAGCCTCTTCCACATTACAGGGTGTATTCACATGGCCGGAGAGGCAATAAATTTTTGGTCCCGCATTGTTAGGGGTTCCAATGCCCCCAAACCAAGACGCACCGCGGCGCAAAATGGTGGGCACAACCGCAAGGGTTTCCACATTGTTCACAATGGTAGGACACCCATAAAGGCCTACAACAGCTGGAAAGGGTGGCTTTAGGCGCGGCATGCCTTTGCGGCCTTCGAGGCTCTCTAAAAGTGCGGTCTCTTCTCCGCAGATATAGGCCCCGGCACCGCGGTGAACATAAAGGTCAAAATCCCAGCCTGATTTTGCCGCATTTTTTCCCAAAAGACCAGCTTTATAAGCCTCGATAATGGCTTCTTCCAGGTGATTAGCTTCCGTATAGAATTCTCCACGGATGTAAATATAGCCCACATGGGCTCCAATAGCGACGGCAGCGATAAGGGCGCCCTCAATCAACTTATGAGGTTCAAAACGCAAAATGTCCCGATCTTTACAAGTCCCAGGCTCGCTTTCATCCGCATTGACAACCAAATACCGCGGCGTTTTACCATCATCAGGGGGCATAAAGCCCCACTTACGCCCTGTCGGAAAACCAGCCCCTCCCCTGCCCCGCAGGCCAGAGGCCGAAATTTCTTGAATGATCCAGTCTTTCCCCTTTGAAATGAGCGCCTTTGTTTTGTCCCAGTCACCTCGTGCCTCAGCGCCCTTCAAACGCCAATCGTGGGTCCCATAGAGGTTGGTAAAAATGCGATCACTTGCCTTTAGCATGATCTCTCCTTCTCTCAGGAGCCGAGCCCTGCCGTCCTATGGCAGAGCCGGGTTTTACCTCGCGATCAGCTTTTAAATCTTCCAAAATTTTGAGGAAACTTTTCTCATCTAGATCTTCAAAGTAATCGTCATTAATCTGCACCACAGGCGCATTTGCACAGGCCCCAATGCATTCAACTTCTGTGAGAGTGAAGAGACCATCTTTCGTCGTTTCCTTGTTCTCAATGCCTAAATGACGTTTGCAGACTCCTTTTAAATCTTCACTGCCTCGCAACATACAAGGCGTCGTTCCGCATACCTGAAGATGATACTTTCCCAGGGGCTGCAGATTAAACATAGTATAAAAGGTGGCGACCTCATAGCCACGAATCAGGGAGACTTCCAGCATCTCCGTAATAGCTTCAATGGCTTCTTTGGGAAGCCAGCCACCACATTGGCGCTGGGCCAACTCAAACAGCGGTAAAATTGCACTGGCCTTTCGGTCAGGTGGATAATAGATCAAGATTTCCTTGACACGCTCTGCGTTTTCCTTTGAGAACTTAAAAGTCGTCACCGATCAATCTCCCCAAAAACAATATCCAAAGACCCAATAATACTTGGCACATCCGCCAGCATATGTCCTTTGGTCATGAAATCAAAGGCCTGCATAAAGGCAAAGCTGGGTGGCCTTATTTTACAGCGATAGGGCCTATTGCTCCCATCGGACACAAGGTAGACGCCGAATTCTCCCTTGGGCGCTTCTACAATCGTATAGGTTTCGCCTTTGGGCACATGATAACCTTCTGTATAGAGCTTAAAGTGATGGATCAGTGCCTCCATGGAAGTCTTCATTTTCACCCGTGGCGGCGGAACTACCTTATAATCATCCACCTTCACGGGACCTTCAGGCATTTTCTCGAGGCATTGCTTTATAATACGAACGCTCTGGCGCATTTCTTCCATCCGCACCAAATAGCGGTCATAGCAATCACCGTTTTGCCCCACGGGAACAAAGAACTCCAATTGATCATAAACTTCATAGGGTTGATTACGCCGCAAATCCCACGCCACATTAGATGCGCGCAACATGGGCCCCGTAAATCCCCAATCCAACGCTTGTTCAGCGGTAACAGCCCCTATGTTCACAGTGCGTTGTTTGAAAATACGATTTTCCGTTAGAAGACCTTCCAAGTCATCAATCACCTTGGGAAAACGGTTTACAAAAGCCATAATGTCTTCTGCTAAGCCGGGCGGCAAATCCTTATGCACACCGCCGGGACGAAAATAGTTGGCATGAAGGCGCGCCCCGGAAACCCGCTCATAAAAACCCATCAAAATTTCCCGCTCCTCAAAGCCCCACAAAAGCGGTGTCATGGCTCCCACATCGATAGCCATGGTGGTGATGTTCAAAAGATGGTTTAAAATGCGGGTGATTTCACAAAACAAAACGCGGATATACTTGGCGCGCACAGGGATTTCAAGCCCCAATAATTTCTCAACGGCCAGCGCAAACACATGTTCTTGAGCCATGGGTGAGACATAATCTAAACGATCAAAATAAGGAATGGCTTGAAGATAGGTTTTATACTCAATAAGCTTTTCTGTCCCGCGATGCAGAAGGCCAATATGGGGGTCAGCCCGCTCCACCACCTCACCGTCCATCTCAAGGATGAGACGCAAAACCCCATGGGCAGCGGGATGCTGTGGCCCAAAGTTCATGGTAAAGCTTTGTTTTTGAGGAGTGTCCTTTTCCATCAGCTGCCCTCCTTGACAGCACTGGCTTTAACGGCCGTCTCCATCCCTTCCCAAGGGCTCTCGAAATCAAAGGTCCGAAAAGCTTGGGGCAATTTTACAGGCTCATAAACAACGCGCTTTTGTTCTTCATCATAGCGCACCTCTACATAGCCCGTAAGCGGGAAATCCTTGCGCAGGGGATGGCCTTCAAACCCATAGTCGGTCAGGATGCGCCGCAAATCAGGATGATCCTCAAAGGGGATGCCATAAAGGTCAAACACTTCCCGCTCCCACCAATTGGCGCAATTATAAACCGATGTCACCGAGGGGACGGGCATGCCGTCTTCTACCTGAACTTTAATGCGAAGACGCCAATTGCGGACAAGGCTTAAGAGGTGATAGACCACCTCAAAGCGCGGCTCGCGGCCCAGATAATCCACCCCACACACATCCATCAATTGAGAGAATTGAAAAGTTTCTGAATCTCGCAAATAAGTTAAAACCCGTGTAATGGCAGGCCGCTCCACGATAAGAGAAAGCTCCCCCTTTTCGACGGACCAAGACACCAAATCCGTTTCAATCTCCTCTTCAATAAGGCGCCCTAAATCTTTAAGAGTGCGCGGAATTACCATTTTTTAACCCCGTGAAAAATGTTTTTCGCGTTGAATTTTTCGCTGCAACTGCAAAATGCCGTAAAGCAACGCTTCCGCCGTTGGTGGACATCCCGGCACATACACATCCACAGGCACAATGCGATCGCACCCGCGAGTCACCGAATAGGAGTAGTGGTAATACCCGCCCCCGTTGGCGCAGGATCCCATGGAAATCACATAGCGAGGCTCAGCCATTTGGTCATACACTCTACGCAAGGCCGGCGCCATTTTGTTGGTCAGGGTTCCCGCCACAATCATCAAATCCGCTTGGCGGGGACTGGGGCGAAACACCACACCAAAACGGTCCAAATCATAGCGGGCTGCTGCTGTTTGCATCATCTCAATCGCACAGCAGGCAAGGCCAAAAGTCATGGGCCACAAGGATCCCGATTGCGCCCAAGCAGCCAACTTATCCAATTGGGTGACCACAAAACCTTGCTGAGTGATTTCTTGATTTAGGCTTTCAAGAAGAACATCGGGGCTGACCCCATCAGGAATAGCCTCTATGCCATAGCCCGCTTCGAGAGCTTCCTTCGTGAGAGATGGTTTTTTCACTCCCATTCTAAAGCTCCTTTACGCCATTCATAAATAAACCCAACAGTAAGAAGGAGCAGAAAAGCCACCATGGAGAAATAGCCATAAAGGCCAATGTCATGAAGGGTAATCGCCCACGGAAAAAGAAAAGCAATTTCAAGATCAAAAATAATGAAAAGGATGGCTACCAGATAAAAGCGCACGTCAAACTTGAGTCGTGCATCCGTAAAAGCCTCAAATCCACACTCATAGGGCGACAGTTTAGCCGCATCCGGTTTGCGCGGTCCTCGCAAATAGGCTAAAAAAATGAGCAGAATTGAAAGACCAAAAGCAATCCCCATAAACACAAGGATATTAAAATAGTCCTCAAAATTCCCCTTCAAAGAGGTTGTCATCAAATGGCTAGAAGAAAGATCCACAAGGTGCGCCCTATCGTTTTATTTGTTTATACTCTTCACCTTTCAAGCTCCGGGTGCGTTGCCCGGAAACTTGAAATCCTTTGAGTATATGTCTTACAACGAAAGCGTCCTCTTGAAAACCAAAATTTGAGGAGAATTTGAAAGAGTTTCGGATTCTTTTAAAGTTGTTTTTTGAATGCAAGAGGTACATGGACATGTGAAAAAACCGTCTCCCATGCCGCCGCCTCCTTCTGTAATGGGAAAGTTCTTTCCTCAGTGGCAAAATTACGATATTATTTAACGAATGGAGAAAAAAGCCCTCTTAGACATAACAGGCAGGAAAAAATGCTCCGTAAATTACTTATAACTCTTTCTGTCTTATTTACCCTACAAGGGGCATATGCCGAATTAGCCATTCAATTAGACATCAATGGCGCCATTGGTCCAGCAACTCAAGATTACATAAGAGATGGCATCACCTATGCCCAGGAAAAGAAAGCGGATTTCATTCTGTTAAAAATGAATACCCCGGGAGGCCTCGACACGGCTATGCGCAACATTATCGCCAGCATTCTCTCCTCCCCTCTTCCTATTGTGACTTATGTGGCGCCTGAAGGGTCACGAGCAGCAAGTGCAGGTACCTATATCCTTTATGCTAGCCATATTGCCGCCATGGCACCCTCAACCCACCTGGGAGCTGCAACTCCTGTTTCTATTGAACCTTTTTCCATGGGAGAACAAAAAGAAAAAGCCCCCAAAGAACAAACCACAATGGAAAAGAAGACCCTCAATGATTTCGTGGCTTATATCAAGGATTTGGCAAACCTCAGAGGCCGCAATGCGGAATGGGCCGAGAAAATGGTGACTGAATCGGCAAGCCTTCAATCCGATGAGGCGCTGCGTCTTAAGGTGATTGATGTTATCGCCTCGAACACCTCTGATTTATTTCGACAAATTAATGGCCGCAGCGTAAGCGTTCAAAATCAACCTTATCGAATTGACTCTGACGATGTGCACGTTGAAACCTTTGAACGGGACTGGCGCCTCAAATTTTTAGAAGTCATTACGGATCCCAGCATTGCTTATATCCTGCTGATGATCGGCATATGGGGTCTTTTCTTCGAATTTGTAAATCCCGGCTTTATTCTGCCCGGCGTTATCGGCGGCATTTCTCTTTTGGTTGCCCTTTATGCCTTTCAGTTGCTTCCCATCGATTATACCGGTCTTGCCTTGATCATTCTAGGAATTCTCTTTATAGGCTCGGAACTTTTTGTGACAAGCTATGGGGTTTTAGGCATTGGCGGTGTGATTGCCTTTGTGATTGGCTCTATCCTTTTATTCGACCAAAAGGACTATTCGCCCCCCTGGAAAATTATCATTGGGATGAGCATCATCTCCCTTGCCTTCTTTCTAGGGGTAATTGGCTTTGCCGTAAAAGCTCGAACACGAAAAATTGTCAGTGGGAAAGAAGCCCTCCCTAGCACCATCGCCATTGCCCAAGAGTCATTTAAAACAAAAGGCTGGGTTCGAGTTGAAGGTGAACTTTGGAAAGCGCGGACAACAATTCCCTTGCAAAAAGGTGAAGAAGTTCAGATCATAAAATGTAAAGGTTTAGAGTTGACCGTAAGGCCATTAAAATCGAAAGGACAAAAACATGTATGAAGCACCGGGAGATTTCTCCAATTTTTTTGTGATCCTTGCCGCGGCCGGGGCCATCCTTTTTTTCATCCTTATCCGAAGCTTTCGCATCCTGTGGGAGTTTGAAAGAGGCGTTGTCTTTACTCTGGGCCGTTTTTGGAAGGTCAAGGGGCCCGGCCTTATCCTGGTGCTTCCCTTCATTCAAAAAATGATTCGCGTTGATTTGCGTGTGGTTGTTTTTGATATTCCCACCCAAGAAGTGATTTCTCGGGACAACGTTTCTCTGCAGGTCAATGCTGTCCTTTATTTCCGAGTGGTGGACCCCCAAAAGGCCACCATCAACGTTGAAGATTATTTTGAGGCCACAAGCCAGTTGGCCCAAACCACCCTGCGTTCTGTCTTAGGGCAACATGAATTAGATGTTATTTTAGCAGAACGCGAAAAGCTTAATGCCTCTCTCCAAAACATTTTAGATGAGCAAACGGAAGCTTGGGGAATTAAGGTTACAAACGTTGAAGTGAAACAAGTTGACCTTAATGAAAGCATGATTCGCGCAATTGCAAAACAAGCGGAAGCCGAACGGGACCGCCGTGCTAAAGTCATTCATGCTGAAGGGGAATTGCAAGCTTCAACAAAGTTATTACAAGCAGCGGAAGTCCTTGCCCAACAACCCCAATCTCTTACATTACGCTACCTACAAACCTTAGGATCCATTGCGGAGGAAAAGAACTCGACCATTGTGTTCCCTCTCCCCATCGAGCTTATGCCTATGATGGAGAGTATGCTCAAGGGGAAGAAGAATTAGAGATTAAGCTTAATAGAGCTAAAAAAGGAACTAAAACATGAGACCGTCATTGGTACTTAATTCAAATAGAAAAGCCATTCGGCAGTATTAGAGACAATCTTAAACACCCCTCACCCGCCGCTGCGCTCGGACCTCTCCCACAAGGGGAGAGGTAAAATCGCTTGATTTTACTTATAAATTTTTATAAAGCACCCCCGTTTGTAATCCCCTCTCCTTTCTGGCATAATGGCAAGAGGGGAGATAAGAATGGATTTGAACTTTTCAGAAGATCAACTGGCCTTTCAAAAGGCAGCACGGGTGTTTGCGGAAAAGGAAATGGCACCCCATGCGTCAAAATGGGATGAGGAGTGCTTTTTCCCCGTTGAGACGTTGAAAAAAGCTGCGGGCCTTGGCTTTGCAGGAATTTATATATCTCCTGATTTTGGCGGCTGTGGTCTGGGGCGTCTTGAAGCTTCCTTAATTTTTGAAGAGCTTTCCAAGGCCTGTGTTTCAACGGCAGCGTATCTTTCCATCCACAACATGGTGGCATGGATGATCGAACATTTTGGCAATGAGGAACAGCGCACAAAGTGGCTGCCATCCCTCACAACTCTCCAAAAGTTTTCAAGCTATTGCCTGACTGAACCCAGCGCCGGATCGGATGCGGCCTCCCTTAAGACAAAGGCCGTGAAAAAGGGCGATCATTATATCCTCAATGGTGAGAAAGCGTTTATTTCAGGCGGAGGTGTCAGTGATATATACATTTGCATGGTGCGTACGGGAGAAGATGGCGCCAAAGGTATCACAGCCCTTATTGTGGAAAAGGGAACAACGGGCTTAAGTTTTGGCAAAAAAGAAAAGAAAATGGGTTGGAATAGTCAACCAACAACAACTGTTAGCTTTCAAGAATGCGCTGTACCTGTGGCCAACCGCCTAGGAGAAGAAGGAGAAGGCTTTAAAATCGCCATGAAGGGTCTCGATGGAGGGCGAATTAACATTGCCTCCTGTTCCCTTGGCGGCGCGGCAGCCTGTCTTGAAGCCTCAAAAAACTATCTTCTGGAGCGTTCCCAATTTGGTAAAAAGTTGGCGAACTTTGAAGCCCTACAGTTTCGTCTTGCCGATATGGCGACGGACTTGGAGGCCTCTCGCCTTATGGTGCACAGCGCAGCTCTCAAACTCGAAAACCAACACCCCACTGCTACAGAGACCTGTGCCATGGCCAAGCGTTTTGCCACTGACCGATGTTTTGATATCGTTAATCAAGCCCTCCAACTCCATGGGGGGTATGGGTATATCAAGGAATACCAAATTGAACGGTATGTCCGTGACTTGCGGGTTCACCAAATTCTTGAAGGAACGAACGAAATTATGCGTTTAATTATCGCACGTAAACTTCTGGGGACAATAAAGTGACGCATGCCCCCGAAATTTTAAGCCATATTGAAGGAGACATCGGCTGGATTACCCTCAATCGCCCGCGTGCTCTTAATGCCCTTTCTCTTTTTATGATTCGCGAAATATTGCGCCTTTTGAAGGAATGGGAGGAAATTCCTTCCCTGAAGGCGGTTGTTATTGAGGGGGCTGGTGAGAAAGCCTTTTGTGCCGGCGGCGATGTGCGAGCCGTTTATGATGCCAAAAAAGAAGGACATCCTCAGACGTGCGATGCTTTTTTCCGAGAAGAGTATACCTTGAATGCTTATATTCATTCCTACCCCAAACCCTATATTTCCTTGATAGATGGTATTGCCATGGGCGGCGGCTTGGGCATCTCCATTAATGGTTCCCACCGTATTGTGACAGAGCGGGCTTTGCTGGCCATGCCGGAAACAGGCATTGGCTTTTTTCCCGACGTGGGCGCCACCACTTTTTTGACAAAAACTCCCGGAAAAACCGGGCTTTATTTAGGCCTTACCGGCGCACGTCTTAAAGCCGCCTGCGCTTTATGGAGCGGGCTGGGGACCCATTTTATTCCCTCAACCGCCCTTCCTGCTTTTAAGAAGGATCTCAACCATGGCCTCGAAGAAGCGCTGAAAATTCATTGCCAACCCCTTTTGGAAAAAGGATTCCTTGAAAAGCATAAAGCTGATATTGAGACTCATTTCTCTCACCCTTCTGTAGAAGATATTTTTGAAAGTCTTTCCCATGATGGTTCTCCCTTTGCTAAGGAAACTCTTGCCACTCTGAAGACAAAATCTCCTACAAGTTTGAAGGTTGTGTTTCGCCAATTGACAGAAGTCGCCAATACCTTTGAGGAACGCATGAAAACGGAATTTCGTCTCAGTCAACGGTTTGTGGAAGGGCACGACTTCTTTGAAGGGGTACGCGCTGTTTTGGTACATAAAGATGGGGCACCCATTTGGAACCCCGCAACTCTCCAACAGGTAACTCAAGAAATGCTCAACCACTATTTCGCCCCCTTAGGTGACAGAGAACTGATTTTGTAGGAGATTCCCATGACGCAAATCGCCTTTATCGGCCTGGGTCATATGGGACTCCCCATGGCAAAAAATCTTTTGAAAGCCGGTCATGAGGTGACAGGCTATGACGTCGTCCCTGAAGCTTTAGAGGCTTTTGTGAAGGCAGGGGGAAAAGCTGGCATATCCATCGCTGAAACAGTAAAAGAGGCTGCCCTTGTCATCACCATGCTCCCGGAAGGCAAGCATGTCAGAGCGGCCTATGAGGGCTCTCAAGGTATATTTAACCATATCCAACAAGGTGCCTTAATCGCGGAATGTTCTACCATTGATATTGAAACGGCTCGTCATATTCATAAGATGGCTGAAAGCAAGGGAATGCGCCTCATTGATGCGCCTGTCTCTGGCGGTGTTACGGGAGCGGAAGCTGCCACCATTACCTTTATGGTGGGGGGAACGAAGGCGGATTTTGAGGCTATCCTTCCCTATTTAGAGTTGATGGGAAAAAAGATTATTTATTGTGGAGGAGCTGGCTTGGGCCAAGCCGCTAAAATCTGCAATAATTTGATTCTTGGTATTACGATGATCGGGGTAAGTGAGGCTTTTAATCTTGCAGAAAAACTAGGACTTGATGCACAAACTGTCTTTGATGTGACGTCCGAATCCTCGGCCCAATGTTGGTCCATTACGAAATATTGCCCTGTGCCGGGGCCGCTTCCTACCTCACCTGCCAATCGGGACTATACCCCAGGATTCACTGCCGCCATGATGCTGAAAGACTTAAAGCTAGCTTCCCAAGCTGCTCAGCTCGCCTCAAACGCTACCCCCTTAGGAGAAGAAGCCCTTTCTCTTTACACCCTATTTTGCAATCAAGGGGGTAAAGAGAAGGACTTCTCAGGAATTATAAGGTTTCTTAGAGGTGAGGTTGAGACTTAGTCCTCATCCCACTCGTCATCTTCAGCTGCCCAACCATCTGAGCTTCCAAGGGGAAGCTTCTGTTTTTCCCCTTTAGGCTCAGGGTCATTGGATCTTCCTGGCTTAGAAAACATAAAATCAGCCACTGTGGAAAGCGTTCTAATTAAGACATTTTTTTCTTTCTTTTCTTCTTGAGGAGCCACTGCAACAGTAGAAAGAAGCTTTCTTTGTTTGATTTGCTCAAAGAGACTGGGAGTACTTGCAGCCTGAGGACTCGCTTTTAGCCTCGCCAGTACTGCTCTTCTTGCTGGTGAATCTTCAGATATCGGTTTAGACAGCGTCTTTGCAGGAGTCGACACAGGAGGAGTGTCTACAGATGACGCTACAGAAGATACAGAAGGCGACCTTTTTCTCATATCAACGTTCACTGGTATGCTGGGAATAGATAAAGAAGGCTTTACCTTAAACGCTGGCTGTCTTACAGGGGTTACAGAAGGTATTGTGGTCTTAGGTCCCCAGTCCTCACCATCATCAGGCTCATCATCTAAGTTATCTTCTGCATCAGCTGCTTTTCTTATTGCTGCCAATCTTGAGTCCCTGTGCTTTTCTAAATCAGTTTTTTGCTCCTCTTGTTTAACTGGAGCACTTGTAGCTCTCAATTCAACTCCAGCTTCAACTTCTGCTAATAAGGTATCCAAACTCGTAGAAATTAATAATGAGGGTAAAGATAAAGATGGAGTAATACCTTGATCTGTAGAACTCCCTTTAATTTCTGGTAATAAGTCATCTAGGGATGTAGAAATCGAAGATGAAGCTAAAGATGAAGACGAAAGTGAAGCAGTGCTTTGATCTGCAGAATTATTTTTAATTTCTGGTAATAAATTCTGAGCTACAGGAATCGTAGGGTGAGATGAAGCAACACTTTGACCTATGGGCTGTATCGCTTTCTTTTCCTTACCCATCTGTATTTTAAGTTCGGAAATTTTCTTCTCAAGCTCTTTTAGCTCTCTTAAAGGAATGAATGCATGAAATTTTGGATTATATTGTTTTTGCCACTCAATATTTTGCTCCATCTTCTTTTTATCAAGTTCAAGTTTATGAATTCTATCGCTCATGCTTTCCTCTTGCACTTTGGCTAAAGGAGATTTTTTACCGAGCACAGACCTCTTCATGCCAACTGGCTTTTGTGGTTTAGGTGTTGATGGAGTTTTTTCCTGAACTTGAACTTCTTTTTTTGGTGTTGGCCTTAAGCCAGAGATACCTTTAAAGATAGCTTCTTTCAATTGACTTTCGAATGTTGGTTTTTTATCGGTCGGAGCCGCTCTTTTGAGGCTATTATCTCTGCGAGTACTTGTAGCAAACTTTCCACCAGAATCAACTGAGGCAGAAGTACCGGGCATTGAATCTGTTTCTGAGCTACCGGCCTTTGTTGCTGTTGTTGCTCCTGGCTTTCTCTTAAATCTCTCCTTCAATTCGTCAACCATACTCTTTTTTTGCTCTTCTGGTTTCTGCTTAGCCTGGCTCTTTTTTTTCTGTCCCTTATTGAATTGGAATCCCTTCAACTCGTCAAACATACTCCTTCTTTGCTGCTGCAAAGTTGGATCTGCTGAAGCTGAAGGATCTGATTTTGATTCTTCTGATTTCGCTTCTTCTGAGCTCTGCGTATTCTGGTTAGAGCTTGCTTGCCTCCGATTAAATTGCTCCTTCAGCTGTTCAGCCACACTACCCATTTTTCGTTGA
The DNA here is from genome assembly GCA_021731585.1 of Alphaproteobacteria bacterium. GTDB lineage: Bacteria > Pseudomonadota > Alphaproteobacteria > UBA9655 > UBA9655 > UBA9655. The sequence continues at coordinate 18,122 of JAKFXB010000046.1, forward strand.
TGTTCTTGCCGATCTGGATCTGCTGAAGCTGAAGGTGACTGTGTTGTTGATTCCTTGGTTGAAGTAGCAGTCGTTTCTGTTTCCATCGACTCTGTTGTCTCAGAAGGAGCCGGTTGTGAAGTTGACTGTTTAAAAGTTGAATCTGCAGATGCTGGTTTTAACGACGAAGCTGCCTCCACATCTTCTGATTCTGGTTTATTATTAAATAGAGTGAATAGATCTTTAAATTTTTTCATTGCTTTTGTCGCAGCGGAAATCAATTCTTTCTCTGACTCATCCATCTCCACTGACTCTGATATCAGAGTAGGAACTACTTGTATTGTCGTTGATTCATTATTAGTCGCTATTTTTTCCACCGGCACTGTTTGTGTAGATGGAGCTGTTTGATCTGTTGATGCAGAGGGTGAGATGCTAACCGTTGTTGTTTCCGCAGACGCTGTTATCACAGAAAGAGCGGGTTGTGATGTTGCTTCAATTACTGCATCACTAACCGTTTCCATTTCCGTCAATACGGTTGTCATAGAAGGAGCTGTTTGCGATGTTGATACCGTTGTTGAATCACTAAGAGTTATTGTTTCCGTCGCTGCTATTACCAGAGATGGAGCTGCTTGTATTGTTGATTCAAAGCTAACCACTTTTGTTCCCGTCGCTGCTGTTGACGTAGATGGAACTGGTTGTGCTATTGATTCACTAACAGTATCTGTCTCCATCGATTTCCTTGTTACAGACGGAGCTGGTTGTAGTATTGATTCAGTAGTTGAAGCACTAACAGTATCTATCTCCATCGATTCTCTTGTTACAGACGGAGCTGGTTGCAGCATTGATTCAGTAGTTGAAGCGCTAACCGTTTCTGTCTCCATCGATTCTCTTGTCACAGAGGGAGCTGGTTGTGATGTTGGTACCGTTGCTGAAGCACTAGCCTTCGTTGTTCTCTCCTCTGTAGTTGGTGTAAGTTCTGATGGCTGAGTCTGAACTTGAGTTTGTATGCTTTCTTTAGCAGGAGAAAAATCTTGAGGACTTATAGCTTGAATGGCTTGAGTTAAAAGATCATCAAAACTTGGGGTTTCTTGTACTTCTTGAGAAACCTGTTTTGAAGAAGCCCGAACTTTATCATGACCACCCTGAGAAGCACTACCTCCGCTGGAAGAGTCCTGAGAAAGGTTTAATTTGCTACTCCGCGGGGAAGTTCCTTCCTGCTCTTCGGGAGATTCTTGAGCTAAATCAATCTGATAGTTGGATAAACGCGGCTTTTTAACCCCCTGAGCCCCTGCTACACTTGTTTCATCGAAAGAAGAACGAGTCCTTTTTGAAGGAATTTTTGACAAATGAGATACTGAGGACTGCTCAACCGAATCTGGCATACTTTGTTTTGAGCCACGAGGGAGTTCCTCCCCACTTCTACCGCCACTTCCCCGTGGTGTTACAGGAGAGGCAATACCGCCGCCTTCACCACTACCACTTAAAAGCATTTTAAATTGTTGTTGCTGAAACACAGATGTATTTGATTCACCGATCAAGGGACGTACGACTTCTATGGATTGAAGCATTTTATTTAAATATAAAGCTGGATCTCCTCCTCCCATAACAAGAGTAGAAACATGGGACAATAAATTAATAATACCAACCGTCAATAACATAATATCACTTCTCGAACCAAATCCCCTAAAACAAATCGGGGTTTATTAAAAAAAATTATTCATTACTTTAACTATAAGACGTACATAGTGCTTTTTTACAACAGGCGCAAGGCTAAAATTCATAGTTCCTTATAATTCATTATAATCTGCTTTTTAAATTATGTCAAAAATTTGAATTAATTAACAAATAAAAAATATTTTATGATGAACTAATTGCAAAATTCCAGTATTCCAGAGCACAGCATTTGGATCCGTGCTTAAGCCAAGAGATCCTGAGTCCCTTTCGCTACGCTCAAGGTCTCAGGATGACAAATTTATTATTATAATACAAAGAGTTGTCATCCTGGGGAGCCACAACGTGGTGAACTCAGGATCTCTTTAATAACATAGTTGATCCAGGTTGTTGTTCTCTGAACCTCGCTAAACCGCAGGACATTGATAGTATAAAGCGCTCAAATGATAAAAGAAGTTATGCCACTTCTTTTTTTGAGAGATTTGCAAGAGTGGCCGCAATAGAGTCCACAATTTGAGATGCAAATTTTTCATCTTCTGCTTCCGCCATAATGCGAATGAGAGGCTCTGTGCCTGAAGGACGCACCAAAAGACGTCCTTTGTTTTCGAGATTTTTACGTGCCATATTCATCACGTCTTGGGCTTCAGTACAGTCCAAAAGAGTTGGTGATAATTTGACGTTTCTTAAGATTTGAGGCATAGGTTTAAAAACAGTCAAAACTTGACTTGCTGGTTGTTGTTTTAATTTCAAGACAAGCAAGACTTGGAGCGCCGTTAAAAGCCCATCTCCTGAGGTCGCATAATCGGAAAGAATGACATGACCTGAGGATTCGCCACCTAAATTACAACCCGTATCTCGCATGGCTTCAGCCACATAGCGATCCCCAATGGGGGTTCGGATAAGATCAAGGCCGCGCTGATTTAAATAATGCTCAAGGCCCAAATTAGACATGTGGGTGGCCACAATGCCTTTGGTCTGCAGTAATCCACGTTCTTGCCAATCAGCCGCCATCAAGGCCATGATTTGATCTCCATCCACCACTGTGCCCTTCTCATCAGCAAAAACAACCCGATCGGCATCTCCATCAAAGGCAATGCCCACATGGGCTTTTTCCTGACGAACTGCCTCGCACATCATCTGAGGAGATGTAGCTCCACATTCGTCGTTAATATTCTGCCCATTGGGAGAGATGGCCAGAGGAATCACAGTAGCTCCTAACTCCTTTAACACAAGGGGAGCGGCCTTATATGCAGCCCCATTAGCACAATCCACCACAATGCGCAGCCCTTCGAAATGGCTATGGCGTGGAAGGCTATTTTTGACAAACTCCACATAACGTCCCATGGCATCATCCAAATGGAACATTTGACCTAAGGCCGGAGGATTGGCAAGGAGAAGTGAACCTTCAAGGCGATTTTCAATTTCTTTTTCAACCTTATCGGAAAGCTTAAATCCATCAGGGTCAAAAAGCTTAATTCCATTGTCAGCAAAAGGATTATGAGACGCTGATATCATCACACCCAAATCGGCGCGCATGGAGCGGGTTAACATCGCAACGCCCGGTGTAGGCATGGGGCCCACCGTGGCCACATCGATTCCCACAGACACAAAACCTGATACCAAAGCAGATTCCACCATATACCCTGAAAGACGCGTATCTTTACCAATCACAACCCGATGACGGTGATCACCGCGCATAAAATGCAGACCAATGGCTTGCCCTAAACGTGCAAGGGTATGAGGAGTAAGGGGCTCTCTGTTTGCTTGGCCACGAATGCCATCAGTTCCGAAATATTTACGTGTCATCGTCCGTCGTCATTCCTATCTTATATTAGTCATTCTAAGATCCTGAGCTCGCCCTACGGGCTCCTCAGGATGACATTTCTCTAATAAATACAAAACATTGTCATCCTGAGACCCCGAGTCATACGAGGGGGACTCAGGATCTCCCAATAACATAACTCCTTCCTAAAGAGTTAGAGCAAAAATTTCAATCTTTTCTAACACTCTGACTTCACAATTTATTACATACCCTATCTGTGAACTTTTCCATTGCTCATCGTGATGGGAGGTTTTAAAAATAAGAAAAAACAGAATGGGTTCTATGGGATGAATTTTACAATCCAAAAACGTGTTAACGCTCCACTGCTTGACAGCAAACTCTATCCTTGCGTCTCTCTGGACCCCGCGGTAAATCCGCGGGGCGTCACCACTCCACTTGATGTCCCGCGGCTCGACCGCGGGATCCATCTTTGTGCACCCCGAAACCGCACGATCAAATCGTGGAAAGGTATGTGGAAAGAGACACATTTAGGATGAAACTGCTTTTCCAAAATAAAATCTTTGGTGCCTTTTTTTGGACTCAATTTTTAGGCGCCTTTAACGACAATTTTTTCCGTGCAGCCTTTGTCACTTTGATTACTTTTCACCTGTTAGACTATAGTGAAAATGCACGAGCCCTTTTTGTTTCAGCTGCTTTTGGGCTTTTTATGGCACCTGCCTTTACTTTTTCTCCTCTTGCGGGTCAGCTAGCAGATCGCTTTGATAAAGCCCGTGTCATTCGCTGGGTAAAAATTTCTGAAGTTTTCATCGTAGGGGTGAGTGCTTTTGGTTTTATGACCGCAAACCCCTTCTTTCTTTTAGTGACTCTTTTCTTTATGGGGACGCATGCCGCTTTTTTTGGCCCTGTCAAATACAGCGTTCTCCCCGATATTCTTCCAGAGGCGGATATACTACGAGGAAATGGCTATATTGAAGCCGGAACCTTCCTTGCTATCATGTTAGGAACTTTAAGTGGGACTTTGATGGTTCATTTAAAGATCTCTCCCCTCTTTTTAAGTGCTCAATTACTGATTATCGCCCTTTTAGGTCTTTTCTCTAGCTGGCGTATTCCCTCCCTTCCTCCCTTGGCTCCCCATCTTAAAATTCAATTTTCATGGTTTAAAGAAGTAAAAAGACTTTCCCGCTTTACCCGCAAAGATCACCACATTTATTGGTCAATCATTTGTATTTCATGGTTTTGGTTGATAGGCACCATTCTTTTGTCAGAGTTGCCCCCCTTTGCAAAGGCCATTATTCAGGTTGATGAAAGTGTTTTTATTTTTCTCCTCCTTCTTTTCACCGTTGGTATTGGAATGGGCTCCCTTTTATGTAATAGCGTTTTTAAAGGGAAGATCACAACAAAGGCCGTCCCCCTTTTGTCTTTAGGGATGGTGCCCCTTTTAGTGGACATTTCCTCTTTTACCGCCCCTTTGGGAAGCACTCCCCTTTCTCTTTTATCCTATTTATTTTCATTCCAGGGACTTCGTCTGACCTTTGATATTCTGGCCCTCTCTTTTATGGGAGGCCTTTTCATTGTTCCCCTTTATGCCTTTCTCCAAACCCATGTGCCCTCCAGTCAGCGCTCGCAAATTATTGCTTATAACAGTATCGTAAATGCAGGCTTTATGGTTTTTGCAAGCAGCGCCTCGTTTATTCTTTTAAGCTTTTCTTTCTCGATTCCCACATTGATTTTCTTTACCGCTGTAGGGCAAGTTGTCATCACCTTTTATGCCATCCGCATTTTGCCGGATGTTTTTCTAAAAGACCTTTTGCTCAAAATATTAACCATTCTGTTCCGCTTTGAAGTTCACGGCCTTGAAAATTATCAAAAAGCCGGAAAGCGAGTTATTTTGGTGGCCAACCATACCTCTTATTTAGATGCTCTTTTGGTGGCAGCGGCCCTACCTGAAAAGCCTCTTTTCGCCATAAATCTTTACACAGCGCAAAAATGGTGGGTGAAACCTTTTCTCATTTTAGCCAAAGTGTTTCCCATTGATCCTCTTCACCCCTATGGATTACGAGACGTCATTGAGGAAGCCAAAAAAGGTCATAAGGTGATTATCTTCCCGGAAGGGCGCTTGACGCTAACAGGGAGTCTCATGAAAATTTATGAGGGACCGGGAATGGTGGCAGAACGGGCTGAAGCTACCCTCCTCCCCATTCGCATTGAGGGTGCCCAATATACTTTTTTCTCCTTACTAAAAGGCCAATTTCCGCGACACTTTTTTCCTAAAATCACCTTGACCCTTCTTCCTCCCCGAACCCTTAGGGTGGCCCCCGAGATTAAAGGACGAAAGCGGCGCCATGTCTTAAGTGAGGAGCTCTATGATATCATGACGACTATGATGTTCACCACAAGTCCCTATGAAAAAACTTTGTTTTCATCCTTGATTGAAGCCAGTAAAACCTATGGAGGATCCATCCCCATATTAAAAGATGCAAGCCATAAGGTCATGAGTTACAGAAAACTTCTTTTAAAATCCTTTGCCTTGGGGCGCTTTATGAATCGAAAAATCCCAGGAACTGAGCCCATCGGCCTTCTTCTTCCCAACACCCATGGGTTGATTATCAGTTTTTGGGCCCTTCACTCCCAGGGCCGTATCCCTGCCATCTTAAATTATGCAAGTGGCCCCAGCGCTCTTCTCACGGCGTGCCAAATTGCAAACATTAAACATATCTATACGGCTCAAGAGTTTATTGAAAAAGCGCACCTTGAGGAAGGAATCACTCTCTTAAAGAAGGCCAAAATCCATATCCATTTCCTTGAAAAGGAAGCTAAAAAAATACGCCTATGGGATAAAATCTCTGGCTTTTTTGGCATGTTTTTTCCCCACCAGGTCTATAAAACCCCTGTTCCACCTTCCGATCCTGCCGTGATTCTATTTACCTCAGGCTCGGAAGGGATTCCCAAAGGCGTGGTTTTAAGCCATGCCAATCTTCAAGCCAATCGCTATCAATTGGCCTCAGTGGTTGATTTTAATTCTAAGGATTATGTTCTTAACGTTTTGCCCCTCTTCCATGCTTTTGGCCTCACCGCAGGCATGCTACTGCCTCTTCTTTCGGGGATTCGGGCCTTTCATTATATCTCCCCGCTCCATTACCGCATTATAGCCGAGCTGATTTATGACAAGAACGCGACCATTTTATTTGGCACAGATACATTTTTAAATGGCTACGGGCGGGTGGCCCATGTGTATGATTTCCACACCCTACGCTATGTATTTGCGGGAGCGGAAAAGTTAAAACCTGAAACTCAGAATCTGTGGTTTGATAAATTTGGCCTGCGGATCTTTGAAGGTTATGGCACCACGGAAACAAGCCCTGTCATTGCAGTAAATACAGCCATGCATTTCAAAGCAGGAACGGTGGGACGCTTTTTGCCGGGTATTGAGCATCGCGTTGAGGCGGTTGAAGGGATTGAAACGGGTGGGCGCCTGTGGGTCAAAGGCCCCAATGTGATGATGGGGTATCTCCTCACCTCCTCTGCAGGAGAGCTAATCCCTCCCTCAGGGAATTGGTATGATACGGGCGATATTGCAACCGTTGATGAGGAAGGATACCTACGCCTTTTAGGCAGAGCTAAACGCTTTGCAAAAGTGGGGGGTGAGATGATTTCCCTTTCTTTTGTGGAAGAAGCGGTGAGCCAACTCTGGCCCAAGCACCGCCATGCGGTTCTTGCCAAAGCCCATCCCACAAAGGGAGAGCAACTTGTTCTTTTTACCACCACTCCCAATGCGGATCGAAGCGCCCTTATTTCCTTCTGGAAGGTTCATGGATACGCAGAACTCTCCTTGCCTAGAGTTATCCATATCATGAGCTCTCTCCCTCTCCTGGGATCTGGTAAGGTGGACTATAGGGGATTGGCACCTAAGGCTTGATCTCAAATAAAATCTTGCGGTTAACCGCTTGGGCATACCGATGCAGTGTTTGAATACTGGGAAAATGAGATCCACTTTCCAAGCGTGCTACTTGTGATTGAGAGGTATGCATCTTTTGAGCAACTTCATTTTGGCTCATCCGTGCTGCCATGCGTGCTTTAATAAGGCTACGCGCAATTTCAAATTCTGCTTTATGCTCTTCATATTCCTTGAGGACCTGAGGGTCTGCAAGAAGTTTCTTACGAACACTTTCATACTTAATCATAACGAATTCTCCTTCATTCTCTTTCTGGCTATTTCCAAGGCTTTTTGAGGTGTTTTCTGCGTTTTTTTAACAAAGGTATGCAAGATAACGATTCTTCGCTGAGAGGCCAGAACATATATGGACCTTGCAATATTATCTTTACCTCTTAATCTCAATTCCCATAATTTCTTCTCTAAAGGCCTTATATGTGGCAACCCAATATGCTGAGGACCAAAGCTTATTAAAAGATCCGAAATATGTAAAAATTTTGCTTTTAAATCTGGAGTTAGATTGAATATCTCTTCCTCAGCCGTTTTGTTAACAAAATGAATTGTCCAGGTTTCTATCATAACTTAATTATATCATTTTTGATATGATTTGCAAGAAAAAACTCGCTCAAGAAAAATGAATTATAGAGCATTGGAAGAGAGTACTTAGATATTAGAAATTAGTCATTAGATTTTTTCTAATGCTAATCTCTAAGAACTAACTTCTAATAACTACTCCGTCAGCTGCTTATTGACAAGGGCAATGGCTTTTATACTTAAAACTCCGCTCACAAGCCAAACAAACAAACCGAAGGGAACAAAAAAAGAAAAGATAATGTCTCCAAACCATACATTAACTAGACTTAAGATCCAACCACTGAGACCGATGATAGCTGAGCCCAAAATCGTAACCCCGAGGACAACGAGTCCAATAAGCAAAAACAACCCAAGAACCCGCAATACATTACCTTTCATTAAATGCCAACTTGTCCTTAAAGGCTTTTTCTGATCCAGGGTGACATAAAGGAATGTTAAGATTAAACGAGTCGCAAGATAGATTAATCCTGCAAAGAAAAGAACGCCAAGAAGACCTGCAAAAAAGATGTTTTCAACAAGAAAATAAGTTCCCACCGTAATACCTACGGCTATTCCTCCATAAACTATAAATAAAACAACAATAAGAAGATAATATAAGAACATCTGCACAAGTCGCCTATTCAAGGCAAATGCCCACCACTTGTCTCCCCCTTCACCCAAGGCGGCATAGCGAAAACCGTTTACGTATAAAACCATTGCCGCCAATGTCTCTAAAACATAATGCATAACAGTGAAAAAATCCCCGGCCAGTGAACCTTCTGTTTCACTTTGTAAAATGCCCTCTTCACTTATAGTAAAATTAAACTCCCCAGAGAGATAAAGGCTCATTCCCATAAAAGCAAGACCTATCAGCCATACAACAAAGGGCGCAAAGGCAACTTTAATCCATTGGGGAAGATGCTCGCGAACGTCTTTATAGCTTTCCTTAAAAGTGCTAACGATGGCAATCATTATAAATCTCCTAAATTTTTAGGGATTATAACATAAGCTTGGGCATGTCACACTTAATATTTTATAAACAGGAAAAAACAAATTTAAATTCATTTCTCCCAAAACATTGGGATCTTTCTGTGAAGTGCTGTTTTTATCCTTGACCATTCCTTTAGAAAAGGTATGACTTATCCCATGGCTAAAATTGCAACATGGAACGTTAATTCTATCCGAACCCGCCTCCCCCATCTTTTAAGTTGGCTCAAGGAGAGTGCACCTGATGTGGTTTTGCTTCAAGAAACAAAGGTTATAGATGATCAATTTCCCCGCGATGAGATTGAAACTCTCAACTATAATATCGCTCTCTATGGGCAAAAAACCTATAATGGCGTTGCTATCTTATCTAAGTTTCCTCTTGAAGATATCACGACAGGCATTCCTGGTTTTGAAGATGAACAAGCGCGTTACATTGAAGCCGTCACGGGCGGCATGCGCGTTGCCTCTATTTATGTTCCCAATGGGACGGAGGTAGGAAGCGATAAATTCGCCTACAAGTTGGATTTTTTAAAGCATCTTTATACCCACATACAAACTCTCCTCACCTATGATGAAGCCCTTATCCTGGGGGGAGATTATAATATTACGCCTTCCGATGAGGACGTCTATGACCCCGAGGAATGGTATGAAAAAATTCTCTGCAGCACCGAAGAGCGTAATGCTTTAAGGTCTATTATTTATCTTGGTTTGACCGATGCTTTAAAAGCTATGCATGCCGATAAAAAAGAGCTTTACACGTGGTGGGATTATAGGGCTGGCGCTTTTCAAAATAACTTTGGCCTCAGGATTGATCATCTTCTTCTCTCTCCCCAAGCCGCAGACCGTGTAAAGAGCTGCGAGGTTGATAAGGCCATGCGTGCGCTTGAAAAAGCCTCTGACCATGCGCCTGTTATTTGTGAGATTGATCTTTAAAAGTTTAAGTTTTATAAAAATGACATGGGAAGCACATAAAAATGGGAGAAAATCATGACAAAAGCCAGCCCCTCATCCTTCGTGCAGACACCTAAAGTTAAAAACAAAGGTTCTTCAAACGATAACAGGGATCAAAAAATCAAGAGGAAGGTTTTACTTTCTGCGATCATCGGCAACGGCCTTGAGTTTTATGATTTTGCTCTTTTTGGGGCCTTTTCTGTGGCCTTTTCCACTCTCTTTTTTGCAGAAGATTCCGTTTCATCTTTGGTTAAAACCCTCTCGATTTTTGCCTTGGCTTTTTTTGTAAGACCTCTCGGCTCTATCTTCTTTGGATATTTAGGAGATCGGTTTGGACGCAAAAAGGCTTTAAGTTATTCAATTGTCTTTATGGGCCTTTTCACCTTTCTCATTGGCTGCCTTCCTCTCTATAAGAACGTGAGTTATTTAGCCCCCCTCCTTCTTTTGGGATGTCGGTTAGGTCAAGGGTTTTGCTTAGGAGGAGAAAACAATGGGTCGTCTATCTTTCTTCTTGAGCATCTGAAAGCAAGAAAAGGATTTGCCGGTGCTCTTATTCTAACCGGAGGAGCCATTGGAACCATTCTTGCCACAGGACTTTCTGCCATTGCTAACCTTCCTGAAATGCCGAGATGGGCATGGCGCATCCCCTTTATTTGTGGCATTTTTATTGGCCTTTTAGGAAACTACATTCGCCGTTCCGTTGATGAAACTCCAGAGTTTATTTCAACGAAGGAAAAGAATGAAAGAAAGGCCCCTCTCCTCTTTGTTCTTACTCACTACCCCAAGCCTTTTCTGTGCGCTATTGGTATTGGGGGGATGAATGGGGTGCTTGCCTATACACTCGTTGTATACCTTAACGTCTATTTGTCCACAGTTGTTGATTATTCGCTGGCAAGCGCCCTCTTTTCTTCTTGTGTGGGACTCATTATTTTTGGATGTCTTGCCCCGTTGATAGGACACATAGCCGATAAAATTGGCGAGAGAAAAGTAATGAGTGCCGCTTGTCTTCTAACTTTTTGTTCCTCGCCTTTTCTTTTTTATCTCTTGCAGCAAAAGAGCCTCTCTTCGGTGTTTACGGCTATTCTTCTTGCGGCCCTCATGATGGGAAGTTTTAATGCCCCCACCAATGCGCTTTTACAGCGGCTTTTTCCGACAGAAGTTCGCTATACGGGAATTGCTTTAGGGTACGCTGTGGGCATCGCTCTTTTAGGAGGAACCCAGCCTTTAATCTGCACTTATCTTATCGAAACAACGCAAAACCCACTGTCACCTGCTCTTTATCTGATGTTTGCTGCCTGCGTTGGTGGGGCTGCCTTATTTTTCTCAAGAAAAACAACCGATGCTTCTCTTGGTTTTTCACAAATGATGCCAGAATATTCTCTTCCATCTAACCGTAAATCCTCGGGAATTCCAACGCGTGAAAAGAAGGTAGCATCTAAAACATAAAAACCAAACTTTGTTGCTAAGCGTTTCAACTCATTAACACAAAAAACAATATTCATTTTTGGGAGAAGATGCGCCCTTTGTGGAACATACTCTGCAATATCCGCAATATACCCCGGCCATTCATAGAGCTCTCTCTTACTTTCGTAAGTGGGAAGAAAAGAAGACAGAGTGGCTTGATAAGGACTACTTGTTGTGAGAAAAAGTTTACCTCCCCCCTTTAAAATCTTAAAGATTGTAGTAAACGTTTTTCTAATAACAGAGGGAGGAAGAAAATGAAGGACCATGGATAAATTGACATTGTCTACGGAATTCTCTGGAAGGCAGATCTCATTTGGAAAGTGCCCTTGTTCTAAGGTGATCAAGGATTTTTTTTCCGCCGGAATCTTCTCATTCAAAACTTCAAGATGTCGCGCCTCTAAATCACAAGCAATAACGTGACATCCTTCATTAACTAAGGGCAGAGTAGCGACTCCAAACCCACACCCAATATCGAGGAAACGTCCCTTAGAATTTCTTTTAGACTCATTTACAAAAGCTAATTGAATTTGATCAAGAGAAGGCGACATATACCCCATGTTATTTAACGTGGGGAGATAATCAAAGCTATCCTGTATATTTCTTGCAAGTTTCATAATTGAATATTATTATATTTTTTACCTTACTATAGAAATCAAAAAAGTAAAAGGTACTTTTCATGATATTAAGGTCTTCCTCTAAACAAATTTCCAAAGAAATTCAAGAAAAATTAGATGTCTTTTTTGCTGATTTAAAAACTAACGGTATTTCCTACATAGGCCATGGTATCATAAGTCACCAAGGCGATCATACCGGTTATTTTAGCAATGAAAAGTGGGGTGAATTTTATATACAAAATCAATTTTTTTTCCATGAACCCATCCTCGAAAATTATGAAAAGAAAACCTTGGATCTTATTTCGTGGAAAACTATAAAACAACCTAATTCTATCATTCAAGCACGTACAGAATTCACACAGATTATCTCCGGCATCACCCTTTGCAAAAGTGATGGGGAATTTAATTCCTTTTTCAATGTGGGGTTTGATCAGGACATTGATCTGGTTGCCTATGCCTTTTTCAAGCGAGACCTTTTATTAGCTTATTTTAACATCTTCAATAACTACCACTTGTCCTGGCGCAAACGAACAAACAGATAGACAACATTACCTCAAAACAAATGGCTAATTCAAAAACTCGATTTCTAAAAAAAAGTTTGTCACAGTAAATGTAGGCTGGATGAATCGTGCCTAGTCAAGGCATACGAAAAGATGGATCAACTATGTTATTGAAAAGATCCTGAGCTCGCCACGTTGTGGCTTCTCAGGATGACACCTCTTTGTATTTATTAGAGAAATGTCATCCTGAGACCTTGAGCAAAGCGAAAGGAACTCAGGATCTCTTTAATAGCATAGTTAGTCCAGAAGCACTTTAAGCACAAAAATATAGATCGGAATTGTCATGAAACGATGGATTCGTAAATTGTTGCCTTCTGAAGAAACAAAAGCCAGTGCAACTGCACCGCTTTTTGCCACAAGTACATCCCGCCAGCCGCTGTGGACACCTCGTCAATATGACCGATTGGCTGAAGAGGGTTATCAAAAAAATATCATTGTTTATCGCTGCGTGACTCTTGTGGCGCGTGGGGTGGCAAGCGTTCCCTGGCATCTTTATAAAGATGGCTCTCGCCTTGAAACCCACCCTCTTCTCTCCCTTATTCAAAACCCTAATCCTCAGCAAGGCTTGGGACGTTTTATGGAGGCTCTCACCTCCTACCTACTTCTAGCGGGAAATGCTTATATTGAAGCCGTCTCGCCTGAAAAAGAGCCTTTGGAGCTTTATCTTTTGCGCCCCGATCGCGTGCGTATCATTCCTGGAAAATCTGGCATTCCTGAGGCTTATACCTATACCCTTGGGGGGCGTATTATTCACATTCCTGTTGATCCTCTTCAGGGAAATTCTCGCCTTCTCCATATCAAAAATTTTAACCCTCTTCATGATTGGTATGGCATGAGTCCTATTGAAGCCGCAGCCCACGCCATTGACCAACATAATGCGGTTGCAGGACACAATCTTTCGCTCCTTCAAAATGGAGGCCGGCCCACGGGCGCTCTTCGTTTTCATCCCAGCGAACAAGGGGAGTTACTCTCTGATGAACAACGACAACAACTGCGCCATGAAATTCAAAATATCCTCGAAGGTACTCAAAATTCTGGGCGTATTATGATCCTTGAAGGTAACTTTGACTGGCAAGAAATGGGGCTTTCCCCAAAAGATTTAGATTTTATCGAAGGAAAATATCTCTCAGCCCGGGAAATCGCTCAAGTCTATGGGGTGCCTCCCATGCTTGTGGGTGTGCCGGGAGATGCCACCTTCTCGAATTATAAAGAAGCGCGCTTTCACCTTTGGGAAGATACCATTCTTCCTCTTCTTGAAATGATAAAAGGAGACTTAAATCAATGGCTCACGCCTCAGTTTGGAGAAGATCTCACCCTTTCTTATGATGTAGATTCAATCCCTGCCTTAGCGCCGAAAAGAGAAGTTTTATGGGAAAAAATAGAAAAAGCCTCATTCCTCACATTAAATGAAAAAAGGGCTCTAGTAGGCTATCCCCCGATCCCTGAAAAGGATCGGAGGGATTCACCTTAAGGTCAATATCTTTCTACAAGAGACCATCAATGATACGACCACCAAAGAGGCCATCGCCATCACAGCAGCATGGATTTACTGGAGCTACTGCACATGGTGAAGCCACAGCTGCCATGCAAGGTGTGCCAAAGTAGTAGTAGAAGTTTTGTTTTCCTTCGTTAAGCAAAGAAGCATTTGCTCCTGAGATGCCTACGACCATGACTGCCAAAAAGGCAAAAGTTGTTAAAGTTTTCATTTTTTCCTCCTTTTGTAAAATGAAACCGCTTTTTATTATTCTTGTTCTAAGATCAGTCTATTCGGAAAAAGATAATATTTTATTAATATTGGCGATTTTTTAAAAAAAAGAGAAAAATAATTACTTTTGGGAGAAAGTTTTTTCAAGTTTCATTCTTCTTCCCAGTGAGGTTCCTGTTATGAAAAAGACTATAAATTTTTTATCCCCCTCTCTTCAAACCACCAAAGGTATTTTTTCTGGCTATGCGAGCTTTTTCGAGGTCATCGATCAAAAACGAGATCAAATTGCGAAAGGCGCCTTCACAAAAACTCTTAAGGCCTGGCAACTTTTAGGGAAAAAGCCAAAAATGCTCTGGCAACATGAGCCCAAAGAACCCATTGGGCTGTGGACGTCTCTTCAGCAAGATAACCAAGGTCTTTATGTGGAGGGACGTTTGGCCCTTGGCCTTCCCCGAGCCAATGAAGCTTACATTCTCTTAAAGGAAGGCATCCTTGATGGTCTTTCTATTGGATTTCGGACAGTAGAGTCCATCTATGACCAAGAACACAAAACCCGCATTTTGCTGGACATTGATTTACTTGAAATCTCTCTGGTCACCTTTGGGGCTAACAGCAAAGCTACCATTCACCACATTAAATCCATTTAAACGATTCCCCATAAGGGAATACCTGCCCGTTCGGGCCTTCAACAACAGCGAGGATATTATGCACGATTATGATATACAAACGACCTTCAACGATTTGGCGCACACATTCGAAGACTTTAAAAAACTTAACGAAGAACGCCTAACTCATCTTGAAAACAAACACATGGATACCTCTGATTTCCATAGCAAAATGGAGGGACTTCAAGAAGCGATGAATCAGGCCGAATTACGCCTTAAAAAGATGGAAGCGCACAACTTTCGTCCCCCCGTTGAAACAACCACTGACAGTACTTGTAGACACACCCATGCTTTCTTGGATTATCTTCGCAAAGGGACAGAGACCTCTCTCCATGATTATGAGACAAAAAGCCTTTCCGTCGGCTCTGACCGTGATGGGGGATATTTGGTGCCTTCTGGTCTCCATGATCGTTTATATGCGACCTTAACAGAAATCTCCGTCATGCGCTCTCTGGCGCATGTTCGAGAGATTTCAACCTCCGCCCTTGAAATGCTGGTTGACAAGGATTCAGCTGATGTGGGATGGGTTGCGGAGACAGCCGAGCGCGAGGAAACGCGAACGCCTGAATTAGCAAAAATTAGAATTCCCGTCCATGAGATGTATGCACGGCCCCGAGCCACCCAAAAACTCCTCGATGACGCCAATTTAAATGTCGAAGAATGGCTTTCGCAAAAAATTGCCCAGAAAATGGCTATCCTGGAAAACACAGCTTTTTTAAGAGGAGACGGAGATAATAAGCCAAAGGGAATTCTCGATTATGAAACGGCCTCCAAAGAGCACTGGAGCTGGGGTAGACTTGAGGAAATTAAAACCGGTGTTGATGGAGCCTTTCATGGCGGCCACGCGGCAGAGACGCTCCTAGTGCTTTTTTATAGCTTAAAGCCTACCTACCTTCCAGGGGCAAGTTGGCTGATGTCCCACCACACTCAAGGGTTATTGAGGACCTTAAAGGATCCTGAAAACCATCAATACCTGTGGCAACCACCTCTTGCGGGTATGCCAACCCCCACGCTGTTGGGCTATCCTGTTATCATCTGCGACGATATGCCCAGCCTTGTGCCTCATACACCCTCAAAATCTATTCTGTTTGGAAACTTTAAGGAAGGTTATCAAATTGTTGACCGCACAGGCATTCATGTTCTCAGAGATCCCTATAGCTCAAAACCTTACGTGGAGTTCTATACAACCCGTCGGGTTGGAGGAGACGTCTTGAACTTTGAAGCCCTAAAGGTTTTGAATTTCGCAGCGTAGGTGTGTCCCCTTCTTAAAGGGAAATCTTGGCCATATGAGTATCAATAGCTTTGATCAACTGGGGAGACAAATTAACATCGGTTTTCAACGCTCCCCATTTTTCCCGAGTTGCCTCAGCTGTTTGTTTAACGACTTCTAAAACAAGATGTTTTGGAAGCTTTGCTTTTTCAGCAAATTTTGCAAAAAGCGACAGGGTACATTGATGCATTATTTTCGTATTCACAAACGTGAGGGCAAGCCTATCTTCAGGAAGGTAAGGTATGGTTGATAACAAATCATAGGCGGGCGAAAGAATCGGCGTTTTCCCATCGGGATAGAGAAAGGACCAATTTTTTAAATGCATATCTCCATTACCAACAAGAATACAAAAAGTAAGGCGGCGAATATATTCGATAAGATCCGCTTCACTACACAGCGTCAAAATCCTATTGGCCATACTCGTATAACTAACTCGCTCATACTTTTGTTCTGGATAAATGCCGTAAACTTGCGCGAAATCTTCCATATGAATGCGCGTCTGTTCAGGCCCCCGATCAAAACGTTTGACGATAATAGCTCGATCGCCTTGGAGAAGCCCAAAGGGCGGAAGTCCCTTAATTTGTTCTAAGTCAACTAAATGAAATTCAGGAACCTGAATTCCAACGTTTTTTGCTAAGGTCATCATAGCAAATTCATTTTCAGGCATATGAGAAAAGTTGAGAGAGGGGAGCTTTACAATCCAATCCCCTCCAACGCCCGAAGAGGGAATTGTTAAAGCTCCACCTTTTTTCATAAGAGCCGAGAATTTCAATTGGATACCCGCCAAAGAAAAGCGGTAGGAAAACTTAGAAAGAGGAGAAGATTCTTCTCGCAAAGCCGCATAATCAAGGCTTTCTTTAGAAGCTTGAATGCGAACAGCTCCAGGAAGGTCTTCTCCAAGGGCATGGAGAAGATCAAATTCTCTCTTTGGATTCACACCATTCTTCAAGGCCAGGTAATCGCGCAAAGGACCTTCTGGCAAGAGATTGGAGAAAAAAGGTTCGAGACGCGTACGAATAGGGCGCCTCTCTGCAATCAATTGTCCTGTTGAGGAGAAAAAGCTTTGACTTAAAATGGGACGATAGGGATCCTCTTCATAGGACTTATCAAAGGCAAAAAGAGTATTCCCTCCGGGGAGACGAATAATACGCCCAATACATTTGTCATGAAGATGCACGTCAAGGGATTTGATCATAACTCTGATTCATTTTCTGGACTCCCGTCTCCTTCACGGAGATGACACCCGCGAGGAGCCACTATAAGTTTTATATCAAATGAGTATATAACAAATATAACACTGATCAAAGCAAAAACAAAACCGCCCTGCTCAAAGGACAGGGCGGATTTTTGTGATAATAATTACAACAGAAGAAAACAACGACTTTTTACTTATGGATTATCATTTGTTAGTTGCTTTTGATGATAGGTATAAGGGTTTTCATATTGCTTTGTATTTCTCCTACTATCATCACGAGCATAAAGAGGTTCAACTAACGAAAAAGTAAGAATACTTAAGAAAATCAGTGAAATAATTTTTTTCATAATGTCTCTCATGTAATTAATTCAATATCTATTTTTATTATTACAAACATTCATTTAAAAAAGAGTTAACTTTGGAGATTTAAATGCGTTTACTTCAAAAAGTCACTCCTCAAAGAGAAGTTTTTACTTTAGAAGAGGTAAAACTATTCCTGCGACTTTCGGGAGACCAGGAAGATGCGTTGATTTCCACTCTTTTAAGTTCAGCCCGATCTTATGTTGAAGACGTGACACAAAGATCTCTTCTGAAACAACAGTGGGAATTGTCACTCAAGCCGCCCTACTCTCCCTCCTCACCTCTTGTAAGACGACGGGAAAAGCACATTGAAATAAGCCTGCCGCGCCCTCCTCTTATGGAGGTGGAATCGGTGCAAAGCAAAGAGACTCACCTTCCGTACGTTATTGAAGAAAATAAAATCATTCTGTCTCCGATACACTGGGATAAAAGCATCTCTATCCTTTATTGGGCTGGGTATGGTGAGGAGAGCACGGCACTCCCACCGACCCTGCGGCACGCTATTTTAATGGTTGTGCGGGCTTTTTATGATCAGCAGAAAGTTGATTTATCTCTCCTAAGCCCCTTCAAAGTTCACCATTTTCTTTAAGAGGTTTCTATGAAAGAAATAACGACACGGGATTTAAAAGAATCCCTTACTCTTCTTTACCTACGCACAGCGGATGATTTTGAAGGCGGATGGCACAAGGAATGGAGAGAAGGACCCCGGGTGTGGGCGGCCATTTGGCCTCTCTTAAGCACTCAAACACAAGGCCCTGCTTATCGCCTTACCCTACGTGCAACCATGACCCTTCCTCCTCAAAGCAAATTCCTGTGGCCGCTTCTTAACACCACAAAGCGCCTGCGAGTTATAAACTCTCCCAGCCTCATCCAATACAACCGCTTTCTTACCATGATTGCCGAGGAGGAAGAAAATGCGTGAATTGCTTATGAAGTTAAGAAAAGACCTCATCTTAATTTGTCCTACTTTTACTCAAAGCCCGACGACCCCTCCTTATCCCCATATTATGCTTCTCCCAGAACAGAGCATCTATGGGCTTCCGTGGGGTCCGCGCATGGTCTCCTTCAGCATTAATGTATTAAGCCAATATGCAGGAACTCAAGAAATTCTCAGACTCGGCAGTGCCGTAGAAAACTGTCTAATTCAAAACATCAACACCTACCAAAATATTTGCATGAAGATGACCGAAAGCACCCTTCTTCTTCTCAAAGATGGGCGAACTCGCCGTTATCGATTTCGCTTAAAGGCCCGTCTTCCAGGAGTGGCAGAATGAGTGAAACTGAGCTTACCCTTGAAATTGTCGGAAAAGGAAATTTCTTTGCTCCCTATTCCGCACGGGAATGCATACAAACTCTCACCAGCATCCCTCAAGGCAGTTTGCGACGAACCATAAATGGCAAATTGGTTTGGGTAGGACAAACAACCCAGCGGAAATTTAAGTCAACGATCACTTGTAAAGACAAAGCTCCTCCTGCCTTTGATGGCCTGTGGAAGGGGGATAAAATGAATGTGACATGCCTTCATACTCTCACCCAATCCATCCCTCAGGGATCACGAGAGGTAATCTTGGAGCGAGAGCCTGCATCAATGCGTCTTTATGATCATAGGGGCAAAATATGGCAAGTCCCCGTAGAAAAGCATTTTTCTCTCCCTTCAACCTTTTCCGATGGTTTTGTGACCTATGCCCCGCGCCTTTCCATGATGGTGGAAAGTTATACGCTGGAGGTCGATGAATGGGGCCTTACGACCTGTTGGACTTTGGAGCTTGTGGAGGTGTAGTGAGAAAATAAAATAGGGTTGTAAGGAAAGAGAATAGCTCACACCACATATTTTTCTCGACGTCATTGCGAGGACTCGAAGAGTCCGCGGCAATCCATAGATTCATTTGAAAAATGGATTGCTTCGTCGGGTCTTCGCCCCTTCTCGCAATGACGAAAAAAAGTGATTTTCCTTGGT
Source organism: Alphaproteobacteria bacterium (assembly GCA_021731585.1). Taxonomy (GTDB): domain Bacteria; phylum Pseudomonadota; class Alphaproteobacteria; order UBA9655; family UBA9655; genus UBA9655. Next base: position 37,787 of record JAKFXB010000046.1, read on the forward strand.
GTGTTATACCCTTTTGATTTCAAACAATGAGCAGGAAAACGAGGCGAGGAGCGCGGAGCGTATTTGAATACGTGAGCACTCCGAATCCGAAGTTTGACGCACTCATTTGAAGAAAGCGAATGGGTATTAAGCTGCTGTCTTTTTCAGCTCTAACTCTTCACGGTTCCATTTTTTGCGCTGTTGGCGCGTTTCATAAGCTGTAATGTAAAGAGTTGCAGGAATGATAATCGCGGCGCCAAAAAGGGTGCTTATGGCAGGCCATTCTTGGAAAATAACCAACCCAAAGAAGGAAGTGAGAACAAACTCTGCATAACGTAAGGGTTGCAAGGCAGAGACTTCCGTTGCGGCATAAGCTTTCAATATACAAAATAACATAAGACTGCCTCCACCTCCCAAAATCAAGAGAAAGAGAAGCTCTTGAAACGTAGGCGTTTGCCAGGTGAGCACTGCAGGAATAAAGCCTAAAACTGCTGATCCAAGACCTGAATAAAACAGCATACACAAAAGACTTTCATCATCCGTCAAAAGTTTTTTATTCACCACGTCAAGAAGGGCAAACATAAAGGCTGAGATAATCAAGGCGAAAGCCATAGGATTAAAACCTGCCCCTGAAGGATGGATGCTTATCATAATGCCTAAAAATCCAAAAAGGGTGGCTGCCCAGCGTTGCCAGCCCACATGTTCCTTTAAAAAGATTTTAGCCAAGGGAAGAATAAAAAATGGAATGGTGAAACTGATGGTGGTGGCAAGGGTTAAAGGAAGTGAGGCAACTCCATAACTCCATGTTGTCATGGCAAGGACTAAAAGAATAGCCCGGATACACTGGGCTTTGGGATAATGAGTGACAAAAGCCCCTTTGCCTTTAGCCATCATAAAAGGAAGAAGAACAATAGTGCTAAAGAAAAAGCGGAAGAAAGCAACTTCCGCCCCTGACAAACGGCTTCCTACGTATTTTGTCAGCGTATCGTTGAGACTGCTGACAATACAGACCATAAGCATCCAGAAAATACCTTGGAGATAGCCCTTTGAGTTAAACCATGAACTTTGAAATGCCACTTTAAAATTCCCATTCGTTACTAAACTGGAATCTTACATTTAATCAGACTTTATCCATTCGTCAACTCTTTTAAAAACAGCGAATAGAAATATGAACATAATAATTAATTCTTCTCATATTTCAAATCAAAACAATAAAATTGAAATATTTGATCTTGAAATTTGTGAAAAGGAAAATCATTTCCCTGTGGCAACTCTTTTGGTCAAGGCTGGAGAGCCCCTTCCCTCTTCAGAAACGGAAGTAATCATTCAAGACAGCCTTGGAAATACTCATTTTAAAGGCCTTCTTATGGGCGCCCCTTCAAAAATTGAAGGCGATTTTGCGCAAATTAAACTCATTGCAAAACCACACCACTTTATGGAAAGTCTTGAAAATCTTCAGCGAGAAAGTCGCAGGGCCCCCTATTGGGATCCTCTTTGGATCAATCCCGACAAGCAAAATGATTTTCAAGAGATCCAGGAGGTGCGCACAGCTTCTCTCTATTGTGATCGAAAAACGGGGCAGCTCTCTTGGTCCGATTGGTTTGAAGGCTCAGAGACTCTTGATCTAGAAAACAATATTTTTGAAGATAGCCTGCTTGTCAAAGTTAAAAGACAACCTCTGGAGGCCTGCACCGTCAAAGTCCATGTGAATTGGATTCAACAAGAACGGGGTATCGCTAATTTAGGTCCCTCCATTCGTCAGGCTTTTCCTCACTCACGGGTCAGTACTTATACAAAAAATTCTCTTATACAAAAATGGCCTGAGCCAGGGAGACGCCTTGGAAAATCAGGTATGTGGGTTATCAAAAGTGATTTGAAGCCTTATTATCCAAATTTACCTTTTTTACCCCGTTTTTCACGGGCCATTACTCTTGGAGAAGATGAAGAGAGCCGTACGCCTTATCGCCTTGAACGTTTTTGGTTTAAACCTATCCTATGGGTCGGGTGGAGCTATCAACAGCGCCGAAAGGAAACTTTAACTTTTATCCTCCCTCACTCTGTGCAAACCATTTCTCCTGGCCCTGGAGAGCACAAGGCCTTAGAGTTTACATTGCATAATATTTACCCTGATCCCAATGCTTATCCGTGGAGACCTGAAACTTACTATTATATCGATTCAAAAATTATTGTTAAGGACAACATTTACGAGTGCGTTGTGGATCACACCTCTTCTATGACCTTTAATAAAGATAGTGAGAATTGGCAATTTTTGAGAACCTTTGCCGCTCCCTTGGAAAGTCCAGAACGCAGCAGCTTTTTTCTGACAGAACGCGGACACGCAGCCGCAGAACACGCCATGGAACGCGCTAAAGTTGAGCTTGCCAAAAGCGCCCGCGCGCTCGAAGTGACTTTTGAAGGGCCGTGGGAAGCTTTAAAAGACATCACAACGGACATGAGCCTTATATTAGCAGACCCTCGTCTGCCAGGAGAAAGAATCAAAGGAAAGGTCACAAAATGGATCTTCATAGCTCGTGGAGAGACGGGAGAAAGATTCGTCCGTATCACTCTCCTATGCGCCATTGGAGAGAGCTCTCTTTTACCACAAGCCTCTGAGAGTCGTATGAGAGAATCTTCCACAGGTCTGCGATATTTTGGTGACGAAACCTTTGAGCCACCTACGCGAGAAAAAGGACCTCTCTTGCGGAGAATTCAACTCACGAATGGTCCCGAGGACCAAGAAGAGAGCCTTCAAAATAGGCACTATGAAACACCAAAAGCCCTTCAAGAAGCACTTGGGAAAAAAGCCACACGGCTGCGTTTATTTTTTAGGGATTTAAGAACAAAGCACTGCTTAGAGCATACGGTTTCTTTCAAGATGCTCCCTTGGGCAGCCCCCAAACAGATAGATTTGAAGTCAAATAGAGGACTATAGCGATGCGCATCCTTCCTCCCATGCCCCTTTCTGAGGGATATGAAGCTCCTTCTATCACCTTAAATGAAGAGGAAGGAATTCTTGAAATCTTCCATCCTAGTGAGGGACATTTACTCAAAGAGTCTAAAATAGTGCCTACAATTCTCATTCTACGCTGTCAGATATATCCTATTGCGCGGCCACCTTCTGACATTAGCGTACAGCTAATCACAGAAGAGGAGGCTTTAGAAAGCGCACCTCTTTACGATGAAAGCGCTGTTGCCTATGGCTATGACAAGGAAACCTACGCATCCCAATGGCAAGGAATTGCCTTGGATTACACAGGGATTGGGATGAGTATTTCTGATGAGGAGAGTTTCTCCTTTCAGGACAATGAGTTCTCCTTTGGAAAAATCAAGGTAGCAGATCCCCTTTACTTGAAACCTTTTAGGATTGAAGTCGAAAATCATCGAGAGCGTCACCGCACTCTTGAGGATGGGGCACATTTAATCACTCCCCCCAATGCCCTGAACAAACGGGTTTTACGAGGCTATGGAGGCTATTATAAGGAAGGGATTTCCTTTGAGCATATCCAGCAAATTTACTATTCTCTCACATCAACTCATAACGTCACACATATTCGCCTGACAAGCACAGAACAACTGCAAGAAGAAGGCTCTCCTCCGCCCACAGGAGGAGAGAATCACATTTTTACACCTTCTCTGCGAGAGGAAGAATATCTCTCTCTGGGCGGAGCGCTCGCAGCAGGGTATGCCTCTATTTCTCTGGAAATTCAGGAAAAAGCAATATTTTTCAAATCCTTTCGCTCTGCCCCCTTAAGTGGCCATCCCACTTTGATCAACGTTTATTTTAAACCTAACTAAGGAGACATCTTATGACCCATAATGATTTAGATATTTTTGCCCGCACCCTTTATGGAGAGGCCCGTGGCGAATACCCCAAAGAAGGCCCTGCCTCTTTGATTGCCATTGCCAATGTGGTTATGAACCGTTTGAACAGAGGGGGAAGGTATGGCAAAACCATCACGGATATTTGTTTGAAACCGCGACAGTTTTCCTGTTGGAATGCGAATGACCCCAACCGTCCTTTCCTTTTCGAGGAGACTTTGGAGAGGAATCAAATCTTCTACATCTGCAAAACTATTGTTGAAAACGTAACTTCAGGAAGGTGGCCAGATCTCACACGAGATAGCGATCATTATCATTCTAAATCGTGCCGTCCTTATTGGGCACGCACAGGAAAGATCAAACTACGCCTTGGCCACCATATTTTCTACAAGTTAGATTAAGGAGGTTTTATGACTTTTCCCTTATTAGCCATTGCTCAATCTTTAACAGAGATTGTCCCTCTTATGGCGCGGTGGCTGGGTGGCAACGAAAGTGAAAAAACAGCTCACAAAATTGTCGCTCTGGCCCATTCTATCACTGGTGAAAAAGATCCAGCGTCACTTCTCCAAGCTTTAAAAACAAATCCTAAGCTATTGATTGATTTTCAAGAGGCCATTTTAAAATTAGACCATGATCTGGAAATGGCAGAATACAAGGACCGTGACAGCGCACGCCTGCGTGATATTGCCCTTGCCCAGGCAGGACGCAGTAATTTGCGCGCTGACATCATGGTAATTTCCGCAGCTCTTGGCCTTGTGTCTTGTCTTATCACCATTACTCTTTATCGTTTAAGTCTTCCAGGGGAAGCCGTGGGAATTATCTCAACCATCGCAGGAATCTTTGGCTCTTGCCTTAAGGATGCCTATACCTTTGAGTTTGGCTCTTCCCGTGGAAGCAAACTCAAGGATTCGAAACTTTCCTCTCTGATGACAGGACGGCAAGGACTTTCTTAACAGTGTTTGATAATTCTTAGAAAATGATTTATATTACAGGCATGAAAAAAATATTAAGGGATCTGCTTCACCTTTTTATAAAATCAGCTCACGCCTTCACCTCCTCTTGTAAGAGGGTGGAACAGGTTGAGTTTGTCTCTGTTATTAATGTAATATTGATTCTCCTTCTTGGCGCTATTATGCTTATTTCATCTAGTCAGCCTCTCTTTTTCTATGCAACCCTCATCCTCATGGTAAGCACCTGTGCCATGGTTATTGTCTTGTTGTTCAAGCTTCAACAGCTAAAAGTCAAAGCACGCATAGACCATATAAAATCGAAGGGATATGATAGCATTGACTCCCCACTTCTTATCTTAACCCCTGAGCTACACTTTGGTTTTGGAAACAAAAGAGCCACTGAGGCCTGTTGGTGGGCAGAAAGTATTCCTTATTTAAAGAAAGTTTTGACCCAACCTGAACAAATGCCAATTTTAGATCGCCTTATTAAGGGACTCAAAAAAAAGGAAGAACGGCAAGAACTTTTGCACTTACAAGGCGTCAAAGGCGAAGAGATCTGGTCTATCCATTCTTTTCCTTTAGGAGATAATGCTTTATGGCAGTGCATCAACACTTCAGAAGAAACCTTCACGTCAGGAAGTGCTTATTCCCAGTTCAATTCTTTAATATCGTTTCTAGATAACGCAGAACATGGGCTTTTTTCTCTCAATGAGAAGGGAACGATTCTCTTTTGTAATGAAAGTTTTTCAAAATGGCTGGGCTACACGCGGGAAGAAATGATTGGAAATTCCTTATCAAAATATATTGTTAAATCCCGCAATTATGGGAGCACGCATCTCTGTGATATTCAAGGAAAGTGTGACTTTCTTACGGCTTCTTCCCGTATAAAAAGTGGATATTTGGAGCAAAAATTAATTCAATCGAAAAAAGGAGAGACCCTTACTTATTCCCACCTTAACATTCATGCTCCCTTTGCAAACCATGAGGATATGATAAAAGTAGTTAATATGACGCCTCTGCCCGTCATCTGCCTTGATGAAAACGCTCTGCTTCAAGACTCTAACGTTCTCTTCCGCGAAAAATTTATTTTTGATGCCCCCCCTGTTCGAGGAACTTCTTTTATCGATCTTATTATTGAATCTCAACGAGAGGAAATCAAAAATGTCTTACATTCCTTTTTAAAGGGAACAACCGATGAAACTTCTATCGACATTTATTTAAATGATGGTAGAGAGTCCGTTGTTGCGGCTTACTTAGCCCCCTTACCTCTCAAGGATCAAAAAGGGTTCATGATCCTTCTCCAAGATATTACAGATCAAAAGAGTTTTGAAACCCGTTTAGCCCAATCACAAAAAATGCAAGCTGTGGGGCAACTCGCCGGCGGCATCGCCCATGATTTTAACAATCTTCTCACCGCTATGATTGGATTTTGTGATCTTCTTTTGCTCCGTTACACACCAGGGGATCAATCCTTTACTGACGTTATGCAAATCAAACAAAATGCGAACAGAGCCGCCAATCTTGTCCGTCAACTTTTAGCCTTTTCTCGTCAACAAACTTTGCAACCTAAAATTATGGATATTACAGATTGCTTAGCTGAGATTTCAGCTCTGCTGCGCCGGCTTATCGGGTCAAATATAGAACTGAACATGAAGCATGCTCGAGATTTGGGACTTGTTCTTGTCGATCAGGGGCAATTTGAGCAAGTCATTATTAATATGGTGGTCAATGCTCGGGACGCTATGGATGGCACTGGGACTATTACCCTTACGACAGAGAATTGCGAGATGAAAAAACCTAAACGTTCTGGCCATGATGTTATCCCCGCAGGCTCTTATGTTTTAGTGGAAATTGCTGACACAGGAAGTGGCATTAAGGCTGAGATCATTGATCGTATTTTTGATCCTTTCTTTTCAACAAAAGAAGTGGGGTCAGGAACAGGGCTCGGCCTTTCTACGGTCTACGGAATTGTAAAACAAACCGGTGGTTTTATCCATGTCAAATCAAAAGAGGGAGAAGGAACGACCTTCAGCATTTACCTTCCCCACTGCGCCGCAGAGAAAACGGAAGAGCCCCCACAACTTCTCGAAGAAAAACCAACGACCCCTGATTTGACAGGTTCAAGTACTATTCTTCTTGTCGAGGATGAAGATGCGGTCAGGCTTTTTAGTGCACGGGCCTTAAGAAGTAAAGGTTATGAAGTTCTTGAAGCCATCAATGGTGAAGAAGCTCTGCAATTGATTAAAACAAATAAGCAAAAAATTGATTTGATCATTTCAGACGTTGTCATGCCCCAAATGGATGGCCCCACTTTCATCAATGAGATTAATCAGCTCGAGGTGAATCCTAGAGTCCTCTTTATTTCCGGCTATACAGAGGATACCTTTCATGATCGCATCAAGAATAATGCCAATATCCGCTTCCTCGCCAAACCCTTCAGTCTTAATGACCTGGCTACACGGGTGAAAGAAATTTTAGGCGAAAAGCCCTCTTCCCTAAGGAATGCGTCTTAGACGATTATTCCAGCATAATCTCTTCTTTACTTTCGTCATGGGGAGGAAGCCATTCTTTCTTTTCGATAAGAAGAGAATTCCCATCAATTGCAACCGTAGAAATGATTCTGTCCCCTAGTTGATATCTGCCCAGAGCTTCAACAAGGAGTCTCTTACGGTTAAGAGAAAAGGTGTCATCATACCCCTTATCTTCTCTGATGCGAACAAAAAGTAATTGCGAAATTTGACCCGAACCTCCCCCAGCCTCAATAATTCCCGCCTCAATAACCTTAAGAACGAAAATTCCATTGGCCGTTTTTCCAAGGATTTCGTAGCTAAATCTTTGATAAGGCGACTCTAAAGGCCAAGGAACTTCCACAAAAAGATTCTCACCCCTTTTTTCAATTTTCAAATCCTCCTTCCTGTAGGAATATCTTCCACCGTCAGCGAGCAAGTCGATAGAAACAACGGGAGGTTGATCATCTACTTCTACCTGGGGCGTTAAATCCTTTATAATCATTGGGTTAACTAGTTTTCCATTAATAAGAAAGTAGGTTTGGGAACAGTATAATTGTGTCTCAAAATCTGGACTTGAAGTTTGACATTTGGCAGGAATGTTTTGAAGGATCGCGTTTAAATCTGTGGGGGTCAACTCTTCAGCATGGCCATAACTTACTGATAACAGTAAAAAAACACTCAACAGGGGCAACCTGCAAAAAAGATGAGTACCTCTAAAAACTCGGTTATCACGCTGAAGCTTTAGTCCTGGGCTTGATCCAGGATCATTCAGCATCCCATTGATAATATTAAGAAGACTCCGAAACAAATTCGGGATGACAGTTTGTCTGAAAGGGTTTTTAGAACTGAAAGTGATACTTATATTTTTACCCAGCAATCTATCTTTAAACCTTAAATTCCCAGAGCTTTGCGTTGCAAGCTCGTAATTTCCTCAATACCGTGGCGCGCCAAGGCCATCATCTCGAGAAGAGCTTGCTCTTCAAAGGGAGAGTCTTCCGCTGTTGTTTGCACTTCAATAATAGCGCCCACATCGGTAAGAACAAAGTTGGCATCCGCTTGGGCAGTGCTATCCTCACTATAATCCAAATCGAGAATCGACACTCCGTTCACGATCCCGCAGGAGACAGCTGCTACCTGATGGGATAAAGGAAGGGTTTCAATTTTTCCTTCCTCAACGAGGGTTTGGAGTGCCCTATAAAGGGCCACATAAGCCCCGGAAATGGCCGCTGTACGCGTACCGCCATCGGCTTGGAGGACATCACAGTCAATCGTAATTTGCCGCTCTCCCAGAGTCTTTAAATCAACGACAGAGCGCAAAGCTCGCCCAATGAGCCGTTGAATTTCCTGGGTGCGGCCCGATTGTTTTCCACGGGCCGCTTCCCGATCCACCCGCGAGTGGGTTGAACGGGGCAGCATTCCATATTCGGCGGTAATCCAACCCGTTCCTTTGTTTCTTAAAAAAGGAGGCACTCTTTCTTCAACGGAGGCTGTACACAGCACATGGGTATCCCCAAACTTTGTCAGGCAAGACCCCTCAGCATGTTTTGAAAAACCTACCTCAAAAGAGACAGGACGAAGCTGATCGGGACGGCGGCTGGAGTGGCGCATAAAAAACCTCCTTCAAGAGATTGACGTAAGCTTCTCTCATTACTACATTTCAGATAAGGTGAAAAGAGTTATGACGAAATTAGAAGAATTAGATAAAAGATCGCGTGAAGTTTTCCGCCATATTGTGGATTCCTATGTGGAAACAGGCGAGCCAGTCGGATCTAAATCCCTTTCGGGGCGCCTTGATATGTCTCTCTCCCCAGCTACAATTCGTAGCGTCATGGCTGATTTGGAAGCCAATGGTCTTTTGTATGCTCCCCATACGTCAGCAGGGCGCCTTCCGACAGAAGCTGGGCTTCGTCTTTTCGTTCACGGTATTTTGGAAATTGGCGATCTCGCCCCTCAAGAGCAAAAAGAGATTGATCAACTTTGCAAGTCAACCGGCAAAAACCGCGCTGATCTTTTAGAAGATGCTACCAAAGCGCTTTGTGGCCTTAGCCGTTGTGCGGGAATTGTTTTAGCTCCCAAATCCGAATCCATTTTAAAGCATGTTGAATTTGTGAATTTAAGCCCTGGTCGGGTTCTTGTGATTTTGATCACAGAAGATGGCTTGGTTGAAAATCGTATTATTGAGGTACCCCCTGGCATTCCTCCCTCAAGCCTTATTGAGGCTGGAAATTATCTGAATAGCCGCCTTGCAGGCAAAACCCTTCATGAAGCCAAAATTAAAATTTTGGGAGAACTTGAAGAAAACCGTTCCCAACTGAATCTTCTTTCCGCCGATGTCGTTGAAAAGGGCTTGGCCATTTGGGCCGGCAAAGGAACAGCCACATCCCTTATTGTCCGCGGTCAATCAAATCTTCTCCAGGACGTACGTCATGTGGATGAACTCAATCGCATTCGAACACTTTTCGATGCCCTTGATACTCAAGAAGAACTCGTGGAATTACTCGACGCTGCCATTGCGGCTCAAGGGGTTCAAATATTTATCGGCTCTGAAAACGATCTATTTTCCCTTTCGGGATGTTCGCTGATTGTGTCCCCCTATTCAGCGGATGAGGGCCGGGTTGTGGGGGCTATTGGTGTCATAGGACCTGCACGCTTAAATTATAGTCGCATTATTCCTATGGTTGATTATACTGCAAAATTAATTAGTAAAACGATAGGTTAGAAGATGACGAAACATGAAGAACCTCCTATGAAAGAAGAAATCCTCCCTCCTGAAGAAGAAGGTAAGGAAGAAGTTGATCTACAAGCTGAGGTTGACAAACTCAAGGATCAACTTTTAAGGACCGTTGCCGAACTTGAAAATTATCGCAAACGAGCTGAAAGAGAGCGAGAAGAAACCGCAAAATATGCTATCTCTGGCTTTGCGCGAGAGCTTTTGAGCGTTGCTGACAATCTGAGAAGAGCTCTTGAAAGCGTTCCTGAAAAACATGATGAGCCCGAAAAGCTTTTAGAAAGCCTTATGGAAGGCGTTGAAATCACGGAAAACGAGCTAATCTCTGCTTTTAAAAAGCATGCCATTGAGAAAATTGACCCCCTAGGTCAACCCTTTGACCACCATTTGCATCAGGCCATGTTTGAGCAAGAAGATCCAGATCAACCCATCGGAACGGTTATTCACGTCATGCAGGTAGGTTATCAAATTCATGGACGCCTCCTGCGTCCTGCCCTTGTTGGCGTTGTTAAAGGAAAAAAATTGGACGCCACATTGACACCATCTGAGCCTCTTCCTACATAAGAAGAAGAGCCAATTTTACATTAATAGAAAGAGGAAAAAAATGAGTAAAGTTATTGGAATTTATCTTGGTACAACCAACTCCTGCGTTGCTATTATGG
>JAKFXB010000008.1 GCA_021731585.1 Alphaproteobacteria bacterium
CATTAGAATACCTTTTAAGTTTGATGAATAAAGAAGAGCAATCCCGGATGTTTCAAGGTATTTTAAAGGTCCTAGAAAAATACATAGATGAAATAATAGCCACTGAAGATCTCTTCAAGCTTCAATCTTTTGTTACGCATTGTGAGGCATTTCTAACGCATGAAAATCTATTAAACACGCCTACAATAGAGGCTATGAGAGCTGATTTAGGAAGCATTTATTATTTTCTTGGTTATTACAAAGAAGGAAAGAAACTTTTAGAAGCCTCTATTATAGCTTTCGATAAATACAATTATCGAGAACGTCTTTTGAAGTCCTTGATGTATCTTGGAAAGATTTATGTAGAAACGGACGAAAAAAACAATATCAAAAAAATAATTGAAAAAATTAACAGGATTTATGAGAACCGTTTTTCTGAACAGGATGTAATTCCAGCTAAAATTTTAACATCATTAGGAGATATGCATGACAGCTTAGGAAAGTACCAAAAAGCTAAGGATCTGCTGTACAAAAGCGTTACACTCCATAAAAAAGATCTTAAAAATCACCTTGACCTTGCGTTGGCATTAGCTCTTTTAGGAAATGTTTGCAGAAAAATGGGAAACTATAGTGATGCTAAAATCTTTTTAGAAGAAAGTTTTATTGTTTACAAAAATGCTAATGCCGAAGGTCATTTCAGGGTTGGGTGGATTCTTATACATTTAGGGAACATTTATCTAGCTTTTGGAGAACATGAAAAAGCCAATCAACTTATTGAAAAGGGGGTTGAGCTTTACAAGAAACACTCTTCTGAGGATCATCCTGATGTTGCTTGGGCTACAGGCTACTTAGGAAATAGTTACATAGAGGCAGGGGATTATCAAAAAGCTAAAGATCTACTCCAAAAAACACTTATAATTTATCAAAGCAATTTTGAGGAAGGTCATGGGGGGCTACTTCGTACAAAAATGTACCTCGCGAATGCATATATAAAATTAAAGAATTATAAGGAAGCAAAAATAATTTTAAATCAAGTTTTAAAAAAGTACGAAGACATAGAAAGTAGTGATCCAGTCGAAATTGCTGCGGCTACACAAGCCCTAGCGGAAGTTTATTTTTTTGAGGATCAGCTGGAAGCTTCTGAAAACCTTATGAAAAAAGCTTTAAAGCTTTTTAGTCAACACAAACATCCCAATGTTTCTCGAGCCTTAGAAAGCTTATCAGAATTATATTTGAAAAAATCCATACTATCTATGGATAAAAATAATCCTCAAAAAGCGAAAATATATAGAACACAAGCAATTTCTTTTTTGAATCAAGCCTTAAAGCTTGGAAAGGAGCATTTTCCTGTGGAATCTCCATATATAAAAAGGATACAATTAAAGCTAAGGGGGATTAAATAAGGTGAGTAATTCCTCATAAGGAGTTACATTCGTAGGACGTCCACTTGATTCTTTATCATAATCAGGATGATGCAGAATTTTCCCCCTGATCTTTCCCTTGGCTCAGATTTTTAGCATCCGCGCCTATATTTTTTATTCCCTCATATTTTTATATTGGCTCTTGATTTGAGCTAGTATTTGACGCTATTTTTTCAATCTCGTTACTAAATACCTCTGTTGCTTGCTTTAATCTCTCAAAAGTTAAAGGTACTAAAGGTATTATGGATAACCTACGTGAATAACCCAAAAGATTATCAATAACACTAAAACTTAGCCCACTTGCAACCAGATGAGATGCATAGGTTTCGCGTAAACCATTGATACGAAAACCAGGCAAATTAGCGCGCTCACAGAGGGCTGCCCATGCTTTTTTAATATCTTGCAATGGCTTGCCTGGAATTTTACCAGGAAATAGAAAATCAGAACTTCTATCTTCCTTCATGCCTCTTAGTAGTTCAAGTGCCTGAGACGACAAAGGAAGATACTCCATTTTCTGATGCTTTGTTGCGTGAGCTGGCTTAATCCAAATGCCTTTTGATAAGTCAAACTGATCCCATGTTGCATGAAGGACTTCATTGCGCCTTGAACCTGTTAATAGGAGGAGACGAATGGCATTTGCGACACTTTGATTATCATGTTCACCTAGTGCTGCCCATAGCCTTTGCAGCTCAGTTTCATTAAGCCAACGATACCGTTTAGATTCATTATCCTTCTCAATACCTTTGATTGGATTATCAGAACGTTTACATTTATTCGTTTGTTCCATCTGCAGACTCCTTAGTTAGTTGTTTTTTATTGTTTAAACCTACAGTCGTAGGATCTGTGCTTAATTGGTTTTCTTATTTGAGGGAGATCTCTAATTTTTAAAATTCACTCCTCCTGGTTTTTCCGCTCCTCCACCAACTTCGGAACGAGTTTTAGCACTGAATCGCCATTGACGGCTATATATAAGGTGTGATTGTACTCAGAAAATCTATTTTTGCAATAGGCAGTAAATTGAATAAAAATGTAGTATATTCTTGTTTCTAAACTGTTTTATTGTCGATTGACAAAATAAAAATAAAAAAAAGGAGATACAGAATGGAAATAGGGGGAGAAGAAATGAAAACCATGTCCATGGATTACTACGGCTTGGTCGCTGCGATGTGTAAAGAACTTGGAATTGCAGAAAAAATCAACGCGTATAGGAAGTGACGACGAAAGGCGGGTACTCAGTCCTGGGCAGTCTGTAGAGTCCATGATTTTAAATGGTTTAGGCTTTACGAATCGGAGGCTGTATTTGACTCATTAATTCTTTGAGACAAAACCCGTTGAGCGATTATTGGGAGAGTCTGTGACGGCAAAAGACGTGACGGATTATACCTTGGTCATACTTTGGATGAAATTTATGAATACGGGGCGAGCCAGCTTTTTGCCGAAGTTGCCTTTGAAATTGCATTGGAACATAATGATCTACTGGGCGCCTCGAATCACCTTGATTCAACAAGCATTTCGGTTTGTAGAGAATATGAAAAAGGGAGCCCCACAGCGATCAAACTTACCCACGAGTTTTCTAAAGATTATCGTCCGGATCTTAAACAGGCTGTTTTATCTTTAATCGTCAACGACCCCTCGACGATCCCTCTCTGGATGGAACCTTTGGATGGCAATAGCTCTGATAAGAAAAGCTTCCATGAGACAATCAAAAAAGTGAAGAACTTTCAAAAACAAATTGATCTGGGAAAGGATTTTAAATGGATTGCAGATGCTGCGCTGTATTCAAATGATAAGCTATTGAAGCAGAATGATTATTTGTGATTTTCTCGTGTTCCTGAGTCGATTTTAGAAGCCAAAAATCTTGTTGATATGGACGAGAAAGAAGTGCAATAAAACGTCTTCTTCAATTTCCTAATAAGAATAAATGCTAGAGTCATTTATTGCTTATAAGCTGATTCATTCACACTTACTTTCAAGAGAGCTTGTTCACCTTGAAGATTCAGGGAAGCCATCGTTCCTAGGGGCATAACATCATTGTAAAGTCCATGTCCGAACCGTGGAGAATAAACAACAGGAATATTAATATTCTTTGGCAAAAGAAACTGTGTAACAAATGCACTTATTGCTTCTTTTGTTGCCTCTGGAGAATCTTCAATTTCTTGTATAGGATTATAACCAATGATGATCCCTTTTGCCTCGTCAAAAACTCCCGTTCGCGCAAGATTTATCAAGCGACGATTCAATCTTTTCCCATCCTCGGGGGTATCTTCAAAAAAGACAAAACGGCCTTTACCATTAAGAGCTGTTTTTGTTCCGCTATGATTTTCAATTATCGATAAATTACCTCCTATCACACTCCCTACAATAGGTATTTCCATAAGGCTAATTCCTGGATGAATCACCTCAAAGGTATGCTCTAAATGAGTTATTTCTCCTTTAAGAATTTTAAAAACAAAACTTAATTCTGTTTCCTTATTTACATCTTCTTGTGTTTCTGAATAAAGCTCTTTCCCTAATCCTACCACGGGCCCATGAAGAGAGGGCCATCCCCAACTAGCAGCCAGTAAATGTAGAGCTGTTATATCGCTAAATCCAATGATAAGCTTTGGACAGGCTGGTGGAGAGAAAGAACTACGCTCTATTATAGCGACGACCTCAGCTGCTCCATATCCCCCAAGTAAGGCCCACAGGGCTTTCGAATTTCCTTGAAGGGCATTTATAAAGTGCTTAGTGCGTTCTTCGTCAGAATGAGCATAATATTGATAACGAGAAGCTTCCATATTGAATATTTCTTCTGAGAAAGCGGGTTTAAACCCATGCTTATGAATAAATTCTTTGACTGTATGTTGATGTTGAGGAGTTAATGGAGCAGCAGAAGGTGCAATAATTTCTATATATTCACCTTCATTTAAAAATTTCCATGTTGAAACTTGTGAACTGCATGTATCAGAAAATTGATTCATTGTTTCTTCCTCCATTGCTAGTAAAGAATTTACCACAAAGATCTCTATACCCATGACAAAAATAAGGAATAATTTGCTCCTACAAGGACCTCTATAATAGTAAGGATTTTTATTAAAAAGGCAAACGTTTAGGCAACAATTTTTCTAATGCGGACAAAGACCCCAAATTTTGCAAAACTTTTTCTGCTGGTGACAATTAGGAGACAATGAAGAATATTTCGTTTTTCTTATTCTCCAAAAACCCAGGGAATCCCTGGTAGGCGCTGCGGGATTCGAACCCACGACCCTCTGATTAAAAGTCAGATGCTCTACCAACTGAGCTAAGCGCCCGAATGAGGGGAACCATATAAGTAACTTAAAACAAGGTCAACCCTTATCATGCTTGTTTTTGCTTTGAAGCGGAAAAGATAATCATAAACCCTGAGGCAATGATAATGCCGCACCCTAAGAATAATGAGGCTGTCGGCCAATTTCCCCATAAAATAATGTCCAAGATAACACTCCAAATGATGGCAGAATAAATCATAGGAGCAAGAACACCTGGAGGAGCGTAGCGATAAGCTGTCACGATGCAAAGCTGACCAAGGCCACCTCCTATACCTAAGGAAATTAAGGCAATCCATCCACTAAGAGTGGGTGTGATCCACACAAAAGGAAGGGCAATAAGAAGAATAAAGGAGGGAAGAAAGCTGCCTAAAAAGGCAATCATTGAACTGTTATGGGTTGAGGATAAAAGACGCCCATAGAGGTTATAGATGGCTTCCATAAATGCACCGATAATGACAAAAAGAGCTCCAAAGTGAAATATCTCGCCGCCAGGTTTTGCAATCACCATAACGCCAATAAAACCTATTCCAACAGAAAGCCACTGTCTAATCGTTACCTTTTCGCGCAAAATGGGATAAGAGAGGATGACAAGAAAAAGAGTTGAGGAAAAATAAAGAGCCATGGAATCAGAAAGAGGAACCATGCCGATTCCCAAAAAGAGTATAGGGAGGGCAAAAGCAATCAGAACTGCGCGTTTGAGGTGAATTTTCCATTCAGATGGGGAAGGTTGGATCCACTCTCCTCGTATTGTTAGCAGAAGGCTCGTGGGTAAACTTGCAAACAAACAGCGAAAAAAAACAAGTTGTATAGGGTCGTAATCTACCGTTATATCCTTGACGATCGCATTGAGCACTGAAAAAATAAACATAGCGCCCAACATATAGAAAACGCCATGCTTAATAGATTGAGAGGGCGTACGCGTCATCGTTTTTTATAAGCTCTAATCAATAGAACATCCCCAAGCTTTTTTTCTTTCGCTATTGTAGGACTTCAGGTTGCTTTGATTTGCTCGTCTCCTTTTGTTCTTGAGCCACCTGTTGTTGATAAAGCTCTGCAAAATCAACAGGCGTTAAAAGAAGAGAAGGGAAACCCGCTTCCTGTGTTGTTGTGGCCACGATGTGACGGGCAAAAGGAAAGAGAATCCGGGGGCATTCAATCATCAAGATGGGCCGTAGGTATTCTTCAGGAACTTCACTACCAATGGTAAAAGCGCCCGCATATTCAAGATCGAGAAGAAAAACTTGATTTTCTTTTCTCTTGGCATCAACCCGGATGCGCAATACTACCTCATAAGCGCGGTCAGCGATGTTATGGGCCTGGGCTTCGATATGAACTGAAATGGCTGGTCTTTCCTCCACACTTGTTTGAGTGAGGGGAGAGGGGTTTTCAAAAGAAAGATCTTTAATATATTGCGCATTCACCATAAGAGGAGCTTGCGCTTCGGCTTTTGCATTAGGATTTTCTTGTCCATTTGTTTTTTTTGTTGCCATGATTTTTCCTTTCAAAATGATACGCTCACCCTAAGGGAAAATAAGCGGGAAAACAAGAGGGAGAAAGATTTTGTTATGTTTTTTGATGTGATCAGTCTTGGTTAACTTTGAGAAGGTATGCTAAGACCATTCCATGAGTAGGATAAATATGAAAAGCAACTTACAAATTGTTATTTTAGCGGCAGGCCATGGAACACGGATGAAATCTGACTTGCCAAAGATTCTTCATCCCTTAGGAGGCCGTCCTGTTCTCTATTATCCCCTTGATCTTGCAGAGAAAATGCGCTCTCTAGAAACGGTTCTTGTTGTTAGTCCAACCTTGCAAGACATTAAAACCCCTTTTTCTCATAAAACCGTTGTCCAAAATCCAGCTCAAGGAACAGGGGATGCGGTTAAATATGCTCTTCCCCTTCTTAAAGCTGAAGGACACGTTCTTATTCTCTTTGGCGACACTCCGCTTATCCAACAAGAAACTCTTGAAAAAATGCTTGAATTTGTTGCAAAAAAACCTGATATGGCTGTGACTGTCCTTGGAATGCGTCCTTTTGATAAACAAAATTATGCGCGCCTTCGTTTGAATGATAAGGGTGATTTAGAAGAGATTATTGAAGATAAGGACGCCTCGCCTTCTCAAAAGGAGCTCCCTCTTTGTAATTCAGGGGTGATGCTGGTGCGCGGTGATTTTCTTCATAAAGCCCTTCCAACACTCACCCCGGATAATGCGGCGAAGGAATATTACCTTACGGACCTTGTAAAAATTGCCCGCAAAAAGGATTGTCCTTGCGGTGTTGTAGAAGGGGAATCCTCTGAATTTATTGGGATAAATTCACGGCAAGATTTGGCATTGGCAGAAGCTTGCCTTCAGAATCGTTTTCGTGAAAAGGCCATGGAAGAAGGGGTTACCCTTTTAGATCCTCAGACAACCTATTTCAGTTATGATACGCAAGTTGAACAAGATGTAACCCTTCACCCTCATGTTGTTTTGGGAACAGGCGTGACTATTAAAAGAGGCTCTGAAGTTCTTTCTTTCTGTAAGCTCAGCGATAGCCATGTGGGGCGCAATGTAGTTGTTGGGCCTTTTGCTCATTTGCGAGGCGGCGTTTCTTTGCAAGAAGGTGTTGAAATTGGAAATTTTGTTGAGATTAAGAAATCGACCTTTGGTCTGAAGGCAAAAGCCAAGCATTTAAGCTATATAGGAGATACTAACGTAGGACCTAAAGCCAATATTGGAGCAGGCACTATCACGTGTAATTATGATGGTCTGAATAAGTTTAAAACCAAAATTGGGGAGGGGGTTTTTATCGGTTCAAACAGCTCTCTCGTCGCGCCTCTCTCTATCGGTGATTATGCCATAGTAGGGGCGGGAAGTGTTGTTACGCAAAGCGTTGAAGGACGGGCTCTTGCTGTCGCTCGAGCGCCACAAACAACGCTTGAAGACGGAGCTGATAAGTTTCGAGACAAGCGCAAGCTAAGGAAGGATATTTAAAAAATGTGTGGCATTATTGGAATTGTTGGAAATAAGCCTGTGGGCCCCCGCCTTATTCATGGACTTGAAAAACTTGAATACCGTGGATATGACTCAGCAGGCATTGCCACTATTTACGAGGGGAAAATCCATCGTCTTCGCGCCGAAGGTAAGCTTATTAATTTAAAAGAAAAATTCTTAGAAATACCCCTTAAAGGTTATAACGGAATCGGTCATACTCGTTGGGCGACCCATGGTCAACCTATTGAAATTAATGCTCACCCTCTTCAAAATCCTCGAGTTGCGCTTGTTCACAATGGAATTATTGAAAATTATGCTGATTTGCGTAAGGATTTAGAAATAAAAGGGTATGTTTTTGAAAGCGAAACAGATACGGAAGCCATTGCCCATCTCATCGCTTTTTATATTGATAAAGAATGTACCCCTCAAGAAGCTGTTAGCAAAACTTTAAATCAACTCAAAGGAGCGTTTGCTCTCGCCATTCTTTTTACAGGATATGAAAATCTGCTTATCGCAGCCCGTCAGGGAGGAAGTCCACTTGCTATTGGTTATGGAGAGGGAGAAATGTATGTGGGATCAGACGCGATCGCTCTTGCTTCCTTAACTCAGCAAATATCCTACCTTGAAGATGGGGATTGGGCCGTTTTATCTCCAGAAGAGGTGCGAATTTTTGATAGAGATGGCCATCCTGTTGAAAGACCCATCGTTCAAAGCCATCTGTCAGAAAATGATATCAGCAAGGGGTCTTACGATCATTTTATGTTAAAGGAAATTTATGAACAACCCCGTACCATAGAAGCCACAATTGCAGCTTATTATAGGAATGAAAAAATAGATGTTCCCGCTTTGCCATGGTCTGACATCTCCCGCTTAACCATTTCCGCATGTGGAACGGCTTATTATGCAGGGTTTATTGCAAAGTATTGGTTTGAAAGAATTGCGCGCCTCTCTGTTGAAGTTGATATTGCCTCTGAATTTCGCTATCGGACACCCCCTCTTCCAAAAAAGGGCTTAGGCCTTTTAATTTCCCAATCGGGAGAAACTATCGATACACTCGCCGCCCTTGAATATATGAAATCTCAAGGTCAAACAATCCTCTCCCTTGTAAACGTACTATCAAGCTCTATTGCACGGCAATCAGATCATGTATTCTTAACCCATGCAGGTCCAGAGATTGGGGTAGCTTCTACAAAAGCTTTTACCTCCCAATTGACCGTCCTTGCCCTTCTTGTTCTTGAAGCGGCTCAGCAGCGCGGCTGTCTGAGTGAAGAGACATTTCATGAGAAAACCCAAACTTTGCGTTTTCTCCCTGCCCTTTGCGAAAAGGTTTTCCTTCTTGAAGAGCAAATAAAGTCTCTTTCTACCCTTCTTGCCAAAGCGAGAGATGTTCTCTTTTTAGGTCGGGGGGTCCATTATCCAATTGCCTTAGAAGGCGCTTTAAAGCTTAAAGAAATCAGTTATATTCATGCTGAGGGCTATGCCGCAGGTGAAATGAAACACGGCCCTATAGCCTTACTTGATAAGGATGTGCCTGTTATTGTTATTGCGCCTTATGATGATCTTTTTGAAAAGACGATGTCGAACCTTCAAGAGGTTGCTGCTCGAGGCGCACCCACGATTGTCTTGACAGACAATAAGGGAGCGGCTCATCTTGGGTCGCTGACGAATCATCTTCTGGTTTTACCTATGACAACAGAACTCACAGCGCCGGTTGTCTATACACTCCCCCTCCAACTTTTGGCCTATCATACAGCGCTGCTCAAGGAAACGGATGTGGATCAACCTCGTAATTTAGCAAAGTCAGTGACGGTGGAGTAGAACCCTTCAAAACAAGGCTCCTATCTCTTTCTATTTCACACACTTGACAAACATAATCTCGATGTCTAAGAATTATTATTGAGTTTTTCTCAATTAACATAAAGGCTTGGTTTCATGAAAACAATTGTCATTGTTTAAGTCCCGAATTAGGTAATTTATTCATCCCCTAGGAAGGGGATAGCTATTTATTGCTCAATTAATGACTTTAATAATGAGGTTTTCGTATGAAAAAAATCAACTTACCAGCCATATGGCTTATCGTTCTTATCGTGGGATTACCCCTTTTATCTGAGACGGTTTATACACCGTCTCTTCCTGATATTGCTCATGCCCTGTCTGTAACAGATGCCTGGGTTGAATATACCTTAACTATCTACTTGTTCGGGTTTGCTATAGGTACCCTCTTTTGGGGAAACTTATCGGATAAATGGGGACGGAAACCTTGCATTCTCCTTGGCCTAGGCATATTTATTGTCGGGTGTATTGGGTGTTATGCGTCGGATTCCATTTCTTTGCTGATGATCAGCCGTTTTGTCCAAGCCTTTGGAGGCAGCACAGGAAGTGTTCTCGGCCAAGCCGTGTGCCGTGACGCTTACCATGGACCCGCTCTAGGAAAGCTCTATGCAACCGTAGGTGGGGCTCTGGCCATTTTTCCCGCCATCGGTCCCGTCATTGGGGGAAGCATCGATCAAGCCTATGGATGGCCTGCTATTTTCTTGTTCCTCATCGTCTGTAGTGCTATTGTCTTGGGGCTCACGACCAAGATGCTTCCTGAAACCCATCTAGACGAAGACAGGAACCATGTTCCTCTCATAACGACGTTGATGGATATGGTCTGTGATGTTCGTGTCATCGGTTTTGCTCTACTGGTAGCAGCTTGCAATGGCATTGCCTTTTCATTCTATGCGGAGGGACCATTTTATATGATTGAGCTCTTGGGGTTGTCCCCCAGTCAGTATGGGCTGTTGTTCGTCGGAATCGCCTCAGCCACATTGGTAGGTGGAATCATGGGAAGACGACTTCACAATCACTACTCCTCTATGACTATAATGGTCTATGGACTTAGAATTGTTTTCTTGGGATCGATATTATGGATGTTACTTATCTACCTCACCCAGAATAGAGTATTTCTGATTTGGGGGAGTTTAGCATTCATGATGATAATGATTGGCGGAATTGCCCTCGTCACATCCAACGCTTTATCTTTATCCTTGGTGAATTATAAAAACCGCATTGGGACAGCGTCTTCGTTGTTCGGGTTCTTTTATTATGTTCTCATTTCCCTATTCACATTGGGAATGGGTTACAGCCATAATGGAACGGTATTTCCCATGCCCATCTATTTCGGTGTCATTGCAGCGTTCATGATTGTGGTTCGAAAGATCATGCTCACGGAAAAAGCCTAAAAAAGAAGCACTTATTTCTTTAAAATGCCTTTATCAGCAAGAAACTTTTGAAGCTCACCTGTTTCATACATTTCGCGGATGATATCGCATCCCCCAACAAATTCGCCCTTAACATAAAGTTGAGGAATTGTTGGCCAATTAGTAAAGGATTTGATGCCTTCACGGAGCTCACTGTCTTTGAGAACATCAACAGCCTTAAAATTAACATCCAGTGTATTTAAAATCTGGACAACAGCCGCTGAAAAGCCGCACAGGGGAAATTGAGCATTTCCTTTCATATATAAGACAATGTCATGGGAAGAGACGTCCGCCCGGATTTGATCAAAAATTTGAGACATAATAAGTTACTCCTTTAGAATTTGAGTTTTAAGAGAAAGAGCATGTAAGGTTGTGCCCATGTGTCCTTGAAGGGCCTCATAAACCATTTTGTGTTGCTCGATTCTTGTTTTTCCTAAAAATGCTTTTGAGGTAATAGTCATAGTAAAATGATCACTGTCTCCCACTAAGTCTTTAAGTTCAATTTGGGCATCAGGAAACGTTTCTAAAAGAAATGTCATGATTTTTTCATGAGACATAGCCATTTTATACTCCTCTACTGATATTTATATAAGAGGGAAAGAGAGGAGAATCAACTTTTCTTATCTTTTTTAAAGCTTACCTTTTCAGTCTTTAGTTCCAGAAGAGGATCGACAGCCTCTTGAAACTCCTTGAAGGTAAGGGTACGTGGATAAATTTTTGCATTGATGACAATGGTTGGAGTTGCCGTGATTTTATACTTTTTTTGGCCATCAATACGCACCTGGAGAATTTTATCCAAAAGTTCTTGGTTCTTAAGACAAGCATCGATCTGCTCCTGGGTGAGCCCATTTTTTAGAGCAATTTTCTTCAATGCTTTAATAGGATCTTTTTCCATTAACCATTTATCTTGAGTGGAATAGAAAGTTTTTGAAAAATTCAAGTATTTAAGCTCTCCTTGGCACCAGGCCAGTTGATGGGCTTGAACGCTGAGCTGATCTCCGGGATAATCACGAAAGATAATGCGAACTTTGCCGGGCTTTATATATTTTTCATCAATTTCAGGAAGAACATCCGTGTGAAAGTTTGCACAGTGAGCACAGGTAAAAGAAGAATAATTGATGACAATTACAGGGGCTTTAGCACTTCCCATACTTATTTCAGGAAGTGGGTTCTTAGGAGCAGACTTAGTTTTATCTGCATGCGCTTCTCCCCAGAATAGAATGGATAAAAACAAACTTGTGACAATGTATCTCATCTTAAGCTCCTTCGAATTTTAGTAAAGGATAAGCAAAATAAGGTCATCTGACAAGATTTTCTTGAAAGTGTGTTGCTAGCACATGAGATATTTGAGGTAAATAGCACTTCAATTGTCCGACAAGCAGCTATTTAATGGGCACTCGGAAGAGATGTTTTCCCATACTCCTTTTTAGCTCCATCTCGTATGGCGTATATGAACAGCATTAAAGTCCCCAGACCGTTCGGGAAGATCTCTCCACGCTATGCTACTCTGTATCGATATGAGCCCCCTCCCAAAAGTCGGTTGTCATGAGCAGTAACATCAGACGTTCCTTCACGTCCAGATAGTATGTCTTTAATTCACTCCCATTGATCATCTCGAAGAAACATATCGACACATTGAGGAAAACCTCCTCTTTTTTTCTCATACCTTACCACTTTTCTTACTCTTTCTCATCTTATGATGATACGCCCTAGCTAAGTCTAGCACTTAAAAAATTCTAATCTTTAATTGCTTCTACATAAACAGACATTTGTGGATGAGTGGAGTCAAAAAGCTCTGATTGTCTCAATAATGGTGAAATAGATTGTTTATATCCAGAAACGTACATGGTTTTGAATCCAGCTTTTTGTAAGCTTTCAAATATTTTTGCATGTGTCCACCAAGAAATATGATCCCCAATATACAGAGGATTAAACTCACATTGATCTGTGAAATAGTCTAGAGCTTCTTCAAACGATTTTTCCTTAATGATACTCATTATTTCTTTTTCGTCAAATTTAATTTTGCTTGGTGTATGGCTCAATCTAGACAAAGGAGTGGCAACGTGATGTAACCATCTATCTGCAAGACCTGCAGTTGATAAAGGAATAGCAAATCGACCCTTCTTATCAGTTGGATAATCCCAATAGAACCAATCTTCGTCCCCCCTTTGTAAGGCTTTATAATCTGTTTCTGCGTCTGGTCCTGTCGTAACTCTAAAGATACCTCCAACCTCTAGAGCTCTATAAGCTTCCTTAAATAAATGGTGAACAGCAATATCTTTTACATGCTCAATTGTATGAGAAGTGTAAATTACTTTTGCGGATTCTGTACTTATGGGTAAAGGTTCTAAGGCCATCAAGTCATAATGCAGAACATTTTTTTGAGTTTTTTTGTACCAATCAGACACATAATCGATATTTGTCCAATGGGGATGATAAAAAGAACCTGAACCTATGTTAAAAAAAGGCTTCTGAGAAAGAACATCCTGATTAAACATTCTTTTATATAGATCTAACCTATATTTATCTTCTAACTTTAAAAACAAACCACTTTTCCTGTGGTGAATGGAATAACCTGCATTTTGATAAACAAGAAATCCTGTAGAGTAAATAGTTTTCTTTATTAGTTCTTTCATGTTTTTTCCTAAGGTTAATTTCAAAATTAATAAAACAAGTAAATTTTTACATAAAGTGTGAAACAGAACATACACATTCTTCTGTATGTGTGACTTAATTCAAGCCAGTAAATGATCAATTACTATTGAACAAACAGAAGATTTTTATGTAGAAAATCTAGCACAATGTTGGAGGATAGTTCAAGCAACTCTTTAAAAAAAATTTCTTGAAAGTGCACTAAACATAAAAAATAGAGTTAAGATCGAGATTTTTTAAGTAGGTCAATGACTTCTTCATCGGAAACTTGAGAAAAATCAAGGTAATGTTCGCCAATTGCATAAAAGCGAGAGGGCATTTCCAGGCAAATAAGCTCTGCAACGCTCTTTTTGAGATGTTCTACCGTAGGGGAGCCGACAGGAATGGCAAGTATTAATTTTTTGGGAGCCCAGTGTTTTAAACTTTTTAAAGCCGCCTCTGCAGTGATGCCGGTTGCGAGGCCATCATCAATAAGAATCACTGTCTTTGCCTTAATTTTTTCGAGATTTTCTTCAGCTCCATAAATGGTGAGGCGCCTCTTGAGCTCTTGCTCTTCGCGCTTAATAATTTCCGTAAGATCAGAAATTTTAAGATCGAGTTCTTGAAGTAACTCTCTGTTGAAAATTTGGACCCCAAGAGCGATAGCACCGACACCTAATTCTGGTTGCCAGGGCACACCTATCTTTCTGGCAACAAAAACATGAAGGGGAGATTTCAAAACTTTTGCAACAACAAAAGCAACGGGCACGCCACCGCGAGGAAGAGCAAAAATAAGGGGCTTTTGAGAAGCATAATCTTTTAATTTATCCGCGAGTTGCTTTCCCGCATCAAAGCGATCTTGAAACACGAGAGACATCCATTCGTAAAAAGGACGAATCTTAAGGGATTCACCCTTTTTCACATTGATACTAATGCTTTGTTTCAGAAATAGAATGCAAAGCTCTTGCGGCTTCCTTGTCTGACCCTTTTGCAGAAAGATCTCCTAAAGAAATAATACCAACGACATGATTGTTCTTATCCAGAACAGCAAGGCGGCGAATTTGCTCCTTGGACATATGTCGGGAAACCTCTTCAATGGTATCCTCCTCAAAACAAGTTTGACATTTTGGTGTCATCACTTCTCTAACCGTAAGTTCTTCCAAATTTTTGCCTTTAGCGAGAGCACGAATGATAATGTCTCGGTCCGTGATAACCCCTTCAAGCCGATCATCTTCACCGACAGGAATCATTCCGATGTCTTTCTCTCGCATGAGCTTTGCAGCATCAGTAAGATGGGCATGGGGATGAATAAGTTTAACGTCTTTTGACATAATTTCTTTAACTCTCATTGTCTTAACCTCCTCTTTATTATTAATTTATTATAGTTTTTTAATAATTATAGAATAACACAAATAAATTAATATTATATTAAAAGAGTTTTACTTTAGGCCAACGAAAAATTATTGCAATAATTGCTCCTATACCTAAGAAATAACAATAATAGATATACGGCAGGATGGTTAAAAGAGAGACACCAGCAATTGAGCCTGCCAAGAGCTGGGGGGCGTTGGGTTATTTTAAATAACTACCAAGCTGGCAAAATGGCTCCTTTAAACGTCGTGTTGATAAACGCTTTCACCGGCTCACTTTGATAGATTTTAATCAGTTTTTCCACTTCCAATCGATTCTCATTCTGACGAACAGCAAGGACATTCGCATAAGGAGAATTTTTATCTTCCATGGCGAGGGCAGTATGAGGATCAAGGCCTGCAACAAAAACCCAATCTGTATTAATAACAGCAGCATCTACGTCTTCTAAAGCTCGAGGAACTTGCGGGGCTTCAATTTCAATGACGCTTAATTTTTTCGGGTTTTCTATGATATCCAAAACAGAGGGATTATCTGAGAGCTTCAATTTAATGAGTCCTTCTTTTTCTAAAAGTTTGAGGGCTCGGCCTCCATTCGTTGGATCTGAAGGAATCGCAATTTTGGATTTTTCTTTTAAATCTGCAAGAGTCTTTAGCTTTTTGCTATAAATTCCTAAGGGCATTAAAACGGTTTTCCCTACGGATTTAATCTTGTATCCTCGATTTTTTACTTGCTCATCCAAATAAGGTTGATGTTGATAGGAATTCATATCCAGCTCTTTATCATTGAGAGCAACATTAGGTAAAATAAAGTCATTGAATTCAATGACTTGAACATCAACACCCTCAACTTTAGCCAGCTCTTTCACTTTTTCCATAATCATCGCATGGGGACCAGCGGTTACACCGATCTTAAGAGGGGCCGCAACAAGTTGGCTGATTGATAAAATAAAAAAAGCCAAAGCAGTTAATATTCTCATCTCACACAAACTCCACTTTTATTTCTTTAATTTTGCTTCCAGGAAATCACCAGTCATTTGAACACACTGGACGATGACTATAAGAATAATAACGATCAAAACAAGTAAAGTAAAGTCGTATCGCTGATAGCCATATCGGATAGCAAGATCACCGAGCCCACCTCCTCCAACCGTTCCTGCCATGGCTGAAAATCCTATGATATTGATGGAAACGGTTGTAAGGCCAGAAACGATCAAAGGCAGGGCTTCCCTCAATTGAATTTTAAAAATGATCTGTAAATTTGACGCTCCCAACGCTTTTCCCACTTCAATCAATCCCTTGGGAGTTGTGTTCAAAGCATCTTCTATGATACGCGCGATCAGAAAACTGGCAGCAAACGTTAAAGGCAGTGTTGCTGCAGCTGTACCAATAGAAGTAGCGACCCAGAAACGCGTAAAAGGGATCATTAAAATAATAAGAATGATAAAAGGAATTGAGCGAAAAGCATTGAGAAATACTCCTAAAGACTGAGAGATCCAAGGCTTTGGCCAAAGACCAGAAGGCTTCGTTAAAACAAGCAGGAAAGCTAAAAAGATACCAATAGCTGTTCCGAAAAACATTGAAGCCGTTACCATGAAAAGAGTTTCAAGAAAAGAGTGAAGGACTAACTGTTCCATGAGTGTCCTCCATTTTGAGGAAAATACCCGAGGATTTCTGCAGAGACACTCCTTTGATCAAGATCCTTCATGATGTTTGTAATTTTTTCGAGCTCAAATGGAATCGAAACGATAAGAGATCCAAAAGCTGTTTCGCGAATATGATCTAAACTTCCCAATAAAATATTGATCGGTACATCGTATGTCTTAACGATTGAAGCAATAATGGGATCGCCCGCAGCTTCACTTGAAAAGAAGAGCCGTAGCAAAGCAAAACACTTATCCGTAGGAGTTTTGTTAAGTTTTTCTTGTAAATGATGAGGTAAGTCTTTTGTCATTAAATGCCTAATGAGCGACTTTGTAACAGCATGTTGAGGGTGAAGCAGAATGGAAGTAATATCATTCTTTTCAACAATTTGACCGGCCTCTAGAACACAGACTTCATCACAAATTTCCCGCACAATAGCCATATCGTGTGTGATTAAAATAATTGTCACGCCAAGGCGTTTATTAAGATCACGCAATAGCTCTAAAATTTCAAGGGACGTTTCAGAGTCAAGAGCGGATGTGAACTCATCACAAAGGAGAAGAGAAACATCACCCATAAGAGCTCGAGCAATTGCAACTCGCTGAGCTTGTCCTCCACTAAGTTGGCTAGGGTAGGCATTTTCTTTTCCGTTCAAACCAACCAGATGCAACAATTTTAAGGCTTGAGAACGAATATCTTTCGAATTTCCTTTAAAAAGTTTTAAAGGAAACATCACATTTTCAAGAGCGGTCAATCGACTTAAAAGATTAACGCTTTGAAAAACATTGCCAATTTTATGTTGAATCCGCCGTCGCTCTTTATCTGAAACGCCAGTGAATAATTGATTATCAATTGTGATAGTTCCCGTGGTGGGTTGCTCGAGTCCATTGAGACAACGCAAGAGGGTACTTTTCCCTGCTCCGCTTTTTCCAATGATCCCTAGAATTTGATTTTGTGGAACTTCAAGATTAATGTCTTTTAAAATAGCAACATTATAAGATTTTCCCAAATTTTTAATAATAATAGACAAGAAATGAGTCTCCATATATATTTATTCTTCTTTTTTCATTTCTTGGGTAAGGAAATCAATAAAAACCTGCACTCGCTTAATTGTTTTTAAGTGGGAAGGATAAACAGCGTGCTGATTTAAAACAACCTTGGGAAGGTTGGGAAGGATTTCCACTAATTCAGGATCATTTTTGACAACATACTTTTGAAGAGCTGAAATTCCAAGGCCTGCACTTGTCGCTTCGTGGATGGCTTGAACATTGTTTAAAATGAGGTAAGGCCTTCTGCGCGATTGAGCCTTAACCGTTAAAAGCCAATTGAGATTTCCGTAAACGTGGGGCATTTCTCTTCCAAAAACAATCAGTTGATGATGATCCAGATCCTCTGGTTTTTGGGGAGTTCCATACTTTTTAAGGTAGGATTTGCTTGCATACACGTGGAAAGGAAAGGGAAAAGGGGTTGAGCGAATCATATCCGAGTAGGTGGGCAGCACGGGGGTGATCCACACATCGGCCTCACGAAGGTTGAGATCAATTTCATCATCCTTCAAAAAAACACTGACTTCAATGTCGGGATATTTATCTATAAATTTTTGGATACGTTCTGCCAGCCATAAGGAGCCAAAAGCAATAGTGGCTGCAATGCGAAGAGGGCCGTGCGTATAGCTTTTGAGCTCTTCAATCTCACTTTGAGCTGATGAAATCTTTGCAAAAACTTTTGCAACAATCTCATAAAGCATTTCACCATTTTCGGTTAAAACTAAACCACGAGCAACTCGTTTAAAAAGTTTAAGGCCTAGTTCTTTCTCAAGAATATGAATTTGACGGCTGATTGCTGATTGGCTAATATTGAGGTTAAGGGTAGCTTTGGTAAAGCTTCCCGCCGACGCTACCATATAAAAAATACGAAGTTTATCCCAATTCATTTTCATAAAATGTGTCTTTTAAGTTCTCTGTGAATCATAGGCTGTTCCCAGCGAATTTGCAAACAAGGTCTTACGTTTTTTTGAATTGATGGCGAAACCATGTTAACTGCCGTTTGGCATATTGACGGGTGTGAATTAAAGTTAATTCAAAAGCATCTTCAAAAGAAATTTCTCCCTTCAAATAAGCTTCAAATTCCTGAAATCCGATGGCTTTTCTTGCTTGGGAAGAGAGGAAAGATACTCGAAGACGGGAAATTTCATCCAAAACACCCTGTTCTAGCATCTTATGTAAACGCAAGGTAATACGGTCCTCAAGCTCCTGTTTATTTGGCATGAGAAGACAAGTTTCAAATTCGTGAGCAGAAGGCAACGGTTTTTGCGTTTGCCAAAAACTGAGAGGTTTTCCTGTTCCATAAAAAACTTCAAGGCCTCTTTGTGTCCTTTGACGATCTTGAGGAGAAAGACGTCCTGCGAGGAGGGGATCGACTTTCTTAAGCTCGGCATAGTTCTCTTCTTGAGAGTCTTTCAGTCGCTTTCGAATTTGTGGATCGATGGAGGGAATCGTTGAAATACCGTCTCTTAAGGATTTAAGGTAAAGGCCCGTTCCTCCCACAACGATAGGGAGCTTATTGTTTTTTAAAGCCGCCTCAATTTCAGACGTTACCAAAGGGAGCCATTTTCCAACGGAGAAGGTTTGGCTGGGATCAAGGAAACCATAAAGATGGTGGTGCACTTCTTGGCACTCTTGAAGAGAAGGCTGGGCCGTTAGAATTTCAAGGCCGCGATAAACTTGAAGGCTATCTCCATTGATAATGACGCCGCCTAAGGCTTTGGCTTTTTTGAGGGCAAGATCAGACTTTCCACTTACTGTGGGTCCCCCAATAAGAAGAACTTTACCCAATGCTATACAAAATGCCGATAATTGCGGCACTCATACAGCTGGCAATCGTTCCGGCGATAAGGGCTTTGATCCCTAAGGAGATGATTTCTTGCTTTCGCTCAGGAACCATGGTGCCAATACCTCCAATCTGAATGCCTATACTGCTCAAATTAGCAAAGCCGGCAAGGGCATAGGTCATAATGATGCCGCTTTTCACACTGAGAACGCCAGCAGGAAGGGCAGCAAGGCCTACGAAGGCCACAATTTCATTAAGGATTGTTTTCTTTCCTAAAAGGGCACCTGCGGGAATAGCTTCGCTCCAAGGAATTCCGATAAACCAGGCGAGAGGGGCTAAAATATAACCTAAAAGGAGCTGTAAACTCATAGGCTCTCCATCAATGCTGGGAAGAAGACCAAGAAGAGAATTGGCGATGGCCACAATCGCAAGAAAAACAATTAACATAGCTAAGATATTGATATAAAGGCGCATCCCGTCAGAGGTCCCTTGGGTAATAGCTTCCATAGATCCAGAAAATTGATAGGGCACTACAAGATGACCAGAGGTATCTTCTCCCACTTGGGGGATAAGAATCCGTGAGATAGTAATCGCTGCAGGGACGCTGATAATAGAGGCCGTGAGGATGTGAGCAATGGGGTCGGGAATGGTGCCTTCTAAAATCATGGCATAAAGAACCATAATGGAGATAGATGTTGTCGCCATACCTGCAGTCATCACGGTGAAAAGCTCGCTTCGAGTGAATTTTCCAAGATAAGGTCTGACAAGAAGAGGGGCTTCCGTTTGTCCTAAAAAGATTTTGGCCGCCGCACAAACTCCAAGGGCGCCCCCAATTCCAAGACCTTTTTGAAAGACACCTGAAAAAAGCTTCACAATGAAAGGCAAAATACGCCAATGGAATAAAAGCATAGCAAGGGCACTAATGACAATAACCATGGGTAACGCTTGGAAAGCGAAGATAAAACTGTTGGACCCTTCCTTTGCAGAGTAGGGTGTGTCGCCGCCCCCTAAATAGCCAAAAACAAAGCTTGTGCCAGCAACAGTGGCATCCTTAAGTGCCATAACGCCTTCACCAATCCAGAGGAAACCTGAACGTACAAATCCAAATTTTGTAACAACAACGGCGAGAAGGATTTGAATGGCAAGTCCCAAGAAGACACTTTTAAAATTGACTTGTTTTCTATTTTCGCTAAAAACCCAGGCTAGGAAAATGAATAATACTAAACCCGCACCTGCTTGAAAAACGAGTTCTATATTTGCCATGTGTTCCTCCTCAACCTGTGTTACAACCAAAATAAATTGTGTATGATTAATTTCATAAAACAAGTTGGTTAAAGACGCCAGAAGAATTATCATAATTAATGAACTTTTTTCTTAACGTTAACGAGTAGGCCTGCTTATGACTGAATTGAGTCTTGTCTTAGTAATTCTTATAGGATCTCTCCTCCTTGGGCTCTCCCTATTTATATATTTTCAAAAGAAAATTTCATGCCTCAATGAAGAAAAAATCCTTTATCAGGAAAGAGCTAACCGTCTTCCCAATCTTGAAGAGCTTTTGATTCGGAAAGATGAGGAACTCCGGATGCTAGGAGAGAAAAATGCGGAGTTACGAATAGAGCTTCAACGCACAGAAAAAGAAAATAAAGATAAATTAAGTCTTTTGGAAAATATTCAAAAGCAGTGGGAAGATAAATTAAAAGTGATATCTTCTGAAGCGCTTTCTTTAACGAACAAATCTTTTTTAGAGTTGGCTACAGCGACCCTCGAAAAATTTCAAGAATCCTCTAAAGTCGATCTTTCCAGCCGACAAAAAGCGATTGCAGACCTTGTAAAACCGATGGCCGAATCCCTTCAAACCGTTGATAAAAAAATAGTTGAGCTTGAGAAATCAAGGATGAGCGCTTATGCGGTTCTGAAGCATCAGGTGAGTGAGCTTTTGGTGAGCCAAAATCAACTTAAATCTGAAACCTCAAATTTGGTCAATGCCTTAAAAACGCCTTCTGTAAGGGGACGATGGGGGGAAATGCAGTTAAGACGCGTTGTTGAGATGGCAGGCATGCTGAATTACTGTGACTTTGAAGAACAAGTCACCTCTTCAGAAAATGATGGGAGACTCAGGCCCGATCTTATTATTAATCTTCCTGGTAACAAAAAAATTATTGTGGATGCAAAAGCACCTTTAGCAGCCTATCTTGAAGCCTTAGAAACCAAAGATGAGGATGTGCGCAAAGAGAAACTAAAAGATCACGCGCGTCAAGTGCGGGCCCATATCAGAGCTCTTGCCAAACGGTCCTATTATGAACAATTTCAACCCACCCCTGACTTCGTAGTTTTATTTTTGCCCGGAGAAACTTTTTTTAGTGCCGCCTTAGAACAAGATCCCAGCCTTATTGAAGCTGGTGTTGAGGAGCGTATTATCCTTGCAACCCCCACAACCCTTATCGCCCTTTTAAGAGCGGTAGCCTATGGCTGGCGTCACGAACAACTTGCTGAAAATGCCAAGGAAATCAGTGATCTTGGCCGCGAGCTTTATAAACGTCTTTCAGATATGTCCGATCATTTTGCGCGTTTGGGGAAGAGTTTAGGGGGCGCTGTTCAATCCTATAATCAAGCGGTAGGAAGCCTTGAACATCGCGTACTTTCAAGCGCACGAAAATTTAAAGGACTGGGGTCAACGTCACAAGCTGCTGACATTACCGATCTTGAACCCCTTGACCAAACGCCCAGAGAACTGCAATCTCTTGAATTGAAAAAAGTGGGGTAACCATGAGATACGTTTTCTTTATTGGATTTTTTTTTCTGACGCCTTCAGCAAAAGCAGTGGTTCAAGATGTCTCCCAATCAACACAACTTGAGGTGAATGTTACCTTATATCCTCAGGATATGGCATTGATTAAAGAAAGGAGAACGGCGTGGCTTACGGCAGGTTCTAATAAACTTTTAATCAAGGACGTCCCCGCAGCCGTTCTTATGAATAGCTTTCTTTTTCAACTTATTCCTCCTTCCTCCTCGATCAAAGTTCTAGAATATAATTATCAAAGTCCTGATATTACCCGGGAGAAATTGCTTGAGCATTCCATTGGAGAAGCCATTAATATCCTTCCTCTCTCCTCCCGCCCTATACCCGTTACAGGAACCCTTCTCTCCCTTGATGGGGAAGATGCGATTGTTAACTCTCAAGGGACAATTTTTTCAGTTAATAAAAATCGCATAGCCTACCCTCATCTCCCATATACTTTGGTTTCCGAACCTATGATTACTCTGAAGCTTTTGAATTCTAAGGCCGGGGAATATCAATTCGATATGGGCTATCTAGCAAAAGGTTTTTCTTGGTATGCAGGGTACACAATTATTGTGGGAGTTGAGGGAGCACACCTTGACTTAAACAGCTGGATTGTGATCCATAACAATAGCCGTATGGATATTAAAAAAGGGCACTTTCGTATAGCTCAGCAAAAGGGCTTTTTTTATGATGTGGAACGCCCCACCAGTCTCCCCGACAAGTCGGTTAAGAATCTTATGTGGTTTTCAGCTGCAAACCTTACGCCTGTTCGAAGTTACAGGATTTATCCGAAGAATGATATTACAGTGAATGAAGAAGGTCTGGTGATGAAGCCTAAGGCTGAAACGTGGCTATCTGTCAAAAATACAAAGGCTCAAGGTCTTGGTGTTGTTTTTCCAGAAGGCAACATGCAAGTCTTTCAGCGCAATGAGGATGGATCTCTTTTGTATATTGGCGAGAATAAGTCACCCCTTACCCCTATTGATCAATCTTTAAGTATAAGGGTGGGCAGTACAAAAGAGATCACGACTGAAATGCGCCAAACAGACTATCGGAAGTTGGGCAGTAATGTGGTAGAATCGGGATATCGGTTAGATTTAAAGAATACAACGGATACAGCTAAACAAGTCACCGTTTTCCAAGACGTTTTGGGAGAGTGGGTGATTTTAAGAGAAACCCACCCTCATGAAGAGGAAGATAAAAGAATTACCTGGACGATAAATATTCCTCCTCAAGATGAGGTGAGCTTGCGTTACCGCATTCGTATGAATGTGAAATAAGGACGGGTATGACTAAAATAATAAAGGCTCTCCTCAATTCCCTCAATGGACTGATTTTAACCTGGAAAAGCGAATGGGCCTTTCGTTTAGAAGTTATTGTCTCAGTTCTTATAGCGCCTCTTGTTGTATTTTCTCCAGCCGACAGGACGTCTAAAATGTTTGTTCTTTTTTCTTTTGCGCTTGTTCTCATTACAGAATTACTCAATACATCCCTTGAGAAAGCAAATGATGCACGAACCCAGCAGCAGGAACTCTTGATCAAATTTTCAAAGGATGCCGCCTCTTCAGCTGTGCTCATAGCCCTTTGTTTAGCAGGTGCATCTCTATTGAATTTGTTCGTTTTTTGACGCAAGGGCGTGATAAGGAAGTGCAATTGTTTTCTCATCAACCTGATAACATCGGTCCCCTGCATATATAATTACGCCATAATCAATGTTTAATTTTGGATAGACCTCTCGAAAAGTATGAAGGCCACGCGCATCACTTTTGCTAACATAACTGCTTGCTTTAATTTCTATGGGAATCATACGATTATCCCGTTCAAGGATAAGGTCGACTTCAGCCCCGCTTTTTGTGCGCCAATGGTAGAAATTGGGCATAAGGGAGCCGCTCCCAGCTATGGCCATAATTTGTTGTATGATGTAGCTTTCAAACAGAGCGCCAAAATGAGGAGAACTGCCAACGGTTTCAGGGGAAGAAAGCTTCAACAAAAGGGAGGCTATACCCGTATCAGCCATATATCCTTTCCTTTTTTTCGAAAGGCGCTTCAGGGTATTTCCATGATAGGGGGGGACCTCGATCCATTGATAAGAGGCATTAAAGAGAGAGATCCAGCGCCGCGCAGTTGTGTGCGTAAGCCCAATATCGCGCCCGAGTTGCGATTCATTGATTTCTTGTGCAGTGATGGCAGCGAGAAGACCCATAAAACGTTTAAAGTCCCCTATATCATGGACATTTTCTAGAAGTCGAATGTCACGCTCGGTATAGGTATCAATGTAAGATTGTAAAGCACCTTGCATATGCTTTGAAGGAATAGAAAGTAGCCCCGGAAAGCCCCCTTGCCATAAAACTTGCCATAACCTAACGTCAGGAATGACGGATTTGCATACTTGCGGAAGGGTTGCAGGGCTCTGGAGAAGAGCTGGCAGCCAATGTTGATCAGGATATTCAAATCTTTCATGAAGTGTCATGGGATGAAGGGTTAAAATAGAGACTCTTCCCGCCATGGTTTCAGATAAATTTTTCAAAACCGCAAAATTTTGAGAACCCGTGAGAAAGAACTGTCCCGTTTGAGGTTTTGTATCCACATATCTTTTTATAGCAGAGAGAAGTTCAGGGACATATTGAACTTCATCCAGAATGATGGGTCCCTCTACTTGCTTTAAAAATAAGTCTGGGTCTTTTCGAACTTCAAAGGGATCTAGATATGCATCAAATGTAAAAGAAGGAAGCTTTGGGTATACATTTTTTAGCAGAGTAGATTTTCCAACTTGCCGGGCGCCCAGGAGAAGGACAACCTTAGAAAAGGTGCCATATTCGCGCAGTTTCTCTTCAATATGACGTTTAAGATACATAAAAGCCTTCCAATTTGAATTTAATATATTCAAATTGGAAGGTAATTTCAAGTGGACTTCCCGCCACTCAAAAAATATGCAAAAAGGAACGGATGGAAAATTTATCAATTTATAGAAAGCGCCTGCTCTATCAAAGTCAACATCGGGGGATGCGGGAGATGGACTTTTTATTAGGTGAATTTGGAAAAAAGGCTCTATCGATGGACAGGGCCGATTTAGAGGCTTTTGAATTTCTTCTTTCCTTCCCGGACCAAACCCTTTATGTCTTATTTTTTGATAATGGCCCTCTACCTTTGGGAGTCTCAGAATCTCTTGTGCATGAGCTAGATAACTTTAAAAAAACATTATGAATTTTCTTCCTCCCTTTCAAGCGCCAGCCCTTTTAACTCACGTTTTGGATGGGTATGACACCCTTCTTTTAGCCCAACTTTCCCAAAAGCAGAAAAAGCTTGTTTTTATTGCCCGAGATGAAGGACGGGCTTTGCGCCTCCGTAATCAGCTAACTTTCTTTAGTCCAAAAAAGAAAGTTCTCTTTTTCCCCGGCTGGGATTGTTTGCCCTATGATCGAAGCTCACCTCATCCGGATATCCAAGCTCAGCGTCTTGATACTTTAACAACCTTAAGTGCCAACAGTGAAAGCTACCTTCTCATCACATCCATACAAGCTTTGTTGCAAAGGGTCCCCCCAAAGGAGGCTTTTCACGGAAGATTATGGAATTTAAAGGCAGGTCAAGAAGTTGACCACGCTATCTTTCTAGATTTTCTGCAAAAAAATGGGTATGTGCGCCGTGAGAGCGTTAGAGAGTGGGGAGAGTATGCCATTCGGGGTGGTCTTCTGGATCTATTTCCTCCCGGATATTCTCTGCCGTTTCGTCTCGATTTTTTTGGATCAACCCTGGAAAGCTTACGTACCTTTGATCCCCTTTCACAAATCAGCACAGGAAAAGCAGAAAATTTGGTTCTCAAACCCATGGGGGAAATTAGTTTAACCCAAGAAACAATTGAACGCTTTCGCAAAGGCTATCGTGCGGCCTTTGGCTCCGCTGAATCAACAGATCCTCTTTATACAGCTATTTCTGAAGGCCGGGCCTATGCGGGGTATGAACACTGGCTGTCCTTATTTTATGAGCACTTATCTTCCTTGTTGGATTATGTTTCGGGAGCCTTTTTTTGCCTTGATGATCATGTTGAAGATGCAGGGAATGTCTTCCTTGAACAGGTCAAAGATCATTATCAGACGCGCCTTCAGTTTGAATCTTTGGAAAAGCAGGGAATTCCTTATCATCCTCTTCCTCCTGAGGCCTTATATGACTTAAAAGATTCCTGGAAAAAAGCCCTCCCTGCTTCCCAAAAAATAATTTTTACCCCCTTCGATCATCCCGATTTTAAGGGAAATGTAGTGAGTGCTGCGGGGAAAAAGGCACCCTCTTTTGCAGGAATGAGAACATCAACCGAAAATATGTACACCTCTGTTGTGGAAGCTTTACAAATCTATCAAAAAGAAGGAAAGCAGATTCTATTGATGGCGGTGACCCATGGATCAGCTGAGCGATTGTCTCACATTCTCGAGGAACATGCTTTCGAGCCCTTTAGACGGATTGAGGATTTTTCTGAGGTTTTCAAAAATCCCACCCCTGCCCTTGCTGTGCTTGAAATGGATAAGGGTTTTGAGATTCCTGACCTTCTTGTGCTCACGGAAGAAGATATTTTGGGCGAGAGGATGGGTCACCCTCATAAACAGAAAAAGCGCAGTGATCTCTTTATCTTAGAAGCCTCCAGCCTTCAAATTGATGACCTTGTGGTCCATGTGGAGCATGGAATTGGTCGCTACAAGGGGCTTCAAACCCTCAAGGTGGGGGACGCCCCCCATGATTGTCTTGAGATCATGTATGAGGGTGGTGATAAACTTTTTGTTCCTGTAGAAAATATCGAGGTCATCTCCCGCTATGGAGGCTCCGATGCCATCGCTTCTTTGGATAAGTTGGGGGGTGTGGCTTGGCAAGCCCGGAAGGCGCGGGTCAAAAAGCGGCTCAAGGAAGTTGCGGATTATCTTTTAAAGATTGCAGCAACCCGCTACCTCCAAAAGGGAGATATTCTCCAAAAGACGGAAGGATTTTACGAGGAATTTGTGGCACGTTTTCCATATCCTGAAACCGATGATCAACTTATTGCTATTGAAGATGTCCTCAATGACTTTACTGT
The DNA here is from genome assembly GCA_021731585.1 of Alphaproteobacteria bacterium. GTDB lineage: Bacteria > Pseudomonadota > Alphaproteobacteria > UBA9655 > UBA9655 > UBA9655. The sequence continues at coordinate 27,215 of JAKFXB010000008.1, forward strand.
GGGAAGACCAATGGACCGCCTTATTTGTGGCGACGTCGGTTTTGGAAAAACCGAAGTTGCGCTCAGGGCTGCTTTTGTAGCCGCTTCAAACGAAAAACAAGTGGCTGTCATTGTTCCCACAACTCTTCTTGCCCGCCAGCATTATCAGTCCTTTGTGTCCCGATTTAGGGATACGGGCTTAAAAGTGGCTCAGCTCTCCCGCCTCGTCAAACCAAAGGAATCCCGTTTGCTCCGAGAGCAACTCAAGACGGGAGACGTCCAAATCATCATTGGAACCCACGCTCTTTTATCAAAATCGATCGAATTTCATGATTTAGGACTCCTCATCGTTGACGAAGAGCAACATTTTGGTGTGTCACAAAAGGAAAGACTCAAGAACTTTAAAGCTAACGTCCACGTCTTAACCTTAACGGCAACGCCTATCCCACGAACTCTCCAAATGGCTCTTTCGGGAGTGAGGGAAATGAGTTTGATCACAACCCCCCCTTTGGACCGGATGGCGGTGCGCACCTTTGTGTTGCCTTTTGACGCGATGGTGCTCAGGGAAGCCCTTTTGCGTGAACAATTCCGCGGCGGCCAAAGTTTTTACGTGTGCCCCCGCATTTCTGACATCGATAAGATGGCCGAGCGGCTGCGTGAATTTGTGCCGGAAGTTAAATTTGCCATTGCCCATGGTCAAATGTCTCCTACGGTTCTTGAAAGCGTTATGACTGATTTTTACGACGGTGCCTTTGACGTGCTTTTAAGTACTAACATCATTGAATCAGGAATTGATGTGACAAGAGCCAATACGATGATTATTCATAGGGCCGATCTCTTTGGTCTCTCGCAACTCTACCAATTACGCGGCCGGATTGGGCGCGGAAAGGTAAGAGGCTATGCATATCTGACTTATCCCGCAGCGCGGGTTCTCTCTCTTGAGGCCCAAAAACGTTTAGAAGTTATTCAATCCCTAGATACTTTAGGTGCGGGATTTACGTTAGCCAGCCACGATATGGATATTCGCGGTGCTGGAAACCTGGTGGGAGAAGAACAATCCGGCCATATCCGAGAAGTAGGCATTGAGCTTTATCAACATATGCTTGAAGAAGCAATTGCGGCCTTAAAGGCCGAAAAGGAAGGAGAAACCTTTGTCTCTGCTGACTGGACACCTCAAATAAGTGTGGGGCTTTCGGTCATGATTCCCGAAATCTATGTGGCTGATTTGGGGCTTCGCCTCAGTTTATACAAGCGTCTAAGTGCCTTAAGTACACGGGAAGAGATTGATCAGTTTGCCATTGAATTAGTGGATCGATTTGGCTCCTTGCCCGAGGAGGTCAAAAATCTTCTCGAAGTGATCTACTTAAAATCCCTCTCACGCCAAGCCAATATTGAAAAAATTGAAAGCGGCCCCAAGGGAATTCTCGTAAGCTTTCATCAAAACATTTTCAAAAACCCTGCCCTGCTCATTGAACATATAGCCCATCAAAAAGGGACGGCCAAAATTAGGCCAGATCAAAAAATCGTCTACATACGCTCCCTTGACACAGCAGCAGCACGCCTTACGGGCACACGCAAAATCTTAGAAGAGCTGGTTTCTCTTGCTCAGTAAGGGACATCTAACTAACCTCATGTAGGGAGAAAAGGAGTAGCCTTTTCAGTCAACCTCTTAAAAAACAAAGAATAACTGATAAAAACTTCCATTCTTCTGAAATTTTTGCAAAAGATATTCGTTAAATTAACTGTTTCTTAAAGATTTTTCGCTATAACTAGTTAAATTCATATAGAGAAATATTGAGGAGAGAAAAATGGAAAAAGGACAAACAAAATATAAGCGGATTGCCATGGCTTGCCAAGGAGGGGGATCTCTCGGAGGGTATCATATTGGGGCTTTGAAAGCAATGCAAGAAGCGGGTTACTCTCCTAACCTTGTAGCTGGTATTTCAATTGGCGCATTTATAGGATCCATTGTCGCCGGAAATAAGCCGGAGGACCGTATTGAGAAACTTACAAAGTTCTTCGAAAAAATCTCATGGCCTGAAATTTCTATTTTGCCTGACAGTACAGGGGATGTTCGTAAATTTATGAATAGCCTGTCTTCTTTACAAGGATTTTTGTTTGGCCAACCTGCCTTCTTTGCCCCAAGATTTCCTGCCCCCACTCACCGTCTTAAAGGAACACCAGGGGCAACAAGTTATTATGACACGTCAATGTTACGCGAGACCCTCTTGGAATTTGTTGATTTCGATGGGATCAATTCAGGGAAATTAGCGCGTTTAATTTTAGGGGTGACGCATGTAAAAGATGGCTCTTTAGTTTTCTTTGACAGTGCAAAAATGCCGCTGGGGCCAGAGCATGTTATGGCGTCTGGTGCGATGCCTCCTGGATTTCCTGGAATCGAAATAGATGGAGAGCTCTATTGGGACGGAGGATGTGCAAGCAACACGCCACTTGAGGGAATACTCGATGCCGAACCGAAGCAGGATACTCTTTGCTTTATGATTGATTTGTTTGCTCCTGAGAGTAATCTTCCTGAAGATATGACGGATGTAACCTTAACCATGAAGAATATTCAATTTTCCTCTCGCACAGCCCATACTTTGAAGCATATCTCCAATAAGAAAAATCTAAACTCATATATTAACTATCTTTTAAAACAACTTCCAAATACGGTCAAGAATACACCCGTTCTCGACGAAATCCGGAAGGAAGCGAAAGATACTACCCTCTTTGATATCATCCATTTATCCTACGATAAACCTCCCTACGAAGTTTCAAGCTGTGATTGTGAATTCTCAAGAAATTCTCTTAAGGATAGGGCAGCCCATGGATATAAAGATATGAAGACAGCTCTTACTGATGCATCTTGGTTGACGGATCATAAAGAGGGAACAAGCTCACGAATTCATAGATTTATTGGTGAAGTACATAAGGAATAGTTAAAGTTAGGATTTGGAGGTTTGAATTCGCTATGTGAAGCATACCCCCAAAAACTTCAAAATATCCTACCAAAAATGGGTCCCGCGGTCTTGACCGCGGGACCCAAGCATCTTTGCACCTTGAATTGCCTACTCCTCAGTCTCAGAATCCTCAAGGCTTAACAGATCCCGTTCTGTATCATAGGCAAAAAGCTCAGCATAACGGCCCCAGTTAATGACGACGAAAAGAGTTTCAATGGCCTCCTCTGTGGACATGTAAGTCTTCAGCTCTTTTAAAAATCTCTGTCTGGAGGACCTTTGTTTAGGCAGGTCTTGAAGGGTATGGTAAATATAGGCCGCCAAGGGAATATGGCGCATTAAATGGTAAGCAAACACTTTCTTTCTCTCAAGAATATCCGCTTCACAAAGCGCTTTTCCAGAAGGGGTAAGTTCAATATCACCTGTAACGATTTTGGCAAAACCTAAGAGCTCAAGAGCTTCAAAAAGAGACAGGGAATCATTTGCTGAAAGATTTTCTGATTCCGCTAAAGCAAAAACATCCGCTTTTCCATGATAAGGAGCTTCGATTAAGGCATCCATAAGCCCTTGGAGTTTATGAATGGAAATATCTGGGAGCCTATAGCCGATACCAATGGCAACCTTTGCTTGCGCACCAGTTGGTAACTCTTTGGTTGTGAGAAGTGTTGTATAAACCGTATCTACAAGATTTTTAAAGTGAAGGCTCGTTTCATCTCGGGGATAACGGAGAGGAACCTCAATTTCCTTCACAATGCACCCCGGATCATGATTAAAGATAATAAGCCGATTCGCAAGAGCTATTGCTTCAATCACGCTATGAGACACCATAATAATGGCTTTGGTGGGGATGCGTTTTTCAATCCATAATTCCATCAAATCATTACGAATATTTTCAGCGGTTAATATATCTAAAGCTGAAAAAGGTTCATCAAGAAGCAAAATGTCAGGGTTTACAACCAGTGCTCGTGCAAATCCAACGCGTTGCCGCATGCCCCCCGAAAGCTCTTTTGGATAAGCTGATTCATACCCATCCAAGCCAATCAAGTCGATCGCCTCTAGAGACCTTTTTTTCCGATCCGAATGACTGAGTCCGAGGGCTTCAAGCCCAAGCTCTACGTTTTCTAAAACATTCAACCAGGGAAGAAGGGCATGGGATTGAAAGACCATAGAAATGCGCGGAAAGGCAGTAGTGAAAGGAAGCCCTTGATAAAGAACTTCGCCTTCATTAGGGGGGATAAGGCCAGCGAGAATCCGCAAAAAGGTTGATTTTCCACACCCCGATTTTCCTAAAATAGCAATAAATTCATTTTCTTTCACAGTAAGATTAATTTGAGAAAGGATAGGGGTTGGTTTTGGAGCCTCACCATACCATTTCGAAATATTGCTGATACTTAAAAGATCTTTTGTCATAAGGTCTCCCTAATCCAAACGATAGCGTGTTGTGGCATAGAGATAAAGGGGGTACCATGATAGACGGTTTAAGATTAGCACATAAGCACTCAAAATAATAACGCCGAGCAAAATTCGAGGGTGATCTCCAGAGGCCGTTGCGGCAGCGATATAGGATCCTATCCCTTCAGCCTTGAGAGTTGTGTTACCCCATGCGACGTATTCGCCTACGATACTGGCATTCCACGCTCCTCCTGCTGCGGTAATAAGGCCTGTGACATAGGCAGGAAAGATCCCAGGAAGAAAAATCCGCTTCCATTGAAGCCACCCTGTGAGATGGAAATTTTTAGAAAGCTCTTGAAAATCAAAAGGAAGACCGGAAGCGCCACCAATCACATTGAATAAAATATACCATTGTGATCCTAAGATTATCAGAGGACTAAGCCAGAAATTTGGATTAAGATCGTTTTTAACAATGAAAATAACTACAAGAGGGAACAAAAGATTCGCAGGAAAAGCCGCCATTAATTGAACCCAGGATTGAAGTCGCCTGGCGACCTTTTCCCTTAATCCAATGAAGATGCCAATGGGAACCCAAATAAGTGAGGCAATAGCACATAAAATGATAACCCTTAAAAGGGTCAGGAATCCGAGAGAAATAACATAATAGACTTCTTTAAAAGAAATATGAGAAAACATATAAAAGTAAGCCTGGAGGCCATAAAAAATAATAATAAAGATTAAAATCAAATACAGAGAGTATTTTGTTGTTTCAGATGTGGCCCTGTAAAGGCTTCGATGATCTCTCTTTATTCTTACCGACAGAAGACTAAGTTTTTGAAAAAGAGTATCCAAAATACCCAGCATGGCAAACCAAACTGCTTTAAACTTTTGCAAAAGAGAGGCTTTGCGAATCATGGTCAAAACCCAAGATTTTGGAGTATCTTCTTGAGCGATGAGTTCCGCCTTAAACTTATAGGCCCACGCCAGAAGGGGTTTGAATAAAAGCTGATCATATAAAAGAATAACGATGAACATAGTCGCGATGGCATAAAAAATCGCTGTCACCGATTCTTCTTGAGAGGCGAGTGCAATGTAAGATCCAATGCCTGGCAAAAGGATAGTATGATTTGAGACAGTGATAGCTTCAGTAGCGACCACAAAAAACCATCCCCCTGAGACAGACATCATGGTATTCCAAAGAAATTGAGGCATTGCATAAGGAACCTCAAGGCGCCAATAGCGTCGCCACGGAGATAACCGATAAAGGGTCACGACTTCCGTGAGCTCTTTTGGCACACTAATAAAGGATTGATAGAGGCTGAAGGTCATATTCCAGGCCTGAGAGGTAAAAATAGCAAAAATGGAGGCGCATTCAATGCCAAAAAGGTTGCCGGGAAAAAGCGCCATAAACCCTGTGACAGTAATGGATAGAAACCCTAAAATGGGGACCGACTGGAGAATATCTAAAAGTGGGATTAAAATACGTTCCGCTTTTTTGTTCTTTGCTGCAATACTTGCATACACAAAACTAAAGATAAGCGAAAGGAAAAGGGCAAAAAGCATGCGCAAAATCGTTTGCAACGCATAATAAGGAAGATTCTGTGGATCGAGAGATAGGGGTGGTGCTTCTGAAATGATAAAAGGCGCTCCCATTTGTAGGCTTCCCCAGACTAAAAGCGTAATTCCTGTGATCACAATAAGCAGAGCAAGGCTGTCCCACAAAGGTGAGTTAAAGCGTCCGATTCGAGAGAGTTGTATGGGTTTGAGTTGAAAAATCAGAAAAATCTCCCTTATTTTTTAAAATAATAATATCATGAAATGGCTAGATAAAATTTTTTTTGTAAAACAGTTCTTCCCTTTGATGGGTAGAATAATTTTACTGCATCAAATGCTTCCTTTCTGTTAACCTTTTTTAATTTATCCTGAATATGGTGAAATAACTCCAAAGGTGAAATTATTGATAATTCATATTAGGAGACGTAAAATGAAACTTAACTCTATTGCACTACTCACAGCTATTACCTTGTTAAAGGTAACTCCAACGGTTGTTTTTGATCTATGGAAGCTTCAGAAAAAAACAGGTCAAGCAGGTTCAGAGATGGTCCTTTTTTATGCGCTTTACAACCGTTAAATATATTTAAAATTTTAATAAAGTTTAATTAAACTTTTAATATTTGCATATTTTTTAATAAAATATTATATACGTCCTATTGTTAATATTAGGAGTACATTATGATGAAAAAATATGTTTTGTTTCTTGCCGTTGCCCTGACCCTTTCAGGAAATGTCAATGCCGGCCCCGTTACAGAGAAAGTCAATCAGGACCTTTTTGAAGATTTTTTAAATGAAAAGGCAAGTGCTTATCCCATTCTTAAGAAATTAAGACTCGAGCCACTTTTCAAAAAAACTACAAGGAAGCTTTTAGAAGACGATCTTAGTATAGATTTTCAAAAATTATTAAATACTGGCATTCAAAGTCATATAAAGACATATATTGACTGTATGGGACTTATACGTTGGACCAAAGAAAATGATGAGTATATTGGAATAAACTTTTTTGAACTTGTAGAAGGACTTGATCCTGTCTTCAGAGATTTAAATCCCACCTGTGGCACTAGTGGAAACAGACGCCCTGTAAAAGGTATTTTTGGTCGCAGTTAAAAAATTATCTCCTCCCGCAGTCTCACAGGCTGCGGGATTTTTATCATCTCCCAACCTTCTTTTCCTTGACACCCCTTGTCCAATAAGGAATCATAAACCATAAGCTAAGTAAATAAAGAAAACAGGGGCAAAATAGGGGATTTCAATGATTAAAAGTATTCTTGTAACGCTCGACGACTCTGAATCCAGTATCTCCGCAAAAAAGCTGGGCATTGCCCTTGCCAAAGAGCACAAAGCCGTTGTTACAGGTATTGGGGTTTTGGATCAACCTTGGATTGCCGCCCCGGAAGCGATTCCTTTGGGCGGAGCAGCTTTTAAGGTCGAATTGGATGAGAAGCTCCTTCAAGATGCACGGCGGCGCGTGCACAAACTTGAAAAAGAATTTACAGCCTTTTGTAAAGAAGAAAAAGTTGACAGCACCATCATTGACGCCACCGGCGTGCCTTCTTATGAAATTGAATATTTTGCAACAGCATATGATCTTCTCATCATTGGTAAAGACGCCACTTTTCATTTTACAAGCACGGAAGAAACCGGCGTTTCTGTAAAACAGATTATCCGGGCTAACCCGCGTCCCGTCATTGTCACGAGTCCCACAATTCCTTATGAAAAGAGCTCGAGTGTTCTTGTTGCCTTTGACGGAACTTTTGCCTCCTCTCGCGCCCTTCATATGGCGATATTGGTGGGAATTTTAAAAGGAAAAGAAGTTCACATCGCCTATGTCAATCCTGACGAAAAAGAAGCCAAGGATATTCTAGAGGTTGCAGTTAAGCTTTGTGCCAACCATGGCATTAAAGCTAAGAGCTACCCCCTGAAAACTTCAGAAAAGCCTGCAAATGCTCTCCTGAAACTTTCGGAAGAAATCAAGCCTGCTCTTATTGTCATGGGCGCCTTTGGGCATGCGGGGATTAGCTATCTCTTCATGGGTTCGTGTGCAAAGACTCTTTTACGAACAACTAACATTCCCTTATTCATTTACCATTAAATTTATTTATAAGGGCACAAAAGCCGCTTCCGTCAAATGATAGCTTGGATGCTTCGTGGCCAATAATTTTAACTTCTCAAAACGAGAGTCAAGGTGACGGGTCCGCCAAAGAGTCATGTGAGGCACATATTTTTCATCTATCGCCCACTTTTCTTCTGAACGCTCAGCAACTCTGCCCGAAAGCCACCTATGGATTTCATTTAAAGTGCGACTTGTGGCCACCGAAGGGGTAAAAGCAATGATATGGCCAAAAAGAAACTGGGCTGCATCAACTTCATAAAGCGGTCTTATCCTTGAAACTTCCTTTTGCATTTCGCGAACCATAGTATCTCCAAAAGAGGTGAGCTCTTCCCCAGGGATCATTTCGTCAATAAAGCCAAGGGTACAATGAAATTTTCGATTTTGAGGGTTATAGCCACTCTCTACGAGCAAATTGTTAAGAGCCGTTTGGTCATTTTTAGAAACATTAATTTTGAGGGCCATCGAGCGCATATTTATTTTTACCCTCATAAATGGCGTCCCCTACGGGATTCGAACCCGTGTTGCCGCCGTGAGAGGGCGGTGTCCTAGGCCTCTAGACGAAGGGGACATAATTTGCCTTGTACCTGAAGTCACTCCTTGAATCAAGAATTTATTAACTATTTTCTGTTATCTCTAATTCATAAACCACTTAATCAGGAGAAAGAAGATCATGAAAAGTATAGCTTTTACAGCCACAATTCTCTGCCTGAGCCTGCCCGTGCAAGCTGAAACTCTATCCTCATGCCAAAGTTCTTGTTATTCTGCCAAAGCGAGTTGTAATGCCAAAAAGGCTCACACCTTTAATTCATGCGATGAGGGCTTATTTACCTGCAAGGCCAGCTGTAACAGTGGTAGGCCTCAAGAAACCTATGGACTAAGCCCTCTTGAAATTGCTTTTCAACCTATTTTAGATCTCGAGAAGAAGTGAGTTCAAGACGGGTCAGACCATAGGTAGCCCCAATGATAATAAAACTTCCTGCTATACTCCACCACGTGGGAGTTTCTTGGAAAATAAGGTAACCCACGGGAATTGCAAAACATAGGCGCGTATATTCAAAAGGGGCCAAAAAAGACGGATTGGCATATTTCAAAGCAGACACAGAACAAAACTGAGAAAAAACACCCATAGCCCCAATTCCCATTAAGGTAAGAATATCAGCGAGAGCCGGCGTCTTCCAAACACTTAATACCACAAGCCCAGCTACAAGAGTTGTTACCGTGTTGGTATAAAACATGATGGTCAAGGTTTTTTCCGTTCGCGAGAGGACCTTAGTACATACAATAGTCAGAGCCGCAAAAAGGTTTGCAAATAATTCAACCCACACTCCAAAGCTAATACCCATCTCATGGGGACGCACCATCACAAGAACGCCAAAATACCCCACTAGGATTAAAAGCCATTTTGGCAACGATACATAGTCCTTTAAAAGAACATAGGAAATAACCGTTGTAAAAAGAGGCCCCGTCATTCCAATGGAGGTGGCCAGCGCAAGAGGTAAATGACGGTAGGCATAGTAAGTACAGCCCATAGCCGCCACAACACCTATAACTCGTAAAAAATGCAAGAACGGTCGACTTGTCGCAAAACTCTTAATCCCTGATTGCAGAATAAATGGACTAAAGAAAACAAGACCAAAAAAATAGCGCATAAAAAGTACCATGATGCTGTCCACTTCCGCAGAAAGGGATTTGGCAAAGACCATGGCGGTGCTAAAGCTAAAAGCCCAAAGCAACATAAAGCCGGCTCCAATAAGCTTTGGAGACACACTCGTCGATAGTGTAGCCAAACGATTTTCAATCATCAGAATTACCTTCCTATCTTGAGTATATAGGAAGGAATTTAGAAAATCTCAATCCTTTGAAAGGAAATAGAAAGAATCACCGAGGCGCATAAAGGCCCAGGACGGCTCCCGTTGGATCAATGAAAACACTATAGAACCCCTCATTGCCTCCCAAATCAGTGATGGGAACAATGATCTTGGCGCCTAGCTTTTCCGCTTTTGCTGTATATTCATGGATGTCTGAGACATTCACAAAGGGAATCCATTGAGAAACATCCTTGTTTTCTCCTTGAGCAATTCCAGCGCAAGGTCCCTCACCTGCATCGATTTCAACGTAGGACATTTCACCATCAGCCTTTTTTTGCTGCTTTGTCATCGTCCAATGAAACAGGTGTTCATAAAATTCCTTCGCTTTTTTAGGATCTGACGCCCCCATCTGCATCCAACCAAATGTATTTTTCATTATTTTCTCCTTCTTTTTGTTTATACAGAAGCTATCACTTCTCCCGCCTCAGGGTCTTTAAAAGCTTTCATCCGTCCACAAATCTTATCCATGAGAATAGCCAACGCCCCATTACAGAGAACGTTTGTCGTTGTAATGAAGGGATCCATCAAAATATAAAGGGTGGTCAAAAGCCCTGCCATTGTGGGCGAGAAGCCAAAATGCTCAACGAGAATCGGGCATAAGACAACCACCTCACCGCCTGGGACAGAAGGCACACCGAACTTAGCCACCATGTAAAATAGGGTAAAGAAAAGAAAAGTACTATAATCCATGGCCGGAATTCCATTTGTTGCCAACACCACAGCCAAAAGAATGGGAATCGCAACCGAATCCCCCACATGATGAATATTAGTGGTTGCAGGAATCATTATTTGAGCCACTGCCTTGTTCTTCGTATTGTCTTCAGCCGCTTCAAGAGTAAGAGGCAGAGTCGCCATACTGGACATAGTAGAAAGAGCTACAAGACCGGATGGGAAAACATTTCCCAAGGAATTTTTTATGTCTCTGAAATTCCCCATATTTGCTTTAACATAAAATGCCATCGTTGAGAGAAATTGAACCGCAACAATAAGCCCGATCATAGGGCCATATCCTGCAAACATCTCCCCAAGGGACTCGTCATGTTGAATCTTAAACAAAAAGCCTATGACATAGAGAGGCACCATCGGAATGAATATGTTTGTGAGACCTGCCTGCACGAGGTCTCTTAAATAATTTCCCCATGAAGCTAATCTTTCACTTCCAAAGAAAGCTCCATAAAGGCCAAAAGCCACACCAATAAGAAGGGCTGTGTCCGTTCCCATCACATGGGGATAAGGAATCGAGAAATAGGGCTGGAGCTCGGGAAGATTTGAGGCCACTTTTTCAACAGCATTGGAAGCATGATAGCCAAGCAGAGGCAAGAAAAAGTCTCCTGCAATAAACCCTAATTGAACGAAAAGAAAGTTAGAACAGACAACCACAGCCAAAATCATCAAAATTAAAAGAGGCGCTTTTTTCTGAAAGCCCGCAAGACAAGCAAAGATCAAGGAAAACACGATGAGCGGCATGGTAAACACAAGAGTGTCCTTCATAAGCATACTCACTGTAAAGAAGGCCCGCTGAACCCATTCAGGCATCCACTCACCAAAAAAGATAATTAACGTAATCGCAACGGCAAGCTTAATAATAAGACCAAACTCTTTCATGATAAATTATTCTCTTTCCTTAAAAATTTGTACCACGTTACTTAAATTCTCCCCCCAAGGGAAGAGAGATAATCTTTATTTTTGTTCTTGGAATTGACTTCTCCCTATAAAGTAGCTTATACAGCAATCAATATATATATTAATTAGGAGATAGGAACGTGAAACGTACTTTTCAACCCAGCAATCTTGTTCGCAAGCGTCGTCATGGTTTTCGGGCCCGTATGGCCACCGTTGGAGGTCGAAAAATTATTGCCCGTCGTCGTGCAAAAGGAAGGGCGCGTTTGAGCGCCTAACCGTCCCTTGGAACGGCTTAAGAAGCGATCAGACTACCTTATTGTTACAAAAGCAGGCCAACGTTTTTTTACGCCTGCTTTTATTCTTCAAGTGTATCACAGACCCCCTGAAGACCCTGCCCGTGTGGGGTTTACTGCCAGTCGTAAAGTCGGCAGCGCTGTTGAACGTAACCGGGCCAAAAGACGCCTTCGAGCTTTAGCGCGCCAATTTTTAACTCCTCTTGCTTGCCAGGGAACTGATTATGTTCTCATTGCCCGCAGGGAAATCTTAACAAGGACTTATGCTCTTATGGCGGAGGATCTTCAAAAAGCACTTACAGCACTCCATAAGAGTAATAAAATATGAGTCGCATTTTTCTTAAACTGCCCATTTATTTTTATCGCCTCTTTATTTCCCCATGGCTTCGCCCCAAATGCCGTTTTTTGCCGACCTGCTCTCAATATGCCCTTGACGCCATTGACCTTTATGGTCCTTATAGGGGATGTATTTTAGCCTTCAAAAGGCTTATTCGTTGTCACCCCTGGGGGGGACATGGGTTTGACCCTGTAGAGAAGATAAAAGTAGAAGAGGACAAATGAACAATCAACAGAATCTTATTATCGCCATTGTTTTCTCCGTAATCATTTTATTCGGATTTCAATATTTCTTTCCATCACAATCTCCTGTTCAAACGCAAACCTCACCCCAACAACAGCCTGTGGCTTCTGCTCAACAATTAGCTACAGCAGCTCCCCTTCTCACCCGTGAAGAAGCCTTAACAAGCCAGCCTCAGCGCATTCAAATTCAGTCGGGAACCTTGAAGGGATCCATTAATCTGCAAGGGGCGATCCTTGATGACCTCGTGCTCACCAAATATCGTGAAACTGTGAATCCAAACAGTCCTGAAATTGTTCTCCTGTCGCCCGAAAATACCCCCAATGCCTATTTTGCCCGCTTTGGATGGGCAAGTTCTCAAGGATCGCTCCCCAACGAGAAAACCTTGTGGCAAGCCCATGGGGAGGCCCTTTCCCCTCAATCGCCGGTAACCTTAAGCTGGGACAATGGACAAGGTCTTTCTTTCTCCCAAGTCCTTTCTCTTGATGAAAACTATATGTTTACCGTTACTCAGCGCGTTAAAAACACAAGTGAAACTCCCCTCTCCTTAAGTCCTCAAGGATACCTTGCCAAGCGCGGTGAGCCTAAATCCTCGGGATTTTTTATCCTTCACCTCGGCCCCGTTGGCGTCTTTGATGGAAAGTACTATTACCCCAATTATAAAGGTTACCCCAGTTATGAAGATCTGGCAAAGGCTGGGCTTATTCAAAATCCTAAAGGCCCAAGCTGGTTTGGACTGACAGATAAATACTGGCTCACCGCCTTCGTTCCCGATCCAAAAGCCCCCATTACTTCCTCCTATGGACAAACAGGAACGGGAGAAAACACCCTGATTACAGCGCAATACCAAAGAGATCCTTTTGTCCTGGCTCCTGGACAAAGTCTTGAAAGTACGGATTACTTTTTTGCAGGGGCTAAAATATTGAACCTTCTCGATGGTTATGAAGACACCCTTGGCATTAACCACTTTGACTTTGCAGTGGACTTTGGATGGTTTTATTTACTGACTAAGCCTATTTTCTATGCCCTGGAGTTTTTAAAGGGAATCCTCGGAAACTTTGGACTTGCGATCTTGGCCCTCACGGTTCTTATCAAGCTTCTTTTCTTCCCTCTTGCTAACAAATCCTACAGTTCCATGGGAAAAATGAAACTGCTGCAACCAGAAATTGAAAAAATCCGAGAACACTACAAAGACGACCGTATGAAAATGAATGAAAAGGTGATGGAGCTTTACAAAAAGGAAAAAGTGAATCCCATGGCCGGCTGTTTGCCGATGATCATTCAAATTCCCGTCTTCTTTGCGTTGTATAAAGTTCTCTTTGTCTCTATCGAAATGCGTCAAGCGCCTTTCTATGGGTGGATTCATGACTTATCTGCTCCTGATCCGACAACCATTTTCAATCTCTTTGGTTTAATTCCTTGGGATCCTCCCTCCTTCCTTATGATTGGCGCTTGGCCACTTATCATGGGGGGCACCATGTTCCTTCAGCAAAAACTAAGCCCTCCACCAGCAGATCCAACACAAGCGAAGATGTTCCTTTTCATGCCCTTGCTGTTTACCTATCTTTTGGCACAGTTTCCTGCAGGATTGGTCATTTATTGGGCGTGGAACAATATCCTCTCCATTGCGCAACAGTGGGTTATTATGAAGCGCACAGAGCAGAAAAACAAACGTCATGGTAAAAGCTCTGTTAAATAAAGAGGATTTCACACGTTGGCTTTTCGTTCAACCTTGCACCTTTGTCACGGGCGCGGCCAAGCTCGGAGATTTACCTGACCCTATACTCCCTGAGATTGCCTTTGTGGGTCGCTCAAATGTGGGAAAATCAAGCCTTATCAATGCCCTTTTAGGCCGTAAAAGCTTAGCTCGCGTCTCCCATACACCAGGGCGCACCCAACAGCTGAACTTTTTCCGCTTGGGAAAAGAATGCTATATTGTAGATATGCCTGGCTATGGATATGCGGCCGTTTCAAAATCTAAAGTCAAAGTCTGGACACAACTTATCCATGATTATTTAAGGGGCCGCGTTCCCTTAAAGCGAGTCTTTCTTTTGATCGATAGTCGTCATGGTTTGAAAACAACTGACCTCACGGTAATGGAAGAATTGGATAAAGCTGCCGTTTCATATCAAATCGTGCTAACAAAAGCGGATAAGTCGAGCACTCAACATCTTCAAGAATTATCTGACTCTATAATAACAACCCTAAAAAACCATCCTGCTGCCTTTCCTCACCTACTTTTAACCAGCTCTCGTGAGGATCAAGGGTTTGAGGAACTCCGTGAGACGATTGCATCATTGGTTGAAGAATAATTTAACAGGGATCAAATAACTATGCCCCTTCTCCTCCCTTCTTTTACCTATAAAGTTGAAAAAGATGACCAAATTTTACGCCTTGATAAATTTCTGGCCGAAAAATCCCCTGACCTCTCCCGCACCCGCATCAAAGACCTGATTCAGACAGGCTTTGTTCACATCAATGGCCAACTCACCCAAGACATTTCCTTAAAAGTCAAAGAAGATCAGATCATTCAAATTGAAATTCCGCCTCTTGTTGATTCAGTGCCGGCTCCCCAAGATATTCCCCTGGATATCCTTTATGAAGACGACGACCTAATTGTCATCAACAAACCCGCGGGTCTTGTGGTTCATCCTGCTCCTGGCAATCCCGAAGGGACCCTTGTAAACGCGCTTCTGAGCCATTGCGGAACAAGTCTTTCGGGCATTAATGGCGTCCGTCGCCCAGGGATCGTGCACCGGTTGGATAAAGAAACAAGTGGTCTGATGGTAGCCGCTAAAAATGATAAGGCCCACCAATCCTTGGCCCATCAACTTGCCACTCGCGAGATGAGCCGTATTTACCAGGCCCTTGTATGGGGTGTTTTAAATCCCCTTGAGGGAGTCATTGAAGGTGAAATTGGACGCGACCCTCGCCATCGCCAACGGATGGCCCTTCGGGAAAAGGGAAAATTTGCCCGCACCCATTACAAAACTTTGAAAATGTTTGGTCGTGTGGCAAGCCTTGTAGAATGTCGTCTTGACACAGGGCGCACCCATCAAATCAGGGTTCACCTGGCCGCAAAGGGCCATTCTCTTCTGGGAGATCCCCTTTATGGAAAGCGCCCCAGAGCCATCCCTCTTCTCTTGAAGAATACTCTCGATACCGGGTGGCCAAAAAAACGCCAAGCGTTGCATGCCAAGGAACTCTCTTTTATTCATCCCACTACCCAGGAAAAACTGATATTTTCAACGGATCTTCCTCAGGATATACGAAATCTGCTAGATGTGTTAAACTTGAGTGTTAAATAGCGTTTAAGGTCAAAATAGCGTGTCTAAGGAAAACGAAAATAATTTACCTAGCCTTGCGAAAGCCACTGTTCTTCCCAGTATGGCAGACGGCTTGACGCGTTATCTGACGGAAATTCGCCGTTTTCCCATTTTAGAGCCCGATGAAGAGTATATGCTCGCCAAACGCTGGCAAGAACACCAAGATCCCAAAGCAGCAGAACGGCTGGTAGGCTCCCACTTGCGCCTGGTGGCTAAAATTGCTGGAGGTTATCGTGGCTATGGTCTACCCATGATTGATTTAATCGCAGAAGGTAACGTGGGCTTGATGCAGGCTTTACGCAAATTTGACCCCGATAAAGGATTTCGCTTTTCAACCTATGCCATGTGGTGGATTCGCGCCAGTATGCAAGAATATATACTCCATTCTTGGTCCCTGGTAAAAATCGGGACGACGGCCGCTCAAAAGAAGCTTTTTTTTAATTTAAGGCGCCTCAAAGGGAAAATGCAGACCGCCGATGAAATCATTATTTCCGATAAAACCATCAAGGATATTGCCAGCGAGTTGAACGTTTCTGAAACAGAAGTTATTGAAATGAGCAAGCGTCTGGGAGGTCAAGATCAATCTCTGAATGCCCCTTTAAAAGCGGAAGGCAATGAGGAGTGGCAGGATTGGCTCGTGGATGAAGAATCGAACCATGAAGCGAAAATCATGGATCACAATGAAAGTCTGCATAAAAATGCTCTTCTGGAAACTGCCATGCGGTCTTTAAACGAAAGGGAATACTTAATCATTAAGGAACGACGACTTAAAGATCCCCCGGAAACTCTTGAATCACTTTCAGAAACCTTGGGCATTTCTCGTGAGCGCGTCCGCCAACTGGAAATTCGTGCTTTTGAAAAAATTCAAAAAGCCGTGAAATCAGCTGCCCTTCAAGAGCGGATTCTTGAATAGATACAACGACCTAAAACTGGTTAACGTCACCAGACATACGTATAAAAACTTCTTCCCAGCTTTTGCCATAAGGATAAAAATCATCCCTTTGTTCACTTTCCCATTTCTTCCGCATCTCAGGGGTGTCTATTTTAAAGTCCGGACGATATTTCATGGAAATTTCCCGCAAATCCTGATGAAGCTCAGCCGTTGAGGGACGGCCCCAATACCAGTACCCATTATAAATCTTATATATTTTTAACCCTGGCTCTAAAACAAAGGTGTGAGGAATCATTGGCCTGTGCAGAGCATCTGTATACTCCTCAATCTCAAGATCTTTTTGAATGATTTTCTCCTCATCATATAAAAAGGGCCAATGGGCCCCCACCCCTAGCCGAAGATCATTAATTAAGATGTAATTATCACAATTAATGGTGACAATTCGGGTGAAACCTACATCACACTGGGAAGAAAATTTTACCAATTGATGCAATTGTTGCCGATCTTTTGGACAATAAATTCCCCTACCCAGCATAAGAATCATGGGATCATTCCCTTGAAGAAATGATAATTTTCGTTTTACATTCGTGTGATCCGGTAATTCAAAATCAGGGAGTATAGCCCCTACTTTTATATCTTTACGCATTCCTGCCCTCCTCTGTTTATGGCTTTTCTCAGTATGATATCATTATTTCCATTAAGCTGTAAGTATCCCCCTTTAAAGATGGTTTCTAAACGATTTTCATCCATCTTCGTTTTGAGGATTTCGATTGTCTTAGTATGCTTATTTTATCTCTTTCTTCTTGCCTTAACTGGTGATAGTTTTTTATTTTCAACTCCGTTCTGTGCTGCTGTTTCCAACATACACTCTACGGTGTTGCACTTCGTTTTAAAGCTGACCTAGAAAGTGAGGACATTTTCCATAACACGTGAATTTCATTAAAAATCAATCATAATCGCATGGAGCACATAATGAAAAATAATCATATTGTAAAAATTCCTAAACTTAAAACAACAAGTCAAATGG
>JAKFXB010000007.1 GCA_021731585.1 Alphaproteobacteria bacterium
CTTACAAATGATCTTACAACTAAGTATACCAAAACTTTTTGTAAAAATCTCTAAAAAAATTATTAACAAAATCAAATCTAAACTCAATAAATAGCCTACAGAAAAAATTAAGTACTCTTATTTCTTGAGAAAAATATTGAATTTATATCTTGCGTCTCCAGAAAAACTCTTCTACAAGTTTGTTGTTTTAAATACCAGTTATGCTAAGTAAGCTCATAGGAGATGGTGAGTGAATAAACTCCTAAAAACCATTTTAATTTTCTTTGGAATTACTTTGGTTCTTTTTGCAAGCTTTAGAATCTATATGTACGTCGATAGATATCCTATTAACAAAATGCGTACTATGCAAGATGAAGTTCAAACCTCAGAAAAAGTTAATTTAGAAGGGTTAAATGTACTCAAAGCTTCAGGGAGTAATGTTCAAGTATTCTCGCAATTACAACAAAAACTAAGTTCTGTAAAGGAAAAGAAACTCATTTGTGACGTTAAAGAGTCCAATTCTACTTATCTTAATGGTATTCCCTATCGTTACTTTGGTTATCACTATGAACAACCCGAATTAAGGCATTATTTGCGGCGACTCTTATATTCTGGAACTTTAAAAGCACATCCTGAATGGCTCCGTAGTGAAGAAGCGGAAGCCAAAGCTTATGGATTCGATTACATCTCAGCCCCTATTGGAAGTCGATACGTGAGTTCTACGGAAGACATTGATAGGTTTGTCGCAATAATAGACTCCCTTCCTCCTGAAACATGGATTCATTTTCATTGCGAAAGAGGAAATGGAAGAACGTCCTTAGCTCTTGCTATGTTTGATATTATGAAAAATGCTCCTCAAGTGGCCTTGGAGGATATTATCAAACGCCAACATCTCCTAGGATCTGAAGACTTATTTGACGTTGTTCCATGGGCTAGAGGAAACTATTCATTAGAAATGCTTACAAACCGTAAAAAATTTATCGAAGACTTTTATGCCTTTATTTGTCAAAGAAAAGCAGGTGGCCAGCAAATATGGTCTGCCTGGAAGAGTGAAAGTTAGTACTTTGCTAAAAAAAATAAGCTTAAAAAAAGTTGTTTTTGGAGGAATAGGCAGTTTTATCCTTGCTCTCTCTCTTCTCTTTTTTGATGCTTTTTATGGAAGAAACTTTCGTTCCATGGAGGATAAAATTGGCTCAACTCAAAAAGTTGATCTAAGAGGGTTGCAAGACATCCACGCTTCTGGAGGATCTCCAACTTGTTTTACTTCCCTTAAATGGAAGCTGCGCCATGTTGATGGGCCAATCATTATTGTTGATGCCATGTCTGAATATCATGGGTTTATTAAAAGCATACCCACTGCACTTTTAGGCTATCATAAACCGGCAAAATTTAAACACCTCGTGAGACGTTTTCTACTGACTGGGTCTACAGATGTACATCCAGAACTGGTTATTTCTGAGGAAGAAGAAGCCAAAAAATATGATCTTGGTTATAGAAAAGTTAGTATTAGCAGCACCTTTATTTCCAGTGATGAAGATATTGACAATATCATTGCTTTTTATGATAGCATTCCTGAGAATACTTGGCTTCATTTCCATTGTTCTCATGGCAAAGGGAGAACTTCCCTGATGCTTGTAATGTTGGATACAATGAAAAATGCACCTCAAGTCTCTCTCGAAGATATTGTCAAACGTCAACACCTTCTTGGTTCTGAAAATTTGTTTAATACGGAAGTTTGGGAAAATGGAACTTATACCAAAGAGCAACTTGAAAACCGTAAAAAATTTATCGAAGACTTTTATGCCTTCATTTGTCAAAGAAAAGCTGGAGGACTTCAAAAATGGTCTGATTGGCATCAAACACAGTATAAAAGAGTTCAATGAAACAGTTCTTTAAACTAAGAAATATCTTTATTGCTGGAGTCTTGAGTGCGCTTATAGGACTTGGTTTTTTCTTATTTTACGAAGCTTATTTTAACACCAATTTTCGCACAACAAATGATGAAATTGTCTTTACGCAAGGACTTGATTTAAGGGGATTGCGAGAATTAAAAGCTTCTGGTGGAACGTCCGTTCGCTTTCCGGACCTGAAAAGAAGGCTTAGCCACATCAAAGATCCCCTCTTTATTATTGATGGAATTGATGAATTTCACGGTTATATTCATGAAATTCCTTCCACATTTTTTGCTTATCAAAAACCAAATCCTCATTGGAAATATTATATTCGCAGGTGGATTTATACTGGATCAACTGACGTGCACCCTGAACTTGTTGTTCCTGAAGCTATTGAAGCTCAAAAGCATGGGTTTTCCTATGCCCATCTTAAAGTAGGCAGTAAATTTATTTCATCCGATGAGACAATTGATAATTTAGTAAATGTTCTTGAGAACTTGCCTGCTAATACCTGGGTTCATTTTCATTGTCATTATGGTAAAGGGCGGACCTCAATGATGTTAGTCATGTACGATATTATGAAAAACGCCCCCCTCGTTTCTATAGAAAACATTGTCAAACGTCAGCATTTCCTTGGATCAGAAGACTTACTCAACACTGATGTTCGGAAAGGGGGCAGCTATACAAAAAAACAACTTGAAGATCGTAAAATGTTTATCACCCAATTTTATGATTTTATATGCCAGAGAAAAACTGGAGGAATTCAAGAATGGTCCACATGGCGTCGTCATCAAACTACCCCAACAGTTTCAACCACTCTTCTTCATTCAAAACCTTGACGCCAAGGGCTTGAGCCGCCTTTGCTTTTGAGCCCGCATCCGCCCCCACGACCACATAATCGGTTTTTGAGGAAACGGAACTTGACACCTTCGCTCCAAGAGATTCCGCACGCACCTTAGCTTCTGCACGGGTCATGTGTTCAAGAGTCCCAGTGAAGACAATTGTCTTATTGGCAAGAGGACTATCGCTTATCTGAGGCGGCATTTCATTCAGAACAATAATTTCCTCTAAAAGGTCATGAAGTACCTGAAGATTATGGGGTTCATCAAAAAAAGCTATCAAGTCCTGAGAAACGCTCGGCCCAATACCATCAATAGAAACAAGTCCTGCATAGGCTTCACTTTCCTGATCTTTTGCAGCCATCATGGCATCCTTCCAAACGCCATAAGAAAGGTAATGGCGCGCCAGAAGCTTGGCGGTAGCTTGCCCTATCTGAGGAATCCCAAGAGCATAAATAAATCGATGAAGAGAGATTTTGCGGCGAGAATTAATGGATTTAAATAAATTTTGAGCGGAAAGAGGCCCCCACCCTTCCCGGTTGCGTAGAGGGGTAAGACTCTCTTGATCCCTTTTTTCTAAAGTAAAAACATCTTGGGGAGAGTGAATCAGCCCTTCTTTATAAAAAGCATCTACATGTTTTGTACCAAATCCTTCAATATCAAAAGCATCTCGAGAGATAAAATGGCGAATTCTGAGGGCCGCTTGAGCTGTGCAAATAAGCCCTCCAATACATTTTCGAGCTACTTCTCCTGGAAGGCGAACTGCATGAGAACCGCAAACAGGGCATGTATGAGGAAAAATAAACGGTTTTGCGTCTTCTGGACGTTTTTCTAAAACAGGACTTAAAACTTGAGGGATAACATCCCCCGCCCGTTGAATGATAACCGTATCCCCAATACGAACATCTTTGCGAGCGAGCTCATCCTCATTGTGAAGGGTAGCCCTAGAAACAACAACGCCGCCAACGGTGACCGGCTTAAGAACAGCGACAGGCGTTAAAGTGCCCGTACGTCCCACTTGAATCAGAATATCCTCAAGGAGAGTCTGCGCCTTTTGGGCGGGGAACTTATGGGCCAAAGCCCACCTGGGTGCCCGCGTTGAAAACCCCATCCGTTTTTGCCAATCAAGGCGATTGACCTTATAAACAATTCCATCAATATCATAAGGCAGAGTAGCTCTTTGAACTTCCAGTTCATGGTAATAGGCTAAGATCTCCTCCACGCTCTCACAAAGACGAGCTAAAGGATTCACAACAAAGCCGCACCTCTTTAGTTTTTCTAAAAAGTCCCAATGGGTCGAAACATGAAAAAGGTCATAATCATCACAAGCATAGGCAAAAAATTTGAGAGGACGGCTGGCTGTTATTTTAGGATCCAATTGACGTACGGAGCCAGCAGCAGCATTACGAGGGTTGGCGAACAGCGGGAGATTATCTTTCTCCCTTTCCGCATTCATGGCCACAAAATCTTCATGGCGCATATAAACTTCCCCGCGAATCTCCGTAGGGGTAGGAAAATCCTTATCTTCAACAAAGTTTGGAATATCCTTTAACGTCTTAAGATTTTGGGTAATGTCTTCCCCTTCGGTCCCATCGCCCCGGGTGGCGCCTAAAATAAAAACCCCTTTTTCATATTCCAAGGTAGCGGAGAGCCCATCAATTTTTGGCTCTGCAACAATTTCAATGGGGGCATCTGGGGAAAGCCCCAAAAAACGCCGGATACGATCCATAAAATCATAAACATCTTGGTCTTCAAAACCATTGTCCAAGGAGAGAACTGCTCTCCGGTGTTTGACCTTTTTAAAAGGCCCCGTAAGGGAAACTCCCACCCTTAGGCTCGGGCTATCTTCACGAATAAGATGAGGAAATTTCTTTTCAATGGCCGCATTGCGCAACCTAAGTTCGTCATACTCGGCATCACTAATTTGAGGTTGGTCCTCGAGATAATACAGCCGGTCATGAAGAGCAATGATTTCGGCGAGGTATCTGAGCTCTTCCTTGGCATCCTCTTGCGCTAATTGATTAAGAGGAATGGGACTCATCTTCTGGCTCCAATGAGGCAGCGGGCAGCCGCACGGGCTTCTTCTGTGATTTCTTCGCCCGCAAGCATGCGAGCAATTTCCTCATCTCGCTCCTCCTTTTCTAAAACGCGTACGCGGGTGGTTGTAGTGCCTTCCTGAACGAATTTAGAAATGACTAGGTGTTCCGACCCATAAGCCGCAATTTGGGGAGAATGAGTAATGGCTAAAATCTGCAAGGTGTGAGAAAGCGCTTCTAACCTCTCACCCATAGCAGCCGCAACAGCACCGCCTGTCCCACTTTCAATTTCATCAAAAATGAGCGTGGGCACAGCGCCTGATTGCACCAAAACCACTTTTAAGGCGAGCATCAGACGGGAGAGCTCTCCCCCTGACGCCACAGCCGACAGAGGCCCTTCTGGAACACCTGGATTGGTTTGAATGTAAAACTCTACTCGATCAACCCCATTGGGACCCCAGCTATCTTCCGAACAAACGTCAAAGTGAACGCGGAAATGGGCTTGCCCTAATTTTAAGGGGCCGAGCTCCTCTGTAAGAGCCTTTTGAAGCTCTAAAGCCTTTTCTTTTCGTATCTTTGAGAGGTGGTTTGCTTTTTCAAGATAATTCTGACGCGCTTCTTCCAGCTTTTTCTTAAGGGCTTTAAGGGGGCCTTCTCCATGATCAAGGGAATTCAGTTCTTCCTGAAAAGCTTTCAAAGTGGTGAGCAGGTCTTCTGTTTGGTATTTTCGGGCAAGGCCTCTTATGGCATATAGCCGATTTTCGAGGGTTTCCAGGTCCCGGGGAGTGCCTTCAACCTCTCCTCGGAGGAAGTTCATTTCCTCGCACAACTCTTGCACTTCAATAATGGCCCGATCAGCCGTTTTCAGAAGCGGATTTATTTTCTCAGGAAGCAAATCTTGAATCCGTTCTAAAGCTTTGTGGGATTGAAAAAGTCCCGAAAGAGCTGGAACAAGGCCTTGATCCACCACTGCGAAGGCTTCGGCCATTTTTGCGCGGTGGGAGATGAGGGCTCTTTCCTGCTCTAAGTCCGCCTCTTCCCCTGGTTTGGGATTTATCTTTTCAATTTCGTCACTGGCAAAGCGCAGAAAAGCTTGCCGTTCCTGAGCGTGGCCCAAATTTTCCTGAAAGGATTTTAAGTTTTCTCTCGCCTCTCGATAAGCTTTGAAAGCCCTTTCGACTGGTGATTTATCAATTTTTCCATAATCATCGAGGGATTTCAGGTGAGATTTTGGTTGAAGAAGTTTGTCAAATTGTCCATGAACTTCGACCAGCTCCTGCCCCAACTGACGCATCAAATTTTGGGTGATCACTTGATCGTTAAGGAAGCATTTGCTTTTTCCATCCACCTCAAGGGTGCGGCGAAAAATAATTTCTCCCCCTTTATGGTCGATCCCTTGATCATCGAGTGCTTGCCAAAATCCGTGGGTAAGAGGCAGAGAAAAGACAGCTGACACCTGAGCTTTTGAGACCCCTGGCCTTAAAAGACGTGCCTCTGCCCGCGCTCCTAAAGCAAGCCCCAACGCATCCAAAAGAATCGATTTCCCTGCTCCCGTTTCACCTGTTAAAAGGCAAAGTCCCTCCTTAAAGGAGAGGGTTAGCTCATCAATCAAAACAATGTTTCGAATAGAGAGGGATTCAAGCATTAACGTCCATCTTTAAAAATTCATTTAATCCCAAGGACAATACAATATTTTATGCAGAGGCTGCAAAGTGTATTTCTCAAGATCCCTTGACATCTACCCTATCACGCGCCATCTCTTAAGAACAATAATAGACAACGGATGATACGCATGAAAGCATTTCTTTTTCCAGGACAAGGGTCCCAAAGCATTGGCATGGGGCGTGAAATTTATGACGCATTTCCCTGCGCAAAAGACGTTTTTCAAGAGGTTGATGAAGCTCTTAAGCAAAACCTAACAAAAATAATCTTTGAAGGGCCTGAGTCCGATCTTGTCTTAACAGAAAATACCCAACCAGCTCTTATGACCGTGAGTATGGCCCTTATGCGGGTTTTAGAGAAAGAAGGCGGCCTAAATCTTTCTCAGGAAGCTGCATTCGTTGCCGGCCATTCTTTGGGTCAATATTCAGCTCTTTGTGCAGCTGGTGCCTTGAATCTTACAGACACAGCCCGTCTTCTTAAAATCCGGGGACAAGCCATGCAAAAGGCGATGCCCGCAGGTGAAGGAGCCATGGCGGCCATTTTGGGACTTGAAATGGCTGATATAGAACTAATTGTGCGTGAGGCGGCTCAAGGTCAGGTTTGTGAGATTGCCAATGATAATAGTCCCGGCCAGGTAGTCATCAGCGGCCACAAGGAAGCGGTGGAAAGGGCAGTTGAACTTTCAAAGGAACGAGGAGCTAAACGCAGCATTCTCCTGAATGTAAGTGCTCCCTTCCATTGTGCGCTTATGAAGCCCGCTCAAGAGCGGATGGCAGAAGCTTTCCAAGAAGCTCTGATGAAAAACCCTTGCGTTCCCGTTTTTGATAATGTTTCGGCTGAAGCCATCCAAGAGGGGGCAAGCCTCACCCAACTTTTGATTGACCAAGTTACAGGGCGTGTCCGATGGCGCGAGAGCATTGAAAAGATGGTCGAGGCTGGCGTGACGACAACACTCGAAATTGGCGCTGGAAAGGTTCTCACGGGCCTTTCAAAGCGTATTCATCCCTCCCTTGAAGGTATTGCTTTGAACACCCCTTATGATATAGAGTCTTTCCTCAAGCAAGACATAGCAGCGTAAAGGATTTATCATGTTTGAACTTAAAGGAAAGAAAGCCCTGATAACAGGAGCCACTGGTGGTTTAGGAGCTGAAATAGCCCGCGCCCTTCACAGGCAAGGCGCCCATGTAGCCCTTTCTGGTACGCGTAAGGAAAAACTTGAAGCTCTTGCAAAAGAGTTGGGAGACCGCGCTACTATTCTTCCTTGTGACCTTTCTAATGTAGAGTCCACGCAAAAGCTTATTTCTGAAGCAGAAACGGCGTTAGGGGGGCTTGATATTTTGGTAAACAATGCGGGTCTAACTCAAGATGGGCTTATGTTGCGTATGAGTGACGACCAATGGAGTAAAGTAATTGAGGTGAATTTAAGCTCTGCTTTCCGCCTGTCTCGTGAAGCCATTAAGGGTATGATGAAACAACGTGCCGGAAGAATTATCAATATCACCTCGATTGTGGGTGTGACAGGAAATGCCGGACAAGCCAACTATGCGGCCTCAAAAGCAGGCTTGATTGGACTTTCTAAATCCTTGGCTGCAGAAGTGGCCACTCGAGGCATTACGGTGAACTGTATTGCCCCTGGATTTATTGAATCTCCCATGACCGATGTACTTAATGAAAAGCAACGGGAAAAGATTTTAGGGGAAATCCCTCAAGGATCTATTGGATTACCTCTTGATATTGCGGCTGCAGTTGTGTATTTAGCCAGCAATGAAGCCAAGTATATGACGGGTCAAACCCTTCATATTAATGGCGGAATGACTATGGTGTAGATTTTTTTCACTCTATACTAGCCAAATGCGAAAGAGTATGCTAGCAAGCCATAGTTAAAGTAGGTAAAGTTTTTACCTTAACAATGTAATTGTCAACAACGTAAGGAAAAGTTGAAATGAGTGACGTTGCTGCACGTGTAAAACAAATTGTCGTTGAACACTTAGGTGTCGATGAAGACAAAGTCATAGACAGTGCAAGTTTTGTGGATGATCTTGGCGCCGATAGCCTTGATACCGTTGAACTTGTCATGGCTTTTGAAGAAGAATTTGGATGCGAAATCCCTGATGATGCCGCTGAAAAAATCATTACCGTGAAAAACGCAATTGACTATGTTCAAGAGCGTGCCTCTAAGTAAATTATTAATGGTATAAAATCTATGCGTCGAGTTGTTGTAACAGGTTTGGGTCTTGTGACCCCTCTAGGAAACGGTGTTCAAACCACTTGGGAGCGCCTTATTAAAGGTGAATCAGGAGTTCGGCGCATAGATACCTTTGATACAGAGGCTTACCCTTCAAAAATTGCCGGCCTTGTTCCCTTGGGAACAGAAAAGGGCCAATTTAATTCTACAGATTATATACCCCCTAATGAACAGAGAAGGATAGATACGTTTATCCTCTATGGTATTGCGGCGGCAGAAGAAGCTCTCGCTGATTCAGGTTGGACTCCTGAAACAGAAGAGCAAAGAGAAATGACTGGCGTTATGATTGGCTCAGGTGTGGGGGGACTTCCTCGCATTTATGAAGCCTCTGTCCTTTTAAAAGAGGGCGGACCTCGGAAAATAAGCCCTTTCTTTATTCCCTCCTGTCTCATTAACCTTGTTTCTGGTCAAGTTTCCATTCGTTATGGATTTAAAGGCCCTAATCATGCTGTGGTGACAGCCTGTTCCACAGGTGCTCATGCGATTGGTGATGCTGCTCGCCTCATTCAATGGGGTGATGCAGATGTCATGGTTGCGGGTGGCGCCGAAGCTGCGGTTTGTGAGATTGGCGTTGCTGGATTTGCGGCCTTAAGAGCCCTCTCCACTAATTTCAATGATGAGCCAGAAAAGGCGTCCCGCCCTTGGGATCGCAACCGGGATGGTTTTGTGATTGGAGAAGGAGCCGGCGTTGTTGTTTTAGAAGAATATGAGCACGCGAAAAAGCGCGGTGCCAAGATTTATGCTGAAGTTTTAGGCTATG
The DNA here is from genome assembly GCA_021731585.1 of Alphaproteobacteria bacterium. Taxonomy (GTDB): domain Bacteria; phylum Pseudomonadota; class Alphaproteobacteria; order UBA9655; family UBA9655; genus UBA9655. The sequence continues at coordinate 9,414 of JAKFXB010000007.1, forward strand.
GTCTTTCAGGCGATGCCCACCACATCACAGCGCCTGCTGAGGATGGAAATGGCGGTTTTCGCGCCATGAAGGGCGCCCTTCGCCATGCTAAATTGAATCCAGAAGATATCGGGTATATCAATGCCCACGGTACGGCAACCCCTATCGGCGATATGATTGAATTAGGAGCGGTTAAGCGCCTTTTTACCCATAATGCGAATATGTCTTCTACAAAGTCAGCCATAGGCCACTTGTTAGGGGCTGCGGGCGGTGTTGAAGCTATTTTCTCAATCCTTGCCTTGAATTCCGGTATTTTGCCGCCCACGATCAATCTAGATAATCCTTCAGAAGGAACTGACGGTATTGACCTCATTCCTCATAAGGCCAAAGAACAAAAAATTCGCTATGCTATGTCCAACTCCTTTGGATTCGGTGGAACCAACGCCTCCCTTGTGATGGGAGCCATCTAAGCCTTGGCGGGCATGAGTTTGTTTAAACAAAGACCATGGCGCACAATTTTTGCCCTTATCATCCTTATAATTGCTCTCCCTTCTACGTTTGTAGGTTATGTAGCCTATTGGGCGCAACATCCTCAAAATAATGAGAAAACCACTATCTTTATCGAAAAAGGTGCCTCCCTTTCTCAAATTGCACAAACCCTTAGCCAGTATAAAGTCTTAAATTCTCCTCTTCTCTTTAAAGTGGTCGTTTACACAACAGGAGTCTCTCAAAAGTTAAAGGCTGGAGAATATCTCATTCCTCCCTCCATAACCCCAGCCCAACTCATTCACATCCTAAAGTCCGGGGAAGTTATTCTCCATGGAGTTACTCTTATTGAAGGAGAGACATGCCACCGGCTCGTAGAAAAAGTTGCTTCAAATGCGCATTTTCAAGGCGCTTGTGAAACACCTGAAGAAGGTTCTCTTTTGCCAGAGACCTATCACTTTCCCCATGGGACGGAATGTTACATCATCTTAAATCGCATGAGAAAGGCGATGGCCCGTGCCCTTGAAGTGGCTTGGGCAGAGCGCTGTGACAATCATCCCCTCGAGTCTCCTCAGGAGCTTTTAGTTTTAGCTTCTATTATCGAAAAGGAAACCTCAAAGGCACCGGAGAAATCTCTGGTTGCGGCTGTCTTTTTAAATCGCCTGAAGCAAGGAATGCCACTTCAAGCCGATCCAACGGTGATTTATGCCTTAACAAATGGCCGAGAGGGCTTGGGGCGCACGCTGTTTCGTGGAGATTTGAAAATTGAAAGTCCTTACAATACCTACCTTTATAGGGGGCTTCCTCCCACTCCCATCGCAAATCCGAGCCTTTCTTCCCTCAAAGCGGCAGCCCATCCCGCCAATGTTCCTTATCTTTACTTCGTAGCAGATGGCTCAGGCGGTCATGCTTTCTCTGAAACCCTCGGAGATCATCAAAAACATCACGCTAACTGGCGTAAGATTCGCAATAAAAAGTAGCGCCCTGAATTCAATTCTTTAATAAAATGGCTTCTGTATTTCCGCCCGTCTTCAGATGGAAGTGTTGTTAGCTTTCTTAATTTGCTGCAATTGGTCTCTTAAATCTGGCAAATCTTGACAAATTGTTTCCCAGATAATTTCCGTATGAATGCCAAAATATTCATGAATAAGAATATTTCTCATATCTCGCAGTGACCTCCAAGGTACAGATGGATAGTCTACTGTTATCACTTCAGGAATATGGCGAGCAGCTTCTCCTACAACTTCAAGATTACGAATAACAGCATCGATTGTACGTTGATCTGCTTCAAATTTCTTAAAATCTAGACCTTTTGTATATTCTTCAACCCGCTCCAGGGCATTTAAAATATCATCTAAACGAAATATCCATTCTCTAGATGACATGCACTGATTCCTTAAGAATACGATGACGTAAATAAGGATGGAGTGCTTGCTCGGTTACCAAATCAACGGGGGAGCCTAAAAGATCTTCAAGGTGATTTTTGAGATTGATAAAGGCAAATAGTCCCAAAGGATGGTTAAAGGACACAAGAATATCAATATCACTTGAGGGTGTTTGCTGATTGCGCGCTACTGAACCAAATAAGGCAAGAGACTTAACATGGTAGTTCTCAAGAACTTTTCTGTCTTGAGTTAGGCATTTAACAATATCATTCCGTTTCATATCAAGCTCTTGTTTACTAGAGATCTGTAAATGACTATCTTACCATCAAGCCGCCGGCCATTCAACAAGGGGCGGCAGTGACATCAAAATGGCTTCTGTGTTTCCGCCCGTCTTCAGGCCAAAGTGGGTTCCTCGATCATAAATAAGATTAAATTCCACATACCGGCCCCGCTTTTTAAGCTGAGCCTTTCTATCAAGCTCTGTCCAAGGGGTATTCATATGCCTTCGGACAATCTCTTGGTAAATGGTCGCAAAGGTCTTCCCTACATTTTGCGTAAAAGCAAAATCATGCTCCCAATCACCACTATTCACGTAATCATAAAAAATGCCGCCCACGCCCCGTGGCTCTTGACGGTGAGGAAGGTAAAAGTATTCATCCGCCCACTTTTTAAACTTTTCATAAGAGGTAGCCTCATAGAAATCGCAGACCTTTTTAAAAGCTGCATGAAAATCTTGGGTATCTTTATCAACAGGAAAGCAAGGCGTCAGGTCAGCTCCACCACCAAACCAAAGCTTTTGGGTTTGGATCATCCGTGTGTTCATATGAACAATGGGCACGTGAGGATTATGCGGATGAATCACAACTGAAATGCCACTGGCCCAAAACCGCGGATCTTCTTCAGCTCCAGGAATTTGTTTCCGAAATTCTTCAGAAAATTCCCCATGAACCTCAGAAAAATTAACGCCGGCTTTTTCAAAAACACGGCCCTCTAAGACGGCCATGGTGCCACCCCCACCCCCCTCTCGCTCCCAAGACTTACGGAGAAACGAACCAGCAGGTTTTTCATATTGAGAAAGGGTGGTTTCCTTTTCAAGAGTCTCAAGACTCTCAATGAGTTGAGATTGGAGCGTTGAAAACCACTCAGAAGCACGATTTTGTTGAGTTGTCATAGGAATCCTCCTGGGAGTTGGTGAGTTTGACGAAGAGCTTCAGTTGAAACAATAGCTGCGGCAAGAGCAAGATTTAAAGAACGCGCCCCTGAAACCATGGGGATAATTATGCTTTCATGACAGCCTTCTATAATTTCTGATGGAAAACCAGAACTTTCTTGTCCCATGATCAGCAAATCAGAGGCCTCAAAGGAAAATTCATAACAGCTTTGAGAAGCATTTGCACTGACAGCCACACGCCGCAGCCCCTTTCTTTCCTGACAAAAAGCTTTCCAAGAGGGAAAGCGCGTTGTCATGGCCCTTTCCCTATAATCCATACCGGCTCGCTTTAAATGCTTGTCCGTCAAAAGAAAACCACACGGCTCAATTACATCTAAAGGTAAGTTCATACAAGCCGAAAAACGCATTAGCGTTCCCATATTTTGAGGAATTTCTGGCTGAAATAACACAAGATGCATTTGGGTCCTTTAAATTTCATTCAAAGTCGACTAAAACTGTCTTATCCTGCATCCTACATCAGGTAAACAGGAATAGGCTAGACACCAAATAAGGCATAAAAAGAAAGCCATGACAGAAGGAACACTCAAACCTCAGAGTCACAAACCTACAAGGCGGGACTTTTTGCTTTTAACGGCAAGTGCAGTTGGCGCTGTGGGAACAGCTTATTTTGCCTGGCCTTTTGTAGATAGCATGAATCCTGCCGCCGATATTTTAGCTCAATCTACGGTTGATGTTGACCTGGCCCCCATCCCTGAAGGGCAAGCGATTACAGTCGTTTGGCGAGGGAAACCCATCTTTGTTCGCAAACGCACTGCAGAGGAAATTCATGCGGCCGAACAAACTCCCCTCTCAGAGCTCATTGATCCTGAAACTGACCAAGCCCGCGTCAAAAAAGGTCATGATCAATGGCTCATCGTTGTGGGAATCTGTACTCATCTGGGATGTATTCCCACCGGCAACAAACCTACACAAAACCGCGGGAAATATGGAGGATGGGCCTGCCCCTGTCATGGTTCACTCTATGATACATCAGGACGCGTCAGGCACGGCCCCGCTCCCTTAAATCTTTTCGTTCCCCCTTATGTTTTTTTAAGCGACACCCACATTCGTATTGGCACAGATGAGGTCACCCATGGATAGTGTCACAAAAGTGATCCGGTGGATTGATTATCGGCTTCCCTTTTTTTCATTTATTGACCATGAATTACGTGGATATCCGACGCCTAAAAACCTAAACTATTGGTGGAACTTTGGCTCTCTTGCAGGAATTACGCTGGTTGTCATGATTCTCTCAGGCATTTTTTTAGCCATGCATTACGAGCCAAATACAAAAGAAGCCTTCGATAGCGTTGAATATATTATGCGCAATATTAATTACGGCTGGCTCTTGCGCTACCTTCACGCCAACGGCGCCACGATGTTTTTTATTATTGTTTATATCCATATGTTTCGAGGCCTCTATTATGGATCATACAAGGCGCCTCGGGAGCTTTTATGGATGCTGGGAGTTGTCATCTTGCTTTTGATGATGGCCACCGCCTTTATGGGATACGTCCTTCCCTGGGGCCAGATGAGCTACTGGGGCGCAACGGTCATCACAAACCTTTTCTCCGTTTTTCCTTTTGGAGAGTCAATTGTGGAATGGCTTTGGGGTGGCTTTTCCGTTGACAATCCAACCTTAAATCGTTTTTTTGCCCTACATTATCTTTTCCCTTTCCTGATTATAGGGGTCGTTATTCTGCATTTAATTGCCCTTCATCAACATGGCTCCAACAACCCCTTGGGAATTGATCGAAAAGAGCCTCGCGACAGCATCCCCTTTCACCCTTTCTATACGGTGAAGGATATGTTTGGGATGGGTCTTTTTGGATTAGTTTGGGCCTATTTTATCTTTTTCAACCCTAATTTCTTTGGAGAGCCAGACAACTACATTCCAGCCAATCCGCTGGTCACCCCTGCCCACATTGTCCCTGAATGGTACTTCCTTCCTTTCTATGCCATTCTTCGCTCCATCCCGAACAAGTTATTAGGCGTCCTCTGCATGTTTGGGGCCGTTATGATCCTTTTTTTCCTTCCCTGGCTTGACACCTCAAAGGTAAGAAGCGCTACTTTTAGACCTTGGTACAAATGGTTCTTCTGGGGTTTTGTCATTGATTGCTTCATTTTAGGATTTGTGGGCGCCCACTCTCCAGATCACATTTTTACTGACTTTGGAAACCTTTCCAACCAAACCTTGGGACAACTGACAACCGTCCTTTATTTTGCTTTTTTCCTTTTCGCATTACCTCTCTTAGGTATTTTTGAAAAACATAAACCTCTTCCGAAAAGTCTGAGTGAACCCGTATTAAAAAAAAGCATCATTGTCCTGATACTCTTAACGTTGCCCCATACCGTCTTTGCTGAAGACGTTCCCTCAATTCCTCAAGAAAATTGGTCTTTCGAGGGACCTTTTGGAACCTATAATCGCGAGGACCTTCAGCATGGATTTCAAATTTATCAACAAGTTTGCTCTGCATGCCATGGTTTAAAGCAAGTACGCTATCGAGATTTGGCGGCTCTCGGCTATAATGTCGAAGAACTCAAAGCTATTGCAGCAGAATATAAGGTTGAGGCCACTGATGAAGATGGAAATGTCATTGAAAAACCTGCAACCCCTATCGATATAATTGCAGGCCCTTATAAGAATGAGAAAGCTGCAAGAGCCGCTAATAATGGGGCCTTTCCTCCTGACCTTTCTCTCATTACAAAGGCAAGACCTGGAGGGCCGAATTATATTTACGCTCTTCTTACGAGTTATGAAGAGACTCCTCCCAAGGAGATCCAAATTGCTGAAGGGATGCATTACAACCCTTATTTTCCAGGAGGACAAATTGCTATGATCCCTCCTTTAAGCCCTGGCGTTGTAACCTACGACAACGGCGCTCAGCCTTCTGTGAATCAAATGGCAAAAGATGTGGTCACTTTTTTATCCTGGGCTGCAGAACCTGAGCTCGAGGAACGCAAGAGAATGGGTTACAAGGTACTTATTTATTTTGCCATCTTCACAGGTCTTATGTACTTCCTGATGAAGCGTATTTGGGCACGGGTTAAAGATTGATCCTTGTCAATAGCACTTTAAAATATCCGATCTAATTAGCATAAGAATTGTCTGCATTAGAGGTCTCGTAAGGTCATTATTTGATTACACCCTCTAATATTTTTTAGACAAACGTTCGACAAGGTATCAAAAAAATGGCTGTCTGAGATAGCTCAGACAGCCTTCAAGTTAGTTTCAAGCCCAAATTAAGAGCTACCGCTTAGCAGAGTCTAAATCTTCAATTACCCTACTTGGAATTACTCTCCCAAGTATATTATGTATCTCGTCTCTTACTCCACACTCCCTTAATATTTTTAAAGCATATGTCATACAACTGTGAACATTATTTTCCCCTGCTTTAAAAACACCCAAGCTAATTGTTTTCTGATCTTTTTTTATTTTTTTTAATACGTTAAGTCCTGCTTTTTTTTCTATTGACCATCTAAAAGCGTTACGAGGTGTGTGCATGCGAGCTGTGTCTAATGCGTGCTTTCCTTTTTTAAATATAACTCCTTTCTCAGTTAAGTGTACATAATAAAAATTATGGGTTATTCCATCTTCATTTAAGCCTTCAAAGGCTATATTAGCATGAGGGACTATCTTATTTAAGGCTTTTAGCGGTTTATTTAAGAATTGTAATTCTCCTTTAAAGGGATTCTTACAGCTACCATCTGTGAAGAATAGACAAACTTGCCATTTCTTTTCAGAGATAACGGGTTTTTTTCCATCTTGTTGTTTACCACCATCTAGGAAGAGCTGAGTCTGAAATATCTCAGTAGTATACTTTTTAGCGAGTTCACTAGCGCTTTTTCCTTTTCCACCTTTAGATCTTAAAGAAGTGTCGGCTCCTTCTTCTATTAAATATTGTATAGCCTCATCTTCAGAGTTCTTTATAGCAATGTGAAGAGGAGTATCCCCATTAGCATCCAAACAATCCACGTTTAAATCGTATTTATAAACGTATTTAAGAAGAGTTTTTAATTCTTTCACTTCTCCATTTCGAGCAGCGTAATGTAGAGGAGTTCCTATGCTTTTAGTGATGCCTTCTGCGGGAGTCTCGATTAATTCTGGAACATGCTTTGCCAGAAATTTTATTTCACGCTCATGATCTTTAGCTTGAGCAATGTGCAAAACTGTACGACCTTTTTCATCTCGCATATCCCTTAAAGAAGAAGTATTAGCCCCTTTTTTGATTAAGTATCGTGCAATTTTATCTTCGGAGTTCTTTATAGCAATATGAAGGGGGGTATTTCCATTAGCATCCAAACAATCCACGTTTATATTCCTGGAACTATGTTCAAAAAGAGTTTTTAACTCTTTCATGTCTCCATATCGAGCAGCGTAATGTAGAGGAGTTCCTATGCTTTTAGTGATGCCTTCTGCGGGAGTCTCGATTAATTCTGGAACACGCTTTGCCAGAAATTTTATTTTCTTAGTTTGATCATAGGCCTGAGCGATATGCATAATTGTACGGCCTTTCTCATCTCTCACCTGAACTAATGAATTATTTTTATTGTATAATTTTTTAACTCTTTCATAAGTTCCTTTTTTTACTGCCCGAATAAAAGTACTTTTTTCCTTATCATTATAATAAGAAAAAACATTCTTATTGAAGAAAGTAGTTATACAAAAAATATATAAAAATATTTTAAATACAGAAAATTTCATTTTACACCTCTAATTTCATTGTTATATGCATCGTAACTTGCCACAAGAAAATTTAACGGAATTTCAAATAGCGGCAAAATTTTGATCGCAAGAGCGGGGTTTAATGCCCCGCTCGCAAATCTTATTTTACTTACTGCCAAATAAAGAGATAAAGCCGCTAACAGCTTTACCAAGGAATCCAGAATCTTCTCTTGGTGCTGCTAGAGAAACTTTACCCCCTTTAGAAGAACAAGTAGATTTTTTTGCCCCATAATCACACTCTGATGTAAAATGAGGTGCTTTAAGGGTAATATTAGCACTTTTTTTAGATTCTTTATTATCTTCATCACTAGATTTTCCCGCATTAGCAATACAAGGCATGAGAGTTAATGTTAAGGCTAATATGGTGATTTTTGAAAAATTGAACATATTCATACAAGAGGTTCCTTTCATCTAAGTGGTTAACTTTCAATTTTCGTAGAAGCCTAATCGACATCTACTTTTTTTTGTAAACTCCGTTTCATTGCAATATGACCGTAGTTAACTCGAAAAATCTGTCAGACTCATTAAATAAAACCTATCCTGAAAATTCCCTATGAGGAGAGTATGTTGGGGAATTTTACCTATATCTTTACTTTTTTAAAAAGCGAAGATAAATTAATTGAAAAGGAAAGAGTGTACTAAACTAAGAAATGGACTATTAAAAAATGTACCTTATTCATATTTTATGAAAAAAAAAGAAAATGATTTACCCTTTCCTCTTTGTTTAGCAAAATTACAAACAATAAAGGGGGTTTATTTTACCCCTAGAGAAATTGATGTTATTTCTTTTTTAGTGAGTGGACGCTCAGCAAAAAAAATAGCCACTTCTTTATCAATTACCACCAAGACAATTGAACATCACACAAGCAATATTATGTCAAAGCTTGAGTGTAATTCGCGAGAACATATTATCGATTTTATTGAAACCTCTGGAAACCTCTCTTCTTTAAGACAGCATTATACAGATATCCTAATCTACCATTCGTTTAAAAAAACCTTATTGGAGATTTCAAGGTTAAAACCAAAAAAACTTCTTTCATGTGTGCTGATTTATTGGACTAAGCGGGAGGAAGAAAAAACTTTCATTACTTACCTTGAAGCCTGCTTAAAGATGATTGGTATAGTTGTTTTAAAAGAGTTACGAGAACAATTTATCTCTCTTTCTCAGCTCATTAATGAATGTCGAGAAAGCGAATACGTAATCTATATTTTACCTAAAGAAGGAATAGAAAAACCTATAAATTTTGGTACAGAACTTGAAAAAACTTCTCAACTTTTTGAAAAGGGAAATCGGTCTCTTTTTCTTTTTTTAGATGAAGATTATGTAGAAGTTCCTAAGAAATTTAACTTCCTTTTTATTAATCTTTCTGCACAAAAAAATACATATTTTGCGTTTTTTGAAATTCTAAAACAACTTTTTCCAATTTTTAACATTGAGAAGATTTTTTTGAATTTTAAAGAGGAATTTGAAGTGCATTGTAAGGAAGTCCTTAGGAGTTATGAAAGTTCAGCTAATCAAGTTCATCTAAAATCTAACTTATCTCAAATAGAAGCCTTTAAAAAAAAATCACTCAAGCGATTAGCTGTCTTTTTAGATTTGATAAAAAGCCAAAGAACGAGATGTGTATTGGCTATAGGAACTTTCAGTTTTATTCTTTGGGGCGCCTTTTATTTGATCCATCATATATCTTCCCCCAAAATAAACAGTAACCTTGAAATAATTCAATCGGATCTGTTTATTCCAGGTCAAACCACTCTCTTAAATCGCCCTGAGATACTTGCTGAAATAAAGGATAAATTAAAGGGACAAGAGGGTATCCAAACCATCTCTCTAGTAGGATGGGGGGGAGCTGGAAAAACAACTCTCGCACGTCAGTATGCACGCCAACAAGATAGACCACTCGTCTGGGAGGTTAATGCGGAAACAAAAAAAAGTTTGATGGCTTCTTTAGAAGCGCTTGCTTATGCCGCCTCTAAAACATCTGAAGAAAAAAAAGAGCTCAGAGAGATTCAAGACATCAAGAATCCTTCCGAGAGAGAAGGGCAACTCCTCATTTTTTTAAAGAGGCAGCTTAAAACTCAGCCAAACTGGTTTCTGATTTATGATAACGTTGAGTCCCTCACTGATATACAGGGCTATTTTCCCTATGATGCTAAAGTTTGGGGAAAGGGCCATGTCCTTATCACAACACAGAATATGAATATCACTAAAAATAGCTACATTGAAAATATGGGAGTCGTCATCATAGGAGAGCTGAGTGAAACCGAAAAGCTATCTCTTTTTAACAAGATTATCAGCTCGGGAGAAAGTAAAGCATCTTCTCTCACCCAAGAAGATTTTCACAAAAAAAACTTTTTAAAGGAGATCCCACCCTTCCCATTAGATGTCTCTACAGCAGCCTATTATTTAAAGGAAACGCAAGTTTCCTATGATCAATACTTGGCTTATCTCAACACACAAACGGTATTTTTTGATGAAAATCAGCATAATTTATTAAGAGATGTTGGAAAATATACAAAAACTCGCTATGCAATTATCTCTATGTCTTTAAAACAAATTATCGAGGCTCATAAAAATTACAAAGATGCGTTACTTCTTATCAGCCTTATCGATTCTCAAAATATTCCTAAAGAGTTGATTTTTTCTTATGAAAACAATGACTTTGGCGAAAATTTCTTACATGAACTTAAAAAAAGATCTTTTATTATTGAAGAAGCTCATAAAAAAGAGAGTAAAATAGCTACATTCTCACTGCACCGGAGTGTTCAAAATATATTTTTATCCTACCTCACAAAAAAGTACGAATTGCAAGAAAATCACCCTTCCTTTCACAAAATTTTGAGCCTCTTAGAGGGATATCTTGCTGAAAAAATAGATCAAGAAGATCTTATAAAAATTTCTCCTTTGCGAGATCATTGCGAAAAGATTTTAACCCATACAGATATACTTTCACCCTTTTTTCAAGATTCTATCAAAGGTGATTTGGGGGCTATTTATTTTTATTTAGGTCGCTATGATGAAGCAATTGTATTTCTGAGGCCATCCATTGATAAACTGCAAAAAAGTCAAAAAAACTTTTACAAATTAGGACGGTTGTTTGCGTTTTTAGCTGCTGCTTATATTGCCTTAGGAGATGTAAAAGAAGGAATAGAGTATCTCTGTCAAAGTATCTCTGTTTTTCAAAAATATTTTCCTCATCATTATCTCAAAATTGCACTGCACTTAACTTACCTAGGAAATGCTTATCGAGATTTTGGACAGTATGAAAAAGCTAGAGAAACGCTTGAGAAGGCTTACACTATTTTTAAAATAAAATCCCTTCAAAGCAATGTGGAGTACGCACGCAATTTAATTGATCTGGGAAAAGTCTATAGAGCTCTGGGAGAGTATAAAAGAGCCATACCAATCTTGAAAGAAGGTTTTGCGTACTACAAGCACCATCTTTCAGCAGCTCATTTCAGAAGTGCTTGGGGAGCTATTCATTTGGCTCATACGTATAATGATGTTAAAATGCATCATGAAGCAAGGGAATTACTTGAATATGCTCTTCTTAATTACGAAGGGAATCATTCTAAAAACCATATAGGGGTCGCTTGGATTTTAACCCATTTGGGTTATACTTATAAGGGACTTCACCAATATGAAAAAGCAAGGCTCCTTTTTAACAAGGCTCGTGCTATTTATCAAAAAAATGTCCCAGATGATCATATTGAAGTTGCTTGGACTCTCGTTGGTTTAGGTAGTTTAGACACAACAACAGAAGCCCTTCGGTTGGTTAAGAAAAACTTAGCGATTTATCAAAAAAATTATGGAAAGGACCACGTTGAAACAGCTAGAGTTTTGGTTACTCTTGGAGAGATTTATTCTTCTCAAGGCGATCTTGATAATGCGGAAGTTTACTTGAGAGAAGCATCTCAAATCTTTGAGAAGCACAAACACATCGACAATTATATGGCCTTAGAAGCCTTAGCAGATCTCTCCTTTAAAAAATTATCACACGAAAAAGAAACGAAAAACATACAACAAGCTCAAAGTTATAAAAATCAAGCTATTAACTACTTAAATCAAGCCCTAGAAACTGTAAAAATAAACTTTCCGGAAGATTCTCCTCATATCGCGGAAATTTCCTTGAAGCTCGAAAAAATCAAAAAATGGGAAGAATAATTTTGCGATTTCTTCTGATTTTCCCTTATATAATTTTTCTTGATTATGGTATTGAGCAAGTTTCGCCAACAGGATTAGAAGCCTTCAAGCTGATGGCCCATGAGATCATCTTAGATCATTTGGCCTCACCCTTGAAAAAAATCACAGCAGATTTAAATTAATGACAGGGAACTGAGCTTATAAAACCACTGTAAACGCTAACAAGAAGAAATACCCCTAAAAGCAATCGGTAGATAACAAAGGGCGTAAGCGTTGATCTTTGAAGCCATCGCATCATAAAAGCAATGGCACAAAATCCAAAAAAGAAGGAAAAAGCCATCACTAAAAGGGCATCGTTTAAAAGGGACATATCTCCTTCTTTTACAAACTGATACCCCTTTAAAAGGCCTGCTGCCGTAATAGTAGGAATGGACATTAAAAAAGCAAAACGCGCTGCATCGGCACGTTTATAGTTCATAAATCTTCCTGCTGTAAGGCAAGCCCCTGAACGACTAACACCATTCACAAGAGCCACACATTGGGCCAGGCCAAAATACACCGCACGCTTTAGATTTGTATCGGCCACCGTTTCTATCATTTGGCCATACTTGTCAGCTGCATAAAGAATCAGACCAAAAATAATGCCAACCCAAGCAATCACTGTCACGCTTCGCAAAGCATCTCCTGCCCACTTTTCAAATACAACCCCTAATAAAACCACAGGAATTGTTGCAATCACAAGATTGATGAGAAGCTGGGTATTCTCATTCACTTTGCCTCTGAGAAGAGAAAAGGTTCCCTTAAAAAGGGAAATGACATCCTTGTGAAAATAGACAAGAACGGACCCCAATGTCCCTAAGTGCGCCGCCACATCAAACATTAAGCCTTGATCACGCCATCCACACAGAGCTGGAACAAGAACTAAATGGCCTGAAGAGCTGATGGGAAGAAATTCGGTCACACCTTGAATAAACGAAAGTAGTAAGATTTGCTCTAGAGTCATAGGGGCTCCTTATGGTAGAAAGTGAGGAAGTAGCATAAAATTAATTTCAATCCAAGGAAAAACTCTCATGCGGAAACTCTATCATTACTGGCTCTGCCCTTTTTCCCGAAAAATACGTCTTCTTTTAGCTGAAAAGAAACTTTCCTTTACTCTAGAAGTCATTAAACCTTGGGATCCTCAACCTTCTCTTCTTCAATTAAACCCTGAAGGACTTCCCCCCATTCTTACCGATGACGATGGGAAAAATATTTGTAATGCCTATCCCATTACAGAATATCTCGAAGAGGTTTATCATGAGCAGCCAAGCTTAGGGAAAACATCTCTTGAACGTGCTGAAGTCAGGCGTCTCATTGCCTGGTTTGACGAAAAATTTAATAGTGAAGTCACTCATAATTTGGTCTTTGAGAAAGTCTTGCGCCGTAAAATGGGACAAGGCGGACCTGATTCAGCGACCATCCGCATTGGAAATGCTAATATTCATGATCACCTAGAGTATATCTCTTGGCTATGTGATAGGCGCAATTGGCTCGGAGGAGAAGAATTTTCTCTTGCAGACATTTCAGCTGCTGCCCACTTATCATGTGTTGACTACCTTGGAGATGTCCCTTGGGATAAACATCCCGTGGCAAAGCTTTGGTATTCGCGGGTTAAATAACGCCCCAGCTTTCGCGACATTTTAGCTGATAGCGTCCCTGGGATTACTCCCTCTCCTGAGTATACAGATTTAGATTTTTAGGTTTTATGAAAGAAATTTGCGCCTCATCCTTCTCTGAAAAACGTTGGGTCTTACGCCCTTGTGATGACGCTCTTATCCTTACTTTCATGCAAAAATTAGGCTTCTCGGAAACTCTATCTCGCCTTTTGGTCATGCGCCATCAAACCCTTGAGTCTTCCTCCCTTTTTCTAGAGCCCAGCCTCCGTCGCCATTTACCCGATCCCCTGATTCTAAAGGATATGGACAAAGCTATACAGCGTCTGCACCAGGCCATTAAGGCGGGCGAGAAAATTCTTGTCTGGGGAGATTATGATGTGGATGGCGCCACCTCTGGTGCTCTTCTCCATCGCTTTTTTAGGACCATCGGTGTTCCCATTGCTCTTTATATTCCTGATCGCATTAAGGAAGGTTACGGCCCTAACATTGCAGGCATTCAGAAGTTTATTCGCGAAGGCTATACGGTCATGGTGACTGTTGATTGTGGCACGACCTCCTTTGATGCCATTGAAGCGGCAACAGGCATGGACGTGATTGTGTTGGATCACCATGCGCCTGAAGCTAAACTTCCCAAGGCTTATGCTCTCGTCAACCCCAACCGCCTTGATGAAGATCCCATGACAACTCAGGCCCTCGGCCACTTGGCCGCGGTGGGCATATCTTTTTTATGTATTGTGGCCCTTAACCGCACTTTAAGAGAAGCTGGATTTTATAAAGCGCGTCAAGAACCTGATCTCCTTTCCCTCCTTGATCTTGTGGCTTTAGGCACCGTTTGTGATGTGATGTCTTTGACGGGACTTAACCGCACCTTTGTCTCTCAAGGCCTTAAGGTCATGGCACAGCGACAAAATATAGGACTCAAAGCCCTTGCCGATATAGGCGGACTTTCAGAAACCCCATCACCCTACCATCTGGGCTTTGTTCTGGGACCTCGTATTAATGCAGGCGGGCGGGTTGGGGAGTCTTTTTTAGGGGCGCGCCTTTTATCTACAGAAAACGCGGAAGAAGCGCTCAAGATTTCTCAAAAACTTGATATCTACAACCAAGAAAGACGACTTCTTGAAGCAGATGCCTTAGAGCAAGCTCTTATCCAAGTAGGTCCAGAAACCCCTTTTATTGTGGTGGACCGAGACGGATGGCATGAAGGGGTGATTGGTATTGTGGCCGGGCGCCTTAAGGAAAAATACCACAAACCTACTGCTGTCATTACGTGGAATGAAGACGGCATAGGAAAGGCCTCCGCCCGTTCTATCCCTGGCTTTGATTTTGGTCAATTTGTCCATAAAGCTCACCATTTGGGATATCTTTTAGGGGGGGGTGGCCATGCCATGGCTGCCGGCTTCTCCCTTACCAAAGAACATCTTCCCCCCTTCAAGAAATTTCTTGCAGATGAACTGAGAAGAGTTGCTCAAGACGTTGACTTAAGTCCTTTGGTTTTGTGCGATGGATATTTGGATTTAGCTTCTCTCACGCCAGCTCTTTTAGAGGAAATTGATAAACTTTCCCCTTTTGGGATGGGCAACCCGGGGCCCAAATTTATCTTCTCTGATGTCGTGGTTAGCTCTTACATCCTTATCAAGGACGAACATATTAAATGTCGCTTTACTCAAGGGGATGGAGTTAATATTGAAGGCATTGGCTTTCGCTTGAAAGGCTCCCCCCTTGGAGACATATTAATGGAGGCAAAAGATCGCCCCTTTGACCTTCTCGCTTCTCCCAAACTCGATACCTGGGGTGGAAAGACAAAAATCACCCTCATGATTGAGGATATGGCTCTTCCCTCTCTCGGCTTAAAGAAGGTAGGATGAGCCTATGCGACCTGAAATTCTCTTTCCCCTTTTTGCCCCTCTTTCAAGTTTAAAGGGAGTGGGGCCCAGTTTGATAAAAACCCTGGATCGGCTTCAGATCAAATGCGTCTTTGATTTAGTATGTCACCTTCCCGTTGGGGTGGCGCATTTCCCTTTGAAACGGTCTCTCAAAGAATGCCGGCCAGGAGAGTCCGTGGCACTTGTCGTTAAAATTCTCGACTACAGCGCCCCCACAAAGAAACCCTTTAAAGTCATGTGTGAAATGGAGAAGGATCCCTTCAATCTCACGTTTTTTAAAGCCTATCCTAAATCCATTGAAACGCGATTGCCAAAGGGACAGCAACGCCTCATCTGCGGAACGATTGAGCGATTTCTAGGAGAATGGCAGCTGGCCCATCCGGAGCGCATTGCCCCCGCAGAAGTCGCGCCCTATTGGAAAGAAAAAAGTCCTCTTTATCCCTTGACCGCAGGGCTCTTTCAAAATCAAGCCCAGAGGTTTACAGAACTTGCCTTGGGACGCCTTCCGGACCTTCCCGAATGGATCCCCTCGGCCCATCAAAACAATATCTGGCCTTCTTGGAAAACAGCTTTTGAAACGGTTCATGCCCCTCAAGTTGAATCAGACCTATTGCCCCATCACCCGGCCCGAGAACGTCTGGCCTTTGATGAGCTTTTTGCAGACCAATTGGCCCTCAGTTTGGTGCGCAATTCTCAAACCAAAGGAAAAGCAATTACATCAACCGGTACTCTAAAAGCAAAAATTCTTAAGGCCTTTGGCCATCCCCTTACACCGGGACAGACAAAGGCCTTGAGAGAAATTGAAGACGATATGACCTCAATGCATCGCATGGTTCGTTTAATTCAAGGCGATGTGGGATCAGGCAAAACTCTGGTCGCTTTGCTTGCCATTGCCGATGCTATCGAAGCAGGCTACCAGGCTGCCTTTCTTGTCCCCACAGAAGTCCTTGCCAATCAACATGCAAAAACTCTCACAAAGTTAGCTGCAGAAGCAGGCATTTCAGTGGCTCTCCTCACTAGCCGTCAAAAGCAAAAACAAGCCCTTTATGACGATCTAAAAGATGGTAAGGTGCACCTTATTGTGGGAACCCATGCCCTTCTGCAAGAAGGCGTTCAATTTGAAGACCTTGGGCTTGTAGTGATTGATGAACAACACCGCTTTGGAGTCGAGCAACGCATTAATCTCACCTCAAAGGGTCAGGATGTAGATGTGCTCATTATGACCGCAACCCCCATCCCGCGAAGTCTCCAGCTCACGGCCTATGGGGACTTAGAGGTCTCTCGCATCCTTGACAAACCTCAAGGAAGGCAGCCTATTCAAACCCGTGTTTTGGGATTGAATCACCTTGATGAAGTTGTGACCGGTCTTGGGCGACTGTTAAAGGAAGGACAAAAAGTGTATTGGGTGTGTCCTTTGGTGGAGGAATCGGAAGTGATGGACCTAGCCGCTGCTACGGATCGGTATGAACACCTCAAATCTCTTTTTGGGGCAGAGAAAGTGGCCCTTGTTCATGGAAAACAAAAGGCGGAGGAGAAAGAAGCCGCCATGACTGCCTTCAAGGATGGGACTTCGCAAATTCTCGTAGCCACGACAGTTATTGAAGTAGGCATTGATGTGAGAGATGCGACCATCATGATTATTGAACATGCAGAGCGCTTTGGCCTTGCGCAACTGCACCAGCTACGAGGACGGGTCGGCCGAGGGGATAAAAACTCTCATTGTCTTCTCCTTTATGGTTATCCTATTTCGGAAATTGGCAAGCGACGTCTTCAAGTCATGAAGGAAACCAACGATGGCTTTCGCATTGCAGAAGAAGACCTCCGTTTGCGTGGGGGAGGTGATGTACTGGGAACAAAGCAAAGCGGTCTTCCCTCTTACCGTCTAGCCGACCCTTTAACTTGTGGACCTCTGTTAGAAAAAGCCTACACAGCAGCCCAAGAGCTTTTAAAAGAAGATCCCTACCTGAAATCTCCTCAGGGAAGGGCCGCTCGCATTCTTCTTTCTTTGTTTCGGCAGGAGAAAGGGATTGCTCGGTTAACGTCAGGATAAATAATGCAAGAGATTACTTGGGATAATCAAAGTATACCCATCGTGTACAAGCCAAATCTGCGAGTCAAACGGATTTCTCTCCGTTTATCTCCTAAAGAACTCGCTTTTATCCTGACCCATCCACCACGGGCTACTCACCGTCAACTTCAACGCTTCCTCGACCAATGTGGACCTTGGATTAAGCAACAACTTGAAAAAGTTACAGACGCCCCTTCCCTTCATCCAGGGGCGATACTCTCCCTTTATGGAGAAGACTTTGAATGCATTCGTGATCCCTTAAGACGCAAACCTACGCTCTGTCAGGAAACAAAAACTTTGCGCCTCCCTCCTAAATTTTCACAAAAAGACCTTCATTCTCTCTTTAAAAAGGTCGCTCATGAAAAACTCCTTCCTCTTTTACACAAGGCGGTTGAAGCTTTAGACCAAAGAGTGGAAAAAGTTTCTTTTCGGGACAGCAAAACAAGGTGGGGTAGTTGCTCAGGGCGTAAAACCATTTCTTTGAACTGGCGACTCGTGTTTCTCCCGCCTGAGGTTGGTCATTATGTCTGTGCCCATGAAGCCGCCCATCTTTTACATATGAATCATAGTAAAGCCTTTTGGGACGTGGTGGAGGGGATTTGCCCCACTTACAAAAAACACCGAAAATGGCTCAAAGCTCATGGATCAGTGTGGATGAGATTTTAAAACCAGTATTTAACACCTGCGGCAAAGGCTGTAGAAGCATCATCCACACCATGATAGGTCCCGAAAACACCTGAGCGATGATGGTAGCGCAAAACAAAAGCCCAGTTAGAATGGCAAGGGTGAGAAAAAGTGACTTCCGCCATCACAAAATTTAAGGTTTTAGATGTCTTATCGCGCCCTCTTCTCTTGACTTCAAGTTTTGGTCGACTGGTTGCAATGCTAACGCCATCCCCAATAGCCATTGTTGTCGGCATGGTCTTATTCCAAGGAAAGGACCACCAGCGAGCCACAAGAATAACTGGGTTTAATTCAAAATGATCTTGATCTCCAAAGTGTTGAACAGCCTGTCCTTCATATTCAAACCCCAAACGATTATCTAAAAATCGTACCAGTTCTTTCGAAACAGCAATCGCAGCAATTCCTGAATCTCCAAAGTCGGCATCTTGAATAATCTTACTTGATGTTTGAGATGTTAAAGGACCTGCAAAAATCGTTGTTGCCCATCCTCGAAACCACCAGGTTTTTTTTGGTTCACACACTTGCAGATCCGCTTTTGTAGGGCAATTTCCTGCGAAAACAGGCTGAATAATCAAAAATGATAGTAGACAAAGAATGAACCACATTTAATTTTCTCCTTATTATTGCCGCGGCACATAAACTCCTTTTCGCTGCGAATCAAAGAATAAACTTCGTGGATTCTCATCTAGTTTTTCAAAGAATTGCCTGGCTGTTGTTACCATTTCGCGGGTTTCATTTAAGGTATGAAGAATCTCATAAGATCCTGTTTGAGTCAACGAATCTATTGCAATACGATTTTCCTTTAACAACTGATGGATATCTTTAGCAACACCTTCAACCTGCAGTAAAGCACTGTCTGTAGAGCGTCCAAGATGTTGAAGTTCAGTATCAAAAGTGTTCATAGCCTTACGCGTATCTTTAATTAAATCTTTTAAAGGACCTGCACTTTCCGCAAGATTTTGCGCCAAAATATCAACATTTTTTAAAGCGTCCGAAAACCGCTCTCGATTTGTTTCATTAAAGGTGATATTTATCCGATCAATAAGATTAGTGAATTTATTTACCATACGTGGCAAGGTTGTCATAATTTCTTCAACCCCAGAATAACGGGAGGGGATTACAGGATAAGGCTCTCCCTTTTTTGCTTTAAGAAGAGGACTATCTTTACTTCCTCCCGAGATTTGGACGAATTTATAGCCAGTGAGACCTTGTAATTCAAGAGAGGCAAATGAATCCTCTCGTATAGAAATATTTTCTTTAAGTCCCACAAGAACATTCACACGATCAGGGGTATCAAGATCAAGCTTAATATTTTTAACCGTTCCCACAGGAACCCCTAAGTAGTTAACAGGCCCCCCAAGAGTCAAGCCTGTTACGGATCCAGAAAAATAAATAGTATAATACTTGACTTTATAATCGAAATCCATCTTCGCAATCCACAGGAAAAAAGCCAAAATCCCTGTGCTTAACAAAAGGACGAAGGTGCCTACAATCAAATATCCAGCTCGTGTTTCCATCTCTACTCCCTAAAACCGGCAAGAGCCGTTCTCCCTCGAACGCCATAAAAATAGGCATGAATCCAGGGATGCTTATTATTTAACAAAGATTTTAGTGTCCCTACAATTGCCTTTTTGTCAACTAAAACCGCAATGCGATCACACAAGCGACTAATACTATCTAAGTCATGAGTCACCATAACAACCGTTAAATTTAAATTATCTCTCAAGGTTAAAATAAGATCATCAAAGGCCGCAGCAGCAATAGGGTCAAGACCTGCGGTGGGCTCATCCAAAAAGAGGATTTCTGGATCTATCGCAAGAGCACGTGCAAGAGCTGCTCTTTTCACCATCCCCCCTGAAAGCTCAGCGGGATATTTGAAAAAATCATCTTCCTTCAATCCCACCATTTTCAATTTAATAAAAGCCATTTCTTGTGCCAAATCATCAGGCATATTTTCCATATCCTTCATTGGAATTTGGATATTTTCTCCCACTGTAAGCGAACTAAAAAGAGCTCCTCCCTGAAAGAGGACGCCCCAATGAGATTGCATATGAAGCTTTGTAATTTTTTCAAGAGATCCGATTTTTGTCTTTAAAACAGTAATTTCTCCCTCTTTTGGAGTGATTAACCCCAAAATTGTATTCATGAGAACGGATTTTCCCGCACCCGAGCCGCCCACAATACCAAAGATTTCTCCTTGATATATATCCAAATCAAGGTGTTCATGAATAACTTTCCCCCCCAATTCAGTAACCAAATTACGAATAGATATAATGGGTGTTTGATTCGTCATTTAAATCCCTACTTTTGAAAAGAAAATAGAGAGAAGTGCATCGGCAATAGTAACCAAAAATATGCCTTCAACCACAGAACGCGTTGTACATATACCTATACTTTCAGCCGTTCCTTTCACACGCATCCCCTCAAAACAACTGACAAGACCTATAAGTCCTCCGAAGAGAGGGGCTTTCAAAATTCCGATCCAAAACCCACCTAAGGTCACAGACTCACTAATACGATGAATATAGAGTTGGGGAGTCACATCTAAGGAAAAAATAACCATAATCCCACCGCCAATCAATCCAGCTATGTCAGCAGCAAAAGTTAAAAGAGGCATAATAAGAACAAGCGCTATAATACGAGGAAGAATCAAAACATCCATAGGGTTTAACCCCAAAGTATTCAGAGCATCCACCTCTTGATTAATTTTCATAATTCCTATTTGTGCTGTAATAGAACTCCCCGTACGTCCCGCTACCAATATAGCTGTAATGAGAACACCAATTTCACGCAACATAGATATACTGACCAAGTTAATCGTATAAATTTCAGCTCCAAAACGTCTGAGCTGCTCTTCGCCTTGATACGCAAGAACAAGCCCCAAAGAAAGCGCTAAAAGAGATATAATCGGAAGAGCATTCACCCCCATTTTTTCCATATGGTAAAAGACAGATACGACTCTCAGCCTCTTAGGGTGAAGACACGTTAAAAATAGACCCACCGCGACTTGACCCAAAAAAACAATAAGATCAAGCGTTAGAAAAACAAGCCCTAGACTTACTTTTCCTATTTCTACAAGCCGCTCTTCAAAAAAGGAGGTGGGGCGATGAATTTTTTCAAAGGAGGGTTTATAGGGAGAAAGACGTAAGGAAAGCGTTTGAAAAGCTGCACTTTCATTTTGAAGTTCAATGTGATGCCCTTTAAATTCTAAATCGTGCATTGTCCGCTGCAAAAGCCACACTCCAGCTGTGTCATACTGATGTAAATCAGACAAATCAAAAACAAGACGTTTTGGCAGAGTTTTTTGAAGAAGATCGGTGCAAAGAGGTTCAGCCTCACAGGATGTTTTAGCCATCCAAGACCCTTTAGGCTTGAGGATAGTTGTCTCTCTTTGAGAAAGCACCTCTAGTTTCGGTAAATGAATATCTATTATGGGCATTATAAAAGGTGCTTCCTCTCGAGTTTACAATTATGTATGTTAAAGGAAATTAAGAAAGATTTCAAAGGAATGAAAATAAAATCGAAACGATATTCGACAAACCTGGTTTTACCAAAAACTTTAGTCCTTGTTGGTTTGATGGGAGCTGGTAAAAGCAGCATTGGCTGGCGTATTGCCCAAAAGCTAGGCATCCCCTTTAATGACTCTGATCAAGAAGTTGAACGGGCGGCAGGCTGCTCCGTTGCCGATATTTTTGAAACATGGGGTGAAAAAGCTTTTCGCGATGCGGAAAGACGAGTTATCAAACGTCTTTTAAGTAGCCAAACTCAAGTAGTCTCTACAGGAGATGGGGCTTTCATTGATGATGAAAGCCGTGAGCTTATCAAGGAAAATGCTATTTCTCTTTGGTTGAGAGCTGATCCTGAAATTTTATATGAGCGGGTCAGCCGTCGAGATACGCGCCCCCTTCTGTTTGAAGGAGATGCCAAAGAAATTTTGGAAGAAATGATTGAAAAACGTTATCCCATTTATGCTGAGGCTGATCTTATGGTTGAAAGTAATGATGATGCCCATGAAGCCACGGTAGAGCGCGTTATTGAGGTTCTTAAAAATTATATCTATGATTAAATCTGTCTTTTTTGACGCCTTTACAGTTTTATCATAGGAGCCTAAACTCCCTCTAATTTAAATTACAATGTGAAAGTTACATGAATTATATCTTTACCATACTTCTTTCCTTCCTTCTTCTCATCCCGTCAGTACGGGCGCAAGAGGATGCCTATAGTTATATGGATACAGATAAACATCCAGGGGAGACCCTCGAAATTAGTCCTGAGGAATTTGAAGAAGTCCTTAATCCTCCTTCCAACCTGGAAGATAATGATCCTCTAGAGGATATCAATCGCATCACTTTTGAGGTTAACAACTTCCTTGACGACGTCCTTTTTGATCCAATTTCCGCTATGTATGTCGGGGTTGTTCCAGAATTTTTGCGTGAAAGAGTCGGCTATTTCTTACGAAATTTGAGCGAACCTATTGTTTTAGTGAATAATATCCTTCAAGGAGAGATGCAAGACGCCGAAGATACACTTCGCAGGTTTGCCATTAACTCAACTGTCGGTCTCGGGGGAATTTTTGATGTCTCGACAGATTTAGACATTCCCTATAAACGAGAAGATTTTGGACTCACCCTTGCTTCGTGGGGATTTGAAGAAGGACCTTATATTGTTCTTCCG
Source organism: Alphaproteobacteria bacterium (assembly GCA_021731585.1). Taxonomy (GTDB): domain Bacteria; phylum Pseudomonadota; class Alphaproteobacteria; order UBA9655; family UBA9655; genus UBA9655. Next base: position 32,311 of record JAKFXB010000007.1, read on the forward strand.
ATTCTAGGACCTTCAAATTTGCGTGACACCATTGGGCGCATTGGAGATTATGGTTTTGATTCTATCAATTGGTGGGCTTATTTTACTGATGACAATGCCGTTTATAGCTATACTCGCACAGGTGTTCAAATTTTAGATGCTAAATCAGACAACATTGAAATCATCACTGACTTAAAAACTAATTCGATCGACCCTTATGCGACGTTTCGTTCATGGTATACAGAACGGCGCAGGAGTTTGAGCTCAAAAAATGAGGGAAGAGTCATAGAAACGGCACAACCTGAGGATGAGGACGAGGAGGATCTTGAAGATGATGAATATTAAGAAAGGCTCTTTCATGAAAAAGGCTATTTTTACTCTGCTTTCTTTTTTGACATGGATTCACGTCAGTCATGCGGAAACTAATTGCAATGATGCAAAAACTTTTATGAGCGATATGGGGGAAAATGTTATTTCTCTCCTCACTAACCAATCCATTTCTGACAAAGAAAGAGCGGATCAATTCCGTACCATTCTTGAAACACGATTTAATCTGAAAGCTATTGGAAAGTTTGTCTTAGGGCGCTATTGGAAGCAAGCAAGCGATGAAGAAAAGCAAACATTTATAAACCTTTTCAAGGAAACCACGGTTGCCACTTACGCCACTCGCTTTAAAGATTATACTTCAGAAAAATTTGAAATCCGCGGCTGTCACGTTGAGGCGGATGGGGGCGTTATTGTCTCAAGTCAAATTATGAGGCCCAATGGGCAAACCATACCCATTAATTGGAAGATTTTTGAAAAAAAGGGGGAGATGAGGGTCTACGATGTTATTTTAGAAGGCATCAGCATGGGAATTACCCAGCGCTCTGAATTCTCCTCCGTCATTCAAAATGGTGGGGGAAAGCTTGAAGCTCTTAACAAAGCCCTTGAAATGAAAATGTCCCAATCTTAAACCCATCGAAGGCGGCGTAAATGTTGGAGATTGACCGCTTTTTAGAAATGCTTGCCGCTGAGAAAGGAATGGCCCGCTCAACCTTAAGCGCCTATGAATCTGACTTAAAAGATTTTTCGGCCTTTCTCACACCCACAGAACTGAATTTAGCTACCTCTCAAGATATCCAAAACTATTTTATAACTCAAAAGCATTTAGCCCCCTCTTCTCTCTCAAGAAGACTCTCTTCTCTAAGGCAGTTTTATAAATATCTGATGAGCGAAGAAAACTTAACAGAAAACCCTACAGTCTTAATAGAAGCTCCCCGTTATCGCCGAAAATTACCCAACGTCCTCAGTGAAGAGGATGTAAATCGTCTTTTAGAGGGAGCCCGCACCTGGAAAGGACCAGAAGGAGTGCGCCTTTCTGTATTGCTTGAACTTCTTTATGCGAGTGGTTTTCGGGTAAGTGAGCTCGTCACTCTTCCCACCACAGCTGCCATGGAAGTTTTAAAAAGTGAAAAACCTTTTCTTATGATTCGCGGAAAAGGTAACAAGGATCGCCTTGTCCCTTTAACATCCGCAGCTCTCAAGGCTCTCAAAGCCTATTTAAAAATACGCATGTCTTTCTTAAAAAAAGGGAAAGAGTCTCCCTGGCTCTTTCCTTCCCCCAGTAAAGAGGGGCATCTTACCCGTCAACGTTTTGGCCAACTTCTAAAAGAACTTGCTCTTAAGGTAGGACTCGACCCTCATTCTCTTTCTCCCCATACTCTCCGACATGCTTTCGCCACTCACCTTTTGCGTCATGGCGCGGATCTTATGATTGTCCAAAAGCTTTTGGGTCATAGTGATATCTCAACAACACAAATCTATACCCACGTGGCTCAAGAGGATTTGGCTGAGGTGGTTAAGACTTATCATCCTTTAGGGAAATATAAGATTTCAGGTTTTGCTTGATCCAATGGCCAACCATCAGTAGATTCAATCCCAGAAGATAACTTTATTAGGAAAATAGCCATGGCTGTAACACTTGAGTTTGAAAAGCCCATCGCTGAGCTAGAAGGCAAGCTTTCAGAGCTACGCCACCTTTCTTCAAATGGTGAAGTTAATATTGCTGCTGAAGTCAATCGCCTTCAAGAGAAAGTGGATACCCTCTTAAAGAAGACCTATGGATCTCTTTCTCCCTGGCAGAAGGTGTTAGTCGCGCGCCATCCCGAAAGACCGCATACAAGTGATTATATTGAAACCTTGATCACAAACTTTACCCCCCTAGCTGGAGACCGCAATTTTGCTGAAGATCAGGCCATCATTGGGGGCTTGGGAAAATTTAAAGGCCATCCCGTGATTGTGATGGGTCACGAAAAGGGCAAAGATACAGAGCTTCGTATAAAGCACAATTTTGGCATGCCGCGACCTGAAGGTTATCGAAAAGCTGTCCGTTTAATGCAACTTGCTGATAAGTTTAATTTACCCATCCTTACCTTCGTGGATACGGCCGGGGCCCATCCCGCCATTGAAGCTGAAGAGAGAGGACAATCTGAAGCCATTGCGCGAAGCCTTGAGGTAAGCGGTTCTGTTCAGGTGCCCATCATCACAACCATTATTGGAGAAGGGGGTTCAGGCGGAGCCGTCGCCCTTGCCTTTGCAAACGTTGTCTTGATGCTTGAGCATGCCATTTATTCCGTAATTTCTCCTGAAGGCTGTGCCTCAATTCTGTGGAGAACACGGGATAAGAAAGAAGAAGCGGCAGCGGCTCAAAAGCTCACCGCCCAAGATTTAAAGAAGCTGGGAGTCATTGACGCCATCATCCCTGAGCCATTAGGTGGGGCACAACGGAATGCGAAAACTGTTATTACGGCCGTTGGAGTGGCCATTGAGAAGTCTTTAACACCACTTCTCTCTCTCGACCGACAAACCCTACGTGATAAACGTCGAGCTAAATTTTTAAACATGGGACGTCTTCCCGTATAATTTTAACCTTAGGAATCAAAATGCTTAACTTTACCAAAGAGTCTATGCAGCACTACGTTCAATTCTTAAACATTGCGGAAAAACTGAAATGTGAGATGCGCCACTCGTGGTTATCGTCAGGGCGACAAGAAAGTGTGGCCGAACACAGCTGGCGCATGGGCCTTATGGCCATGACTTTCTTTCCTTATTTATCTCAAAAAGTTGATCTTGAAAAATGTCTAAAAATGGCCATCATCCATGATTTGGCCGAAGCTGAAGTCGGGGATATTCCTGTTTTTGAAACCCAAACTCTCGAAGCCAAGAAAAGTAAGTTTATTGCCGAGAAGATGGCTATGGAAAAAATCTGTGCTTTAATAGAAGATCCCCTGGGGCAGGAGCTTTTTACCCTTTGGGAAGAATATGAAAGTAAAGAATCCTATGAGGCTAAATTCGTTAATGCACTAGATAAAATTGAAGTTTTTCTTCAGCATATTGAAGCTCCTCTTTCGACTTGGACAGAGCTTGAAAAAGATATGCTCTTTCAAGAAAAATGGCTATGCGCCCACTGTCGGTTTGAGCCCTGCCTTCTTGAGCTTGCGGAAGAAATTATCAATCAGGGGATTCAAAAGGTAAAGGACGCCGGCGAGGACATTTCAAAGGTTGCTGAAAGAGCGATGTCTTAGCGAGACAAACTATTGCGCCAGCAATTTTGTTGTTGAAAATATTAAAACTACGTTATTCAGGATTATCCAACCTCAAAATCACCACATCATCGGGATGGGTGTAGCCCAGTTTTTGACGGACCTGCTGATCAAGGAGATCGCGATTGATGCTCTCCGGACGTAAGGCTTGGACTTTTTCTTCCAGCTCTTCTCGTTCAAAAATTACTTCCCGAAGCTGACTCTCCACCATATGAAAGCGTTCTTGAAGTTTAAACCAGGCCAGCAACCCCCTCTCCCCTTGGATCGAATGATAAATAAAATACCCCATCACAGAGAGAACCATAAAAGGAGCAATGGCTTTTTGACTCAATCTTTGAAAATTACGCATTCTTAAATTCATGAAAAGTATTTTAACGGATTTCCTAAGTTAATGAAAGATGAAAATCCTTTACAAACCTTGGCGTCTACAACGTTCCAAACAGACGATCGCCCGCATCTCCAAGGCCGGGAACAATATAAGCCTTTTCATTCAGCTTTTCATCCAAGGCAGCTGTATAAATGGGAATATTGGAAAATTTTTCATTAAACACTGTTACGCCTTCAGGAGCGGCTACCAAAGAAATAAACTTAATCTTGGAAGAATCCACTCCATGCTTTAAAAGGATCTCAATGCCAGCTACCGCCGAATTTCCCGTCGCTAGCATGGGATCCACAAGAAAGAAAAGACGACCATTAGCTTTCGGAAGCTTGACCAAATATTCAACGGGTTTCTTTGTGACGGGATCACGATACATGCCTATATGGCCCTCATCTGCCTCGGGCATCAACTCCAAAAGGCCGTCCGCCATACCAAGGCCGGCACGTAAAATGGGAACAATCACAGGCGTTGCGCCGATGATAACAGGGGCCTCCATTGTAGCAAGAGGAGTTGAAATTTTCTCCGTGCCTAAAGGAAGATCGCGAGTAATCTCATACCCCATAAGGAGAGCAATTTCACGAAGAAGCTGCCGAAAGGCATGTTTTGGCGTATCTGTTTTTCGCATTTGGGTCATTTTATGTTGTATAAGAGGATGATTAATGATGTGAAGATTCGGAAATTGTGAACACGTTATTGTCATAATAAACACCTCATTTCGCCCTTAACCTAGGGCAGCTCACAAAATTCATCAAGTGCTAAAATGCATAAAATTAGCAACGCCGACATCATACTCTTCCATAGTGGAAATTTTATACTGGCCGGACTTATTTCGGTGATATTACCCCACCTCTTCTCTGACAAAGGTTAGAAGCGAGCCAGTCTTAAATTGATACGAATTATATCATTAATGAGACATCCCGCTGCCCCTCAGCGGGATTGTAAGACTCCAAGGCAAGTTGAATCTTGATTACAACCAATTCCCTTCTATTCAGAAAGCTTGGAATGAATTCTGGCTGCAAAACGCTGAAGTGACGCTCTTTCCTCTTGGCTTTCAGCTCCACTCATACTTTTTGCTGATGCAGCAATATCTTTTAAGATACGTTTATCTGGCTTCTTGCTGAGATAATACTCTTGAAAAAAACGAACTCTGAGATTAAGTCCTGCGTATATCTCAGCTGTTGATTGAATTGTAGCAATTCCCCGTGAGTGTACAGGTGAATATCCTTCGCCGCAGATTGTTAATCGAATAGAATGTAATGAATGCCCTATCTCCCAATGGACGGGTTCCTCTATTTCTCCCGACAAACGCTTTTTGACACGGTCATAAAAGAAATTAAGTCTCGTTCTCTCAAAACTCTTTTCAAGATGAGAGAGTGGAGAAGCAAATAAATTGCTCAAGGCTTGGGAGTGAAGGATTTCAAAGAAAGTAGTAGGGCTCTCATCACTTTGAGAAAGCCCCGTAGGACTTCCCATAGTTACTGGACGGTAAGAAGGATCTTCCTTCAGAAATTCTGCTACTTTTTTAAGATACTTTAGATGGGCTTGCCATCCTCCAGTAAGTGCATTTTTTTCAAGATTTTCAAGAGTCTCTAAGGCCCCTTGGCGATTGGTTTTTTCATCCAAATGCTTTAAGCAAGGCACATGATTGGCTTCTTCTAACTCTTCCGGAGACTTTATAGCGTGCAGCAAAGAAGAAGAGCTCAATAAAGCTATGAGAACGACTCCTCCCAATGTCAAGTAAGTTTTATCTTTTTTAAAATGCGTGCATGTATATGAATTCATCATAAATTTTCCTCCTGTTTTGCATATTTAATCATGTTTCAAGTAGTCTATGATGATTGTCCAAAAATTTAAAGGCAAAAAGATTGATTTAAATAGAAGGGCTTAGAAAGTTTTAGATAGAACTTACGATGCCCCTTTTTCCATTTCTTTTAACACATCTTCAAAAACATCGAGTCCAAAATCTAGCTCTTCCTGGGTCACATTCAAGGGAGGAGCTATGCGAATAACCGTTGCGTGTGTATCTTTGGAGAGCACTCCCTTTTCGCTCATTTTTTCACACACTTTACGTGCCATCAAATGATTATCATGAAACTCAATACCAGCCCAAAGACCCATTCCCCTGACTTCCTTAACAAAGGGAGATTTAATTTTCTTGAGGCGCTCTAGCATATAAGCGCCCATTTTGGCGGAATGATCCGCCAATTTTTCTTCAAGCAATAAATTCATAGCTTCTTGGGCCACGGCACATGCAAGAGGATTGCCCCCAAAGGTGGAGCCATGACTGCCAGGCGTCATCAACGAAAGCACATCATGACGGCCTAAAAAGAGGGAGATGGGAAGAAGCCCTCCCCCAAGGGCCTTGCCCAAAATCAAGCCATCGGGCTGAATACCTTCGTGTTGAAAGGCAAAAACTTTTCCTGTTCGACCGAATCCAGACTGCACTTCATCTATAATAAGCAACACATTATTTTCTGTACAAATACGGCGCACTTCTTTCAAATAGCCTTTGGGTGGTACAATAATGCCAGCCTCTCCCTGAATAGGCTCCACCAAAAAAGCACAAGTATTCGGCGTAATAGCTTTTTCTAAGGCCTCAACATTCCCAAAAGGAATAGCTTTAAAGCCAGACGTCAAAGGACCAAAGTCCTTTTGATAATCTCGCTCTGTTGAAAAACTAATAATGGTTGTGGTACGGCCATGAAAGTTATTTTCCGCCACAATGATTTCAGCCTTATTTTCCGAAATGCCTTTGGCTTGATATCCCCAGCGGCGAGCAACCTTAACCGCTGTTTCTACAGCCTCCGCTCCCGTATTCATAGGAATTCCCATATCAAGACCGGAAAGAGCGCAGGCTTTCTCCATCATAGGAGCCAATTGGTCCGAGAAAAACGCCCGGGAAGAGAGCGCCAGGAGTTGCGCTTGGTCATTCAGAGCCTTTACAAGCCGCGGATGAGAATGACCAAAGCTGACTGCTGAATAGGCAGTCATCAGATCCAGATACTTTTTGCCCTCAACATCCCAAAGCCAAGATCCTTTTCCTTTGTGTAAAACCACAGGAAGAGGTGTATAGATATTGGCACAGACAACGTTTTCACGAGCAATATAACTCTTCGCATTCATTTTTATTCTCCCTTAGGTGGCAAAAGATTCAAAAGGATATCCCTCATAAGGTAGAGGGTTTTATCACTTTTATCTCGGTCTGGATTATATTCGACAATCTCAAAAGCCTTCAAGGCAGGATCATTTTTAACCTGGATAAGGGAAGGTAAAACGTCCTTTTGTTTCAACCCTTGAGGTGCGGGCGTTCCCACGCCGGGGGCCTCTTCAGGATCAAAGGCATCCAAATCAATGGAAAGGCCATAGCCATTTGTATTTGTTTTCACAATAGCTAGAGCTTCCTTGAACACAGCCTCAAACCCTCGTTCCTCAACTTCTTCCATAAAAAAAATGCGCACCCCGAGCCGTTTAAGAAGGCTTGCTTCTCCCTCTTCATAACTTCGCACGCCAATAAGGCAAACATGCTCTGGACACAGGACGGGCCCCTTGTCCAAAAGATTGATAAGAGAAGGTTCGCCGTGCCCAAGAAGAATGGCCAAAGGCATTCCATGATAGGCTTGAGAAGGCGTTGTTTCCATGGTGTGGGCATCCATATGAGCATCCACCCAAATCAAACCAAACTTTTCTTTTGCTTCAAGACCATGGATCACTCCTGCCCAGGTCCCCACCGCCACCACATGATCACCCCCAATCACAACGGGGCATTCCTGCATTTTAAGGGTTTCTTCAACGGAACGGGCGATTCGCAAACAGATATCCTCAATATAGGGTAAGGTTAAAGGCCCAGGAGGAAGGGTAATCTCTTCAGCAGTTTTCAAGGGAAAGAGGGTTTCCTTCCATGTCCAGGAAAAGGGAAATGATGCCAAAAAATCAGAGTTTTGAAACACCTGGGGACCTTTTTCCGTCTCCCGCACTTGTGCCCCCCAACCGGAGGCGGATCCAATAAAAACAGTTTTAGTCATAATAGGCTACCTTTTGATTCGCAAAGAACCCTTTAAATGTAATGATTATATAAAAAAGTCAATAAAGCAGGCGCAGGACGCACACTTAGGCTTTGCGAGGTCGCTTAAAAAGAAGACAGGTATTAATGGTTTGTTTATTAAATGTCATAAATTCAGTCTAAAAAACCTAGGGATTTTAATCAAGAAAAAAAATTCAAGCAACAACATAACATTTAAAAAAACTTCATACAGGTGATTCTTAATAAGATAAAAGTGTCCTTCCTGAGAGATAGGTTACAAAATATTCCGGAGACATAGGTTACACTTTTTTCATTTGGAGGGCCAGATGATGTGGAAAGAGAATAACATTATGGATGAAAGAATCAAATTTGTGGCAAGAATGCTTGATGGAGAGAAGCTGGCTGTTTTGTGCCGAGAATTCGGGATCTCACGTAAGACCGGCTATAAGATATGGGATCGTTATAAAGAA
>JAKFXB010000006.1 GCA_021731585.1 Alphaproteobacteria bacterium
ATATAAAAGCTCTTTCTTTATTAAACTTTTGATACCATAACCAGGGTAAATAAAAATTGCACCCCTTTTCTTAAAAATTGAGTTTCGCTTAAGGAAAACCACTTGATTAAAGACAGCAAAATACTAACTAGAAATATTGAAATAATAATAATTTTTTGTTATAATTAATTATATTCAACATAAAAACTATAAGGAGGTTATGATGAAAGAAAAAAGGAAAGTAATTGATTGTCGCTTGTTTCCAAGCGATAGCAAATGCACTCTTGCTCTATCTGGAACGGAAGAGGAAGTCTTAAAAGCAGCCACTGAGCATGCTATCAGTTGTCATGGGGAAAAAGACACTCCCGAGCTAAAACAAGAAATTCGCAAGATGTTGAAAGAAGAGAATGATTAGTGGGTGAGATTTTATACCACATCTATAACTCACTACTTTTATTCTCATCTTTCTCTTCATGACATCGCAGGTATGCAATTACAAAACCCTGAGTTCGTCTTATTCATCAAGAGGCGCTCGGGCAGGCTACTTTGTGCCACTAGTCTTTGAGCCCATGGGCTACGTTTTGGAATGGCGTACAAATAGGGCCTCCTGCCCCTGGAAAAGCAGTACAGAGGCATTGCTGACCTGTTTGAGAGCATTCCTCCGGAGTCAGAGCTTGTCCTGTCTCAGCAAAAGATGAGATCATGGTAAAAAAAAGAACTGGTAAAATTATAAACTTCATTTTTGTCTCCCATAAGAGTAATATTTTTTTGATTTCGAAATTTTGAGTTTAAAAGCAAACCTTTAAGAAATCATAAATTTTTTGTTTAATCTATAAATACTGAGATAAAAATGACCCAATGCCTAGATGATTACGGAGACCCTGCCTACCGCCTCGGGGTAGGTATGATGATCTTAAATTCAGAAAGCAAGGTATTTGTGGCACAGCGCTTGGATAACAAAGGCCCTGCGTGGCAAATGCCTCAGGGAGGCATTTCTCCCCATGAAGATACAGATCAAGCCATGCTTCGCGAACTGGAAGAGGAAATTGGCACACGTAAAGTCGAAATCATCGTTAAATCCAAGACCTGGTATAAATATGACCTTCCGTCCGAACTGGCGACTCGCCTTTGGAGAGGAAAATACAAAGGTCAAAGGCAAATTTGGTACCTTCTTCGTTTTAAAGGCTTAGATAAAGATATCAATATTCACACTTATCACCCTGAATTTCGAGATTGGAAATGGGTTGATAAGGATGAACTAATTGATCTTGTCATTCCTTTTAAACAAAAGCTCTATGCCCAAATTCTTGAAGATCTATGGCCGTTTGCCATAAGGAGTTAATACTTATCTTAAGGGCGGCGAATAATTAATAAAATGTTAACTAATCTTGAATAGAATGCAAGGGTAAGTCATACAAGACTAAAGCGACATTCAACAGAACCTTGTCGTTGTATGTTCTCAGGGCCTCGCAATTAACAAAGGGGCTTGATATCGTTAAGAACTAGAAAAAAGGGAAGTCAACCATGATTAAAAATTATCTCAAAGGACCTAAACTTTTTTCCCTCTTCTCCATCTGCGCTGTGGGAATTAACATAGGCCCTCTATCCGCAGCGAATCAGTGTTTGGATGCAGATTCAATTCGAAGCGCATTCAAAACTGAGCACGAGGAGCTTGGATGGAAATATGCTGCTCCTCTCCTGTATTACAGCATGAAGATCAACTCTGAAAACTATGTGAGGGTTATCAATCCTGATGAGATTAGCGGTACAACAACCCAGAGCGCTGACGGAACGTGTCATCATAAATTTAACTTTCCTGGCTTACTTATCGGGAGCTGTAATTTAAATAAATCTGAACTTGATAAAGTATTGGCCAAGAAATATGATGGAGCTATTATTAAAACTTCCCAAGGGAGACTCGTTCAGATGGAAAACCTTAGCCCTGACATGGTCATTCTTTCAGAAGCTCGAAAAAGTGATGACCCTAAGTTATGTAGCTACAATATGTCAATTGTGGACGCCTCACATGAGGAACTCTAGTTTAGTAGCCTCAAAAAAGATTAAATAATAAACTTTATGTAATGTGTATTTTAATTAATCCTGAAAGGAGATTTTTTTAAACAATACTCTCAAATCAAGTGAATCTCTTTGTTCTCCCTCTCTTCTATTCTTAAAAAATTTGCCTTTTTGTGAGACTTCTCTTGTTTTTTCATAAATTTTATGCCTAAATATAATGCATGGAGGCATACAAAAATCTAATAACAAATATTAGCTTATTTGTTCTTATAGGAGCCGTACCATCATTGTGCTGGGCAGCAGGATATTTCTTACCCTTTTCTTTAACCTCTCTCTTTCTTCTACTCGCGGGTTTTCTTGGAATTTCATATTTCAAAACACACGCCCAAGCTCGCTTATTTAAACAATTACTTTTAAACCGAGGGGAAGCTTGGGCCATCTGCGAAGGAACTAAAATTATTGAATCTTCCCCGTCTTTTCCCACCACCTCTCTCTCTTCATTAAAGGATTTTTTTGACCCTGCTATGGAGGAAAGCATCGAAAAAACCCTTAATGACCTCATTTTTCACAATACTTCTTTTCAATTGCGCGTGTCCTCTGCCAAAAGTGAGGCCGTCTATACCTTTGAAGGGATGCCCTTAGAAGATCGTTTTGTTTTGTGGCTTAAGAATATTACAGATAAGGTACATCAAGAGAAGACGACAAAGGAATACCTCAAAAGGCGTGAAGAGCAAGTTCACAGTATGCAATCTATCCTCGATTCCATCCCTATTCTTATCTGGCAAAGAGATGAGTATCAAAAAATCACCTATTGTAACTATACTTATGCTCATGCCCTTCAAACAACTCCAGAAAAAATTTATGAACAATCTCTTGAACTTACTCAACCTCGCTTTGCAAAAGTTTTAGCGAGAAAGGCCGTTCACACAGGTGAGTTACAAAGTTTTGAAAGTTCAGCCATTATGGAAGGCGAGAAAAGATATTTCCGAATTTACGAGACTCAACATCCTCTAAAAACAAACTGCACCGTGGGACTTGCTTGTGATATTACAGACCTCAATAACGTTCGCTTAGAGCTTAAGCGGCTTGTGAATGCTCATGATGAAGTTTTAGCTCACTTATCCACGGCGATTTCAGTTCATGATGCCGAAGGCATCCTTCAATACTATAATCAAGCTTATGTAACTCTTTATGACTTTGACGAAGAATTTCTTAAAACAAACCCACGTCTTGATGAGGTGCTCGAAGAGTTGCGAGGTCGCCGCCAACTTCCTGAATTTGCGGATTTCCTCTCTTATAAAAAGAAGCGCATGATGCAACTTAAAGAACAAATTGACCCCTTTGAAGAGCTTATGCATTTACCTGACGAGCGAACTTTGCGAACCTTCAGTGCCCCTCATCCCATGGGAGGACTCTTATTTATGAGCGAGGATGTCACGGATTACCTTGCCCTCGAACGCAAAAACAAAAGCTTTTTGGATGCGTATCAAGCCACCCTTGATAATCTGTTTGAAGGTGTGATCGTCTTTGGAAGCGATAATCGCCTCAAGATTTTTAACCCCAGTTTTTTAAGGCTTTGGAATTTCGACTCTAAAGATGTCACTGTTGATCAACATATCACAACCATCATTGACAAATTAAAAGATTTCTTTGATTACGATGATGATTGGGATACGTTTAAGGCTAAATTCTTGGAAAAAATGACAGACCGTGTGCCAAAAACAGAGCAGCTTACACGAAAAGATGGGATGATTATCAATTATAGCTATCTCCCTCTTCCTAATGGAGATCATCTTTTAAGCTATACGGATACAACGGATACACTTCGTGTTCAAAACATTCATAAGGAAAAAAGAAATGCCATTGAATCGGCTGAAAAGATAAAATCGGAGTTTATTGCTAACATTTCCTATGAATTGCGAGCTCCCTTAAATACAATCATTTCCTTTACAGAAATCCTTTCCAATGAGTATTTTGGCTCCCTTAACAAACGTCAACTTGATTATGTGGAGGGAATTGTTTCTTCTTCAGAAAAGCTTTTACACCTTGTTAATGATATTCTCGATTTGGCCTCCCTTGAGGCAGGTTATATCAATATGGAATATAGTCCCGTTAATATTCCTAATTTATTAAAAGATATGGTCTCTTTGTTTAGTAAAACAATTGACATGAACAAACAATATCTTGTTATCAAATGCGATAATGCTCTTAAAGACTGGTCAGTAGATGGAAAAAGACTTAAACAAATCGTCTTAAATTTAATTTCAAATGCGATAAAGTTTACCCCAGAGGGCGGCATTATTACTATTGATGCTAGAGTTACTGAAGAAAAACTTGAAATTTCGATTTCGGATACAGGAGCAGGGATGCTCGTTGAAGAACAAGAGACCTTATTTCAAGTCGATATGGACACGGATTCTTCTAACTTGGGCATGGGTCTTGGCTTGTCTTTAGTTAAAAAGTTAATTCAACTCCATGGCGGCGAGATCAAAGTGGAATCGGAGCCCCAAAAGGGAACAAAAGTTACATGTCTTTTTCCCAAGCCAATAAAAATAGCGGCTCTTGAAAGCCAATTAGAAGCGTCTTAAGTTACCCTCCAAAAGTACTGGCCCATAAACGACTCCGTCATCACGAGCCCACGTAGTGGGCGTGGTGATCCATCTTTAGAATACCTATGGATTGCCGCGCCCTCCTTCGCTAAAGCTCTGATGGACTCGCAATGACGAGGTTTTGTTGATTTTCTAAAAAAACTCCCGCAAAGAAAACTGACAAATTCGTTTTGAAGGTATAACTAAGCAGCGTCTACAGTGGGGACAGGAACACCGCTAGTTGTCGAATACTCAAAATGATAAACTTCCCCCGGATGAATAAAGGCTCTAATGGCATGAGCAGCTTGAGCAGCTTCTGCAAAACCCGTCAGGATTAACTTTAGTTTATGAGAGTAATGCGCAATGTCCCCAATGGCAAAAATCCCCGAAATATTTGTTGAACAGTCCTGAGGATCAACTTGAATATGAGTTGTATTAAGCTGGAGCCCCCAATGGGCAATCGGCCCCAAATTCATCGCCAAGCCATAAAAGGGAAGAAGGTAATCTGCTTGAAGTTCTCTCCTCTCTCCGTCTAAAGATTTTACAATAACGCGCTCAAGCTTCCCAGCACTTCCAGAGAGCCCTTCGAGTTGAAAAGGGATCACAAGATCAATGATTCCCTTTTGAGCTAATGTATGAAGCTGAGATTCACTTTCAGGAGCAGCACGAAATTTGGGACGACGATGCACGACTGAAACCCTCTTGGCAATCTCTGCAAGGGAAAGAGCCCAATCCACTGCCGAGTCCCCTCCTCCCGCAATGACAAGGTTCTTTCCTCTAAAATCCTCACGATTTTTCACATAATAAAAAATGCTTTTGTCTTCAAATTCTTCTAGATTTTCAAGGGGAGGACGATTGGGACCAAAGGCTCCTACGCCAGCAGCAATAAGAACCGTCTTTGCCTCTAATTTCTCTCCCAAAGAAGTTTCCACTTGCCACAGATTCGTCTCTTCGTTCTTTTTCATTTTCAAAACTTGTTGCCCTAAGTAGTAAGAAGGGGCAAACGGCTCTGCCTGCTTTTTTAAATTTTCAATAAGCTCTCCCGCCAAGATTTTGGGGTAGGCTGGAATATCATAAATAGGTTTCTCAGGATAAAGGGCGGTACATTGCCCCCCAACGGCATCCAAAGCATCCACAACGTGGCATTTAAGACCCATCATGCCGCACTCAAAAATCGCAAAAAGGCCCACGGGACCTGCACCAATAATAATTACATCTCTGGATTGATGTGACATTTTCTTTTTTCTCTCAAAAATACTAAAAAAGAAAATCCCTGACTTTCTCGAAAAAATCAAGAAAAAATCAGGGATCAAGAAAAATTAAGCTGCTGCTAAAATATTTTCAACTTTTTGAATAGCCAGGTCTTGATCAATACTTTCAACCGCTGCAATTTCACCCGCTAGACGGGTAAGGGCATTTTGATATACTTGGCGCTCACTATAAGACTGCTCTGGTTGGTTAGCTGTTCGGTAAAGTTCACGAACAACTTCTGCTAAAAAGATAGGATCGCCAGAATTTATTTTTGTTTCATATTCCTGAGCACGGCGGCTCCACATTGTGCGGCGGACTCTTGAGCGCGCTTTAAGAGCATTAATAGCTTCACCTAATTCTTTTGTCGTTGAAACAGGGCGCAAACCAGATGTTTTAGCCTTAGCAACAGGAAGACGCAAAGTCATGCGATCTTTCTCAAAAGAGATAACGAACATTTCAAGTGCATGTCCTGCAACTTCATGCGTCTCAATTGATTGAATTTTACCAACGCCGTGTGCTGGATAAACAACATGATTTCCACATGTAAAAGAAGTTATTTTAGCCATTTTTAACCCTCCGCTAGATGTTGCATAAAGAGCTTTCTGATCTACCTAACCAACGTAGTAGAAGAAAAACTTTTATAAGTGACCTAAAAAATTAACAATTTATTAACTACTTACATATATGTATCATTTTTTTCCTTTCAAGGCTATAGGCACTCAACAAAGGGAAAGAACTGAAGTTTTTTTTAGTCAAGAGGAAAAATCTCTTTAAAATTCAGGATTTGCAAAAGTTAAAAAAGAGTTAAAAAAGATTCCTTATTTTTCAAGATGATACTCAAAAGCAATCTGACGCGGCACCGCAGGCGGAATTTTATAAAATTCAAGGTATTGTTTTAAAAGACGATTAAAGGCCCATCTTACCTTATACTGCTGACCGGGCTTTGTCTTAAGGACCGCTTTAATTTCAAAACCATAATCACTAATCTCGCTAACGCCATTAATGTCAACCGGCTCTAAAAGGAGAGATTTTATTTTTTTATCTTTACGAAGATCCGCCGAAACTTTTTCAACAATTTCAAAAACATCATCAATATTCGCGTCTAAACCAACTTTAAAGAGCGCAACAACCGCCGAATAATCCCTATTTTGATTGCACAGAGATGTGATACTTCCATAAGGATAGGTAAAGAGCGATCCATCGGTAGCACGCAGACGCACAACACGAACCGTTAAGGATTCAATACGCCCCATTTGCCCATTGATGACAACCAAATCTCCGACGGCAAAGGCATCTTCTAAAAGCATGAAGAAACCACTCACAAGGTCCTTCACTAAAAATTGAATACCAAAAGAAAGCCCTATGGACAAAATACCCACAGTCGCAAGGATAGGAACAACATCAACATCCAGCTCAATAACAATCAAAAGAATTGCGGGAGTCCAAACGGCGATGCGCCACACATTGCGACTCACACTTGAAATAGTTCGAAAGCGGGCTGTCCTTTGTATTTCCGCTTCATCTAAGGATTTCTTCTCTCGGTTGAGATAACGTTTAAGGAGATCATTCCCAAAGCGGGTAATTAAAAGCGCGATAAAAATGATCATAAATATACTAAATGATTTTTGAACAATAAGACGACTTAAAGGAGAAAAGATAAATGTGGCGGGATCCCAGCCCCAAAGATAAAGAACAAAAAGGATGACCGCTCCATGGAGCAAGAAAAGAAGAGCAAAATCAAGGTGATTGCCGTAATAGCAAATTCGCTCCGCCAGGGGACGAAAATAGTGTTTTAAATGAAGTTCAAGATAAACGATACGCATTCTACGCAAACAAAACCCCATTAAGCGCAAAATAGGAAAAACAGCCAAAGTAAGGAGGGATTTCCAAACAACCACTTGGAAAGCATCAAACTCATGAGTCACCCAACTCACATAGCTGACAACGATAAAAGCAATTAAAGGCATATAACCATAGCTAACATAGGGTAACATGGCTCTTTTTGTGGGAGATGTTTTAAGATTTCTTTCTTCTTTTCTGACCCAAGCCTTTATTTCTTCATGAAGAGAAATCATCATAAAAATAGCCAGGATCATGACAACAAATCCTGATCCTTGCAAAAGAAGTCGCTCTCCAGCGCGGGGAAGCTTAATCAAGGCCCCTGTTTCAAGAGCAAAGTACCCAAAAAGCGCCACTACCCCCATGCGCCGAATCCAAGTGTAAATTGTTGCAAGGACTTCCTCCTTAAGAGGAATGTGTTGATGGCGTGCACTCATAGGCTTTAAAAAGAGATGAGCAATGTTTAGCAAAATCCATATCGTCACCCAGCCTGAACTTATGATCCGTACAACTTCAAGATAAACTCCCTTTTGCGGCGTTATTGACCTAAAAAAGGCATATAAAATAAATCCAAACACAAGCGGCGGCAAAGTCGAAAGCAAGATAGCTCCCATAAGCTTTAAGCGTGTATAGGAGGAGGCTCCTTTTTTCCAGTGAAGCAACTCATTAATTTTTGGACGCACCCATAAAGTCAAGATACGAGAAATACCTATGGCAACCAGAAAAGCCATAAGTAAACGGAAACTAAAAGATTCCAAAATTTCTCGATTGTGCCCCTCTTGAAGGTTTTTGACGAGCCACTCGCCCGTTTCAACGAAGTCTTTGAGGGATATAAACCCTTCAAAAACATGCTCCAGTGCGTCTTTTAAAAAGTCATAAACTGTTGAAAAAAGGTTTGCACTAATCTCACTGACTTTTGCAGGCTTTATAGGCGGGGCAGAAGCTATTGCTTCCTTTTGTGCCTCCACCAAAGCACCATACTTGCTTGTCCCTCCAAAGCCTTGCAAGGTCATAAAACTTAAAGCCAAGGTCAAAATGCGTTTCATATTCATCTCCTATGGCCTCATACTAACGAAAAAGCATTGCTCATCAAAGATGAAAACGATTTTCTCTCATAAATTAATACCTTGTTCCATTTGTTTCACGTTTCATTTCCTAGGGTGTGAAACATGAAACATGTGGAACACTCTCATTAAAATCTTTATTTTTCAAAATATTAAGAAGAATTGTGTGAAACAAATTCTGTTTCATTTGTTTCACACTTCTCTTTACATAATAATAATTTCAATTACGAACAAAAGCGTTGACGGCCCTCCCCTTCTCTCGCTACCCTTTTTAATAACTGATCATTGAGCCATTGAGAACTGATGTCCTTTACCCTTACCTCTGATTTTGCCCCTGCAGGGGATCAACCCGCCGCCATTAAAAGCCTGATTCAAGGTATTCACCAAGGCGAGAGGGATCAAGTGCTCCTTGGGGTGACGGGCTCGGGAAAAACCTTTACGATGGCGCAAATCATTGCCCAGGAAGACCGACCCGCCCTGATCATGGCTCCTAATAAAACCTTAGCGGCTCAGCTATATGGGGAAATGAAGGAGTTTTTCCCGGAAAATGCGGTGGAATATTTTGTCTCCTATTACGACTATTATCAGCCGGAAGCCTACGTTCCGCGCACAGATACCTATATCGAAAAAGAAGCCACCATTAACGAGCAAATCGACCGCATGCGCCATTCGGCCACCCAAGCCCTCTTGGAGCGCCGGGATGTGATTATCGTGGCCAGCGTCTCCTGTATTTATGGCATTGGCTCCGTTGAAACCTATAGCAAAATGGTCATTTCCCTAAAAATAGGCGATCATATTGACCGCAGCGAGCTTTTGCGCCAGTTGGTCGCCCTTCAGTACAAACGCAACGATATCGATTTTCACCGAGGCTCCTTCAGGGCCAAGGGAGACGTTATTGAAATATTCCCTTCCCATTATGAAGACCGGGCCTGGAAACTCTCCCTCTTTGGGGATGAAATTGAAACTATCACAGAGATAGATCCTTTAACGGGAGCAAAAACTGCCGCTCTTGAGAGCATTAAGGTTTATGCCAATTCCCACTATGTCACCCCTGGCCCCACCATCCAGCAAGCCATTGTCGGCATTAAGGCAGAGCTGAAAAGTCGCCTTAAGGAACTCAACCAGGAAGGTAAACTTTTAGAAGCGCAGCGCCTGGAACAGCGGACAAAATTTGATTTAGAAATGCTGGCGGCCACGGGCATGTGTGCCGGCATTGAAAATTACTCCCGCTTTTTAACGGGTCGGGCACCAGGTGAGCCGCCACCTACCCTTTTTGAATATCTGCCCAAGGATGCTCTCCTCTTTGTGGATGAGAGCCACGTGGGCGTGCCCCAGCTGGGCGCCATGTACAAAGGCGACGCCTCCCGAAAACGGACCCTTTCTGACTTTGGTTTTCGCTTGCCCTCTTGCCGCGATAATCGGCCCCTAAAGTTTGAGGAATGGGAAGCCATGCGCCCTCAGACCCTTTATATTTCAGCAACACCAGGCCCCTGGGAGTTGGAAAAAACCCAAGGCACCTTTGTCGAACAAGTCATCCGTCCCACGGGCCTGATGGATCCGGTTTGCCTCATCCGTCCCGTGGAAACGCAAGTGGAAGATCTTATCCAGGAATGTCTGGAGGTGGCAAAGAAAGACCAGCGCGTTTTAGTGACAACCTTGACTAAACGTATGGCCGAAGCTCTCACCGAATATCTTAGCGAGGCTGGCCTTAAGGTGCGTTATGTGCATTCTGATGTAGAGACTTTGGAGCGCATTGAAATCATTCGCGATTTGCGCCTAGGAGTTTTTGATGTACTGATTGGCATTAACCTGTTGCGGGAAGGGCTCGACATCCCTGAATGTGGTTTGGTGGCCATTTTGGATGCGGATAAAGAAGGTTATTTACGCTCGAAAACCTCCCTGATCCAAACCATTGGACGTGCTGCTCGTAATGTGGATGGTCGCGCGATTTTATATGCGGATCGTATCACAGGCTCCATCAAATCTGCCCTTGAAGAAACCAATCGCCGGCGAGAAAAGCAACAAGCCTATAACGCAGCCCACGGCATCACACCGCTTAGCATCAAAAAATCCATCAATAAAATTTTGGCAAGTGTATACGAAAAAGATCACACTACCGTCCCTCTTGAAGAGGATCCCTACCTGAGAATGAATCCCAAAAAGCAAAAAACGCACCTTGAAAGCCTGGAGAAAAAAATGTTTGCGGCAGCCGGAAATCTGGAGTTTGAAGAGGCCGCCCGCTTGCGTGATGAGTTAAAACGCCTTGAGAAGCTGGAGATCAGGTAGAGCTTGTATTTTTTCCCAAAATGACATAAACGACATCTTAGGAAAAAAATTTTGACATAAAAGTTTTCCCATAAGCCCAATTTTAATCCACTTAGAGGATGTCTCGGATGCTATACGGGATTCAGGCTTTTTTTATAGAATCGTAGATATTGGCACTTTTCTTGAAATACCAAATTAGGTGTTTATATTAATTTGAGGTTATGGATTGCTGTTATGAGATATTACTTTTTTCTATTTTGCTTTCTGTCCACTTCATCCTCTATGGCTATAGATCCTGAGGAACACCCCCCTCTCTCTTCACATCAGCCGAACGCCAAGCGTACAAGACGGCTAGGAGAAGAGACAGATGATAACAAACGAAGCAGAACGCAAAAAAGTTTCGGAAAAGACGTTTCAAAGAAACCTGCAACTTTACCGACGGTGTCTCAAAGCTCCCTTTTACGATCAAGCAACTCCAGATTTACTTCCTTTTCCATTCCTATGAATGGACCTATAGCTTTCTCCTCTAATCAAAGATCAGTTTCAAGCTCATCCTCATCAAGGCCTTCAAATTATGGTCGAGTCCCCAGGGGGAAATCTCCCGAAAATAATATGGAAGTCATTAATCGGTTAAGACAGGCCGCAGAAAAAGGGGATGTAACTGCACAAAGACGTCTTGGTTGGATGTACATGTATGGTCGAGCCCCAGGGGAAAAATCGCTAAAAAATGATGTGGAAGCCTTTAAATGGTTGAGACAAGCTGCAAAAAACGGAGATGCAACTGCACAAGGCTGTCTTGGAATAATGTACATGTCTGGACGAGTTCCCGGGAAAACAGCCTCAGAAAATAATGTGAAAGCCGTTAAGTGGTACGGAAAAGCCGCAGCACAAGGGGATATCATTGCACAAAACAACCTTGGAAATATGTACAAGGATGGTAGCGTTCCTGGCAAAAGATCGCCGGAAAATGATGCAGAAGCCGTTAAGTTATTTGGGCAGGCCGCAGAAAAAGGGGATGTACTTGCACAATACAACCTTGGAGAGATGTACGCGACTGGTCGAGTTCCTTGCAAAAGATCGCCGGAAAATGATGCAGTAGCCGTTAAGTTATTTAGGCAAGCCGCAGACAATGGGAATGTGCCTGCACAAAGCTATCTTGGTTGGATGTACATGACTGGTCGCGTTCCCCCCGGAAGATCGACGGAAAATGATAAAGAAGCTGTTAGGTTGTTGAGCCAGGCTGCAAAAAAAGAGAACGTACTCGCACAAGTCTATCTTGGAATGATGTATGCATGTGGAAGAGTCTCTGGGGGAGAATCCCCAGAAAATGATGCAGAAGCCGTTAGCTTGTTGAGGCCGGCCGCAGAAAAAGAGAATGTACTTGCACAATTTCAGCTTGTGTGGATGCACAAGACTGGCCGAATTTCCGGGGGAAGATCGCCAGAAAATGATATGGAAGCCGTTAAATGGTTCGGACAAGTTATAGGAAATAGGTTATTTATGGAAGCTATAGAACGGTTGAAAAAATCAAAAGATCAAGAAGATAAGGAACTGGTAGATAAACTAAATGTAATACTCTGCTTTCAACCTGGGAGTTCTTAATGAAATGAGGCAAAACGTCTTCTCATGCAAACACGAAGGCATATGGCTGACCTGAAACATAAGCAACAAACCGTGCAAAATTGGAAAATCGCTTCTTGATATTCATTGTCTCTCATTTTTTCACGATTAAGGTACAAATGTTTCATACTTTCCGAGCAATAAGACCAACACTTTCTCGACCATCAAGATGCATATCCTCAGGCCACGTCGGTTGTGAAAAATATTCGGCGATCTCTATCGTAAACCCCTGCTTTTCAAAAACTACTTTTAAATCATCCGGATGAAAAAAATGCATAAAGCCCGGTAAGTGATCAATCCTTGAGGTGTTCTTAAATATTTTAAGGTCCGCAACATAGCCTGGCCATTTGAGATTATTTTTTCTATTGCTTTCAAATTGAGGAATAAAATCTTGAAACATACGCACATAAGGAGAAGCCGCAATGATAAAAACCTTTCCCCCTGACTGTAGCCATTCAAAGGTTTTTTGAGCTGCGAGTTCAATCTCCTCTCCTTTTAAAAAATGTAAAACATTTGAAAGCAAAATGGCTTTGAAAGATTCAGGCTTATAAACTAAATCCGTTGGAAATCTTCCTGGAGAAAGAATGAGAAGAGGCTTTAAGTTTTCAGGAACCTGTTCCATCAAAATCTCAAGGTGTTTTGGCTCTATATCATTAGCAACGATCTTTATCCCCTTATTAAGAACTTTTAAAGTTGAAGAACCATAGGCTGTCGCAATATCGAGAACGGGTCCCCCTGATGCGGTACTAAATTTAAGAAATTCATCCCCATAGGGGGTAGGAGAATTAAACATATACCCCATGTTATTAAGGGTTGGAACTAAAGGATCCGTTAAATTTTGTTTAGGTATCATTATCACCCTATGATCTAAAACTCATTGTCAGTTCCTTCTGTCTGTATGCCGTATAAGAACTCACTGCTATGTAAAAAAGAGAGACCCCCATCAGATAAAAGGCTGGGGAATAGGAGAGGTTTGTTGTTTGTATTAAATATGCAGAGATCATTGGAGCGGTCCCCCCAAAAAGGGCTAAACCTATATTAAAACCAAAGGCAATGCCTGAATATCTTTGTTGAGGGGGAAAAATCTGGATCATAATAGGATAGGCGGGAGAACAAACCCAAGCCGCAAGCGCTGCAAATATCAAAAGCCCCAAGAGACTTAAACTTCCTTCAGAGACACTCATTAAGAGAAACAAAGGAACAGAAAGAACTAATACGCCATAACATGCGTGGAGCAGAGAATTCTTATATCCAATTTTATCCGCAAGAGCTCCAAACAAAGGAAGAAAAACAATAAAGCCACCAATACCACAAGTTGCATAGACGAGGGAAAGAGTTATGCTTAAACCAACAGTTTGCTGAAAAAAGAGATTCATAAAGGCCAGTATCATATAAGCAAACGTTCCTGCCATTCCTCCTAAGGAAACAGAGAGAAAAATTTGTTCTTTATTTTCTGAGAGAACTTTTATGAGGGGAAACTTTAACACCTTGTTTTCCCGCAAAAGAGTTTCAAAAATAGGCGTTTCTGGAATTTGTGTTCTTAAATAGAACCCCACAAAACCGAGGGCCCCTCCTAAAATAAAAGCATAACGCCAACTTAAGCTTTCCGGAAAAATTGAGCTCATTCCTAGCCCTACAAGAGTTGCAAAAAAAGCGCCTATAAAATTAGAAGAGGTAATAATTCCTCCAAGATAGCCAGCGTTGAGCTTGTTATTATGTTCTAAGATAAAGATGGCGGAACCTGCCCCCTCCCCTCCTATGCTAAGCCCCTGAATCAATCGACACAGTATCAAGAGAAACGGCGCAACAACTCCTAAAGTTTCATAGCCGGGCATAAAGCCAATAGCAAGCGTGGGAAGAGCCATACAGGCAATGGACAATGTGAGGGCTTTCTTTCGCCCAACCTTGTCCCCAATATGACCAAAAAGAACCGCCCCAAGGGGACGCATGAGAAACCCAACCGCAAAGACAGCGAGAGGAAGAAGCATTTTTAAATTGTCATCTTCCGTTGAAAAAAACGTCCGCCCAATTTCTGCTGAAAAAACAGCAAAAATGGTAAAGTCATAATATTCTAATGCATTTCCGACAAGAGAAGAGAGAAGAGTTTTATAACGCATTATTGACTCCCTATTTTTTCTTATTAGTAATTAAAGTCAATGATAAAGTCAAAAAAATTGCCCCTCACGTAAAACATTTTTTTAATTTTTTTTAATTTCTTTTTTACTTGCTATTATTATAG
Organism: Alphaproteobacteria bacterium; assembly: GCA_021731585.1. Classification (GTDB taxonomy): domain Bacteria; phylum Pseudomonadota; class Alphaproteobacteria; order UBA9655; family UBA9655; genus UBA9655. Next base: position 14,862 of record JAKFXB010000006.1, read on the forward strand.
CTTTAAGGTATATTAATAATTAGGGCGGAGATTAATTAAGAAAGATGCTCGCAGCATCTCTCTTTTTTCTCCGTCCCTTTTTATGCTTCCGGAATTTGCGTTGCCACAAGCTTCCAGTTCGGATTTGAGCTATTAAGCGGCCTGGAAAAAGTCCAAATATCAGTCACTTCTGTAAAACGATCAGGGTCCCCTTCCAGAACTTTTCCCTTAGAATTACGGGTCACCAAACATTGCTCTGACACGAAACGAACTGTCACATACCCTACGCCTTTTTCTTCCCGCTGGGTCAAAATTTCAGAAGTTACGATACGAGCTATTTCAACCTCTAATGTTTTCTTTACTTTTTTACGTTTTTCAATCGCATCTTCAAAGGTTTCCAAAAGCGGCCCTTCCAAAAGCTTTTGAAGAACAAGCGTCTCTCCTAAAGCATAGGCTTGAACGATTTTGCGAAAGGCCATTTCAGCGCCTTGTAAAAATCGATCTTCATCGATGTCTTTAGAGGCACTTTGCGCCTCTGGCTCTTTTTCCTTAGATTTTGCAGAAAAAGACTGAGCACGCACTGGAACAACATTATCATCCTCAGTAGAGCGCCTTTTACGAATGGGCTTATCCTTTTCGTGGGTTCCCAAAATAAGCCACAGACGATACCCTAAGAAAGCCGCAAGAGCAGCGAGAAGAATAAGATCTAAAAAAGCCATAGAAAAACCTCAATTTTCCGTTTCCCCTTTTATATAGGGATTTCTTGATTTTGTCATTAGATCCTTTATGGGATCACAAACTTCCTCTCATGTATTCGGCGCCAACAAGGTCCCTTTGAGAGCATTCAAAAAAGTTTTTTCGAGTAAATAAGGATAACTTCCTAATTTTGCCGAGAGGATATTCCCATCTTTACCTTTTGTGAAGGTAAATTTTTCCCCGATACTCGCATATCCTATCAGGTTATCACACAAATACTCTTCTCCATTTTGACTTGATAAGACCATAACTTCATCATTAGGGGCCCAATTTTCTAGAGGGAAGCCCAACCCCTTTTTCTTTGTGAGAACGAACACAAGGCCCCACCATTTATTCATCAAAGGACCTCCTATTATCGCCTTCTTAGCTTCTTCAGAGGTAAAGGTCGAATCAACTTTATTAAAAATTTGGATAATTGACCGTACAGCTCTCATCGGCATAACTTCATTCGTATTCAACAAAAAACTAACAACATATTTTGTGCCCAGTGCATGGGTGGTGACGCTCGAGAAACCAGGATAGCCACCATTGTGGCCCACAAGCTCCATATCTGGAAAACTAGCAAATTGAAGACCAAGTCCATATCTTTCTTGGGGCGCGTTTTTTACAGACCAATTGAGGGACAAAAGTTCTTTTTGGGCATCTTGTTTCAACAACCCTTTTCCCAACAGCAGTGTCTCAAAAAAGCGACTTGTCTCTTCTGCATTTCCACAAAGCCCTGTAGCAGGCGCCAAGGCAAACGTAGGAACATGCTTGAAGGGAAGGCGCTTTTGTTCCAAGAATGGCCTTGAATGCCCATCTGCAAATAGACTCTTTTGGTGATCGGAGTAGTCGGTTAAGATATGAGTATCCTTAAGTTTTTTCAAAACTAGAGTGTCTATAACGTTTTGATAAGGTATATTCAAAGCCTTTTCAAGAATAAGTCCGAGCAAGGAAAAGCCCATATTTGAATATTTGGTACATTCATTTGGGGCATAAATAAGATTAGAGGATAAGACATCCTCAATAAGCTTCTCTTTTGAAGGAAAAGGCTTTTGAAGATCCCAAAACTCAGAATCAATCCCATCCCGAAAAAGACCAGAACGATTCGATAAAAGATCACGAACTGTTATTTGTTTAAAACGCTTATCCTTATGGTTTTTAAATTCAGGAAGATAATCCAAAATTGACTGATGAAGGTTAAGCATCCCTTGTTCAACGAGCTGCAAAACAGCACAGCTGGTAAAGGTCTTTGAATGAGAGGCAATATGGAAAAGATCCTTGGTGGTTAATGGCTTTTTCATAAGGAGATTGGCATACCCATAAGCTTTACTAAAAACAATCTCGCTTTCCTTCCTTATGCATACCTGAAAACCAGGAAGATCACTAAAGCGAGAACGGTAGTCAAGCCAAGTATCAATCACTTTTAAGGCTAATTTTTCTTTATCACTTATGTTCATTTTCTATTCCTCCTACACATTTCATTATCATAAAAACTCACATTTCTCAAATTTAGGTTTCCTTGACGAGCACATTTGGTAACAAAATAGACTAAAAAGCTAGGGCTTGCATTCTGAGAAAAGAGTGCTAATATATAAGTTAAATTACTACTGGATAACAGGAGTGGGTCGTGGCCCACTTTTTTTATTGCATATCACATTGTGAGGAACATGAGCGTAGAAAACCGCATACTTGAGATTATCACCCCTTCCCTCGAGGAAAAGGGATACCATCTCGTACGCGTGCAGCTTCAAGGCTCAAAGAGGAAAACCCTCCAAATTATGATTGAAAAGCGCGACGAGAGCCATATTACAGTTGATGATTGTGCTTCTGTGAGTCGCATCGCTTCTGTTTTATTGGACGTTAATGATCCCATTCACGAATCATATGATTTAGAGGTAACCTCTCCTGGCTTGGACCGTCCACTTGTCATTAAAGAAGATTATAAAAGATTTGCTGGCTCAATGGTGAAAATTGAGTTAAAAATCCCCTATGAAGGAAGACAACGTTTTCATGGACTTCTCTTAGGGGTTGAGGGGAATTTAGTAAAACTTGAACTTTCTCCCGAAAAGGAAATTACAGAATTTGCTTTTTCTGACATAAAAAAAGCAAAACTGGTTCCTGATTATGAAATGTCTCAATAGGTTGAGGAAAAGATGACTGATACACACACAGGCCCTGGAAATCGAGAACTTTTACTGGTCGCTGAAACGGTGGCGCGCGAAAAGTCCATTGAAAAAGATCAAGTTTTAGAAGCTATGGAACAAGCTATCCAAAAAGCTGGCCGTTCCAAATATGGCTATGAACACGATATTCGCGCCAAAATTGATAGAAAAACAGGCGAAATAACTCTTGTACGTTGTCAAGAAGTGGTGGAAGAGCTTGAAAACCCCGCAACACAGCTCACTTTAGAAGAAGCGCAAGTCATTGATCCCAACCTTAAGGTAGGCGACGTGATAACAGAGCCTCTCCCCCCCATTGACTTTGGACGTGTCGCTGCGCAAACAGCCAAGCAAGTCATCTTTCAAAAAGTAAGAGACGCAGAAAGGCACCGTCAATACGAAGAATATAAAGATCGCGTTGGTGAAGTTGTTAGCGGCATCGTCAAACGGGTTGAATTTGGTAATATTTTCATTGAACTTGGAAAGGCTGAGGCTCTTTTGCGTCGCGATGAAATGATTCCCCGAGAGAACATTCGTGTGGGAGATCGAGTACGTGCTTACATTTATGATGTAAGAGAAGAGCCTCGAGGTGCTCAAATTTTCGTCTCCCGGACCCGTCCTGAATTCATGGCTAAACTTTTTATGCAAGAAGTTCCAGAGATTTATGATGGAATCATTGAAATCAAAACCGTTGCCCGTGATCCGGGAAGCAGAGCTAAAATTGCCGTTACCTCCTCTGATCCTTCCATTGACCCTGTGGGATCCTGCGTAGGTATGCGAGGAAGCCGTGTTCAAGCTGTTGTTTCAGAACTTCAAGGGGAAAAAATTGATATTATCCCTTGGTCAGCAAATCCAGCAACATTTATCGTCAACGCTCTCGCCCCGGCAGAAGTAGCTAAAGTTGTTGTTGATGAAGCCAGTCAACGTATTGATGTGGTCGTTCCTGATGAGCAATTAAGCCTTGCCATTGGGCGGCGTGGACAAAATGTTCGCCTCGCCTCCATTCTTTCTGGATGGAAGATTGATATCCTGACAGAAGCTCAAGAATCGGAAAGACGTACGGAAGAAGTCAACCTTCGCTCAAAAACATTTGTGGAAGCATTGGACGTTGATGAAATGATTGCTCACCTTCTTATTGCTGAAGGGTTCGCGAAAATTGAAGAAGTTGCCTATATTGACCTTAAAGAGCTTTCTTCAATCGAAGGTTTTGACGTTGACTTGGCAACTGAACTTCAGAGCCGCGCGAAAACGTACCTTGAAGCTCAAGAACAGCATTTGACAAAACGTATAAAGGAGCTCAAACTTGCTAAAGATTTGACATCCTTAGAAGGATTAGACTTAGAAGCTCTTGTTACCTTGGGCGAAAAGAATATCAAAACCCTTGATGATCTTGCTGATCTGGCTGCTGATGAGCTCCTTGAACTTCTTCCAGAAGCTCGTCTGACGGAGGAAAAGGCTCAAGAAATTATTATGGCTGCTCGTGCCCATTGGTTTGAAGCAGAGAAAGAATCAACTGAAAGTTAGTTACGATGACGGATAAAGACGCAACAAAAGGCACTGAAAAGCCACTTACTCTTTCACCAAAGACGCTCACTCTAAAAAAGGGAGCTGAAGGGGGACACGTGCGTCAAAGTTTTGCTCATGGTCGCTCAAAAACAGTCACTGTTGAAGTTAAAAGAAAGCGTGTCATTCTCCCAAATCAAGGTAACGGGGGCAAAAAGGGAGAGACCGAAGATAAGACTTTAGGAAGCTCAGGGTTAACGCAACAGCAAATTCAAGAACGCCTCAATGCTTTGCACGGCGCCATGCGTACTCAAGCTGAAGAATCCCTTCGCGCCCAAGCAGAGGCTTCAAAAAAAGCGGAACAAGTTAAACTTGAGGAAGAGCAAGTTAAACCTTCTGAGAAGAAAGTTGTTGAAGAAATCTCTACAAGTCCTTCTATAGAAGAGTCTCTACCTTCTACAGAGCAACAACCTAGAAAAAAGACCGTCTATTCTTCTTATGAAGAGGAAGACGATTCTGCTCGACGCAGCAAGGGCGAGGTCAAAGCCAAGGTTCCTGCTGTTAAAAGAATGGAACCACGTCGCCGTGGAGGTAAACTTACGGTTGTTCAAGCACTCCGTAGCGATGACGACAAGCCAACGCGCAGCCTTGCATCTATGCGTCGCTTTCGTGAAAAACGAAAATTAGCAGGCCTTGACGTTCCCAAGCAAAAAGTTGTTCGTGAAGTTATTATCCCCGAAGTCATAACTGTTCAAGACTTGGCAAGTCGTCTTGCTGAACGCGGCGCAGATGTTATCAAAGCTCTCATGAATATGGGAGTTATGGCCACAATTACCCAATCTATTGATGCGGACACAGCTGAACTCATTGCTACAGAATTTGGCCATCAAGTTAAGCGCGTTTCGGAAGCAGATATTGAAATGGGTCTGCATATTACTGATGACGATACAACTCTTTTAAAACCACGTGCTCCGGTCGTTACGGTTATGGGCCATGTTGACCATGGAAAAACCTCTCTTCTAGATGCTTTAAGAAAAACTGACGTTGTCGCTGGAGAAGCCGGCGGAATTACTCAACATATTGGGGCTTATCAAGTCACGATGAAGTCAGGAGATAAAATTACCTTTATCGATACTCCAGGCCATGCAGCTTTCACGGAAATGCGGGCGCGAGGAGCGCATGTCACGGATATCGTTGTTCTTGTCGTTGCTGCCGATGATGGCGTTAAGGATCAAACGATCGAAGCCATACGTCATGCAAAAGCTGCAAAAGTTCCTATTATCATTGCTATCAATAAAATGGATAAACCTGAAGCTAACCCTGAACATGTTCGAAATATGCTCATGCAGCATGAAATTTTTCTTGAAAAAGTGGGCGGTGATATTTTAGATGTGGAGGTTTCTGCAAAAACAGGCCTTAACCTTGATAAACTTGAAGAAACCATTCTCCTTCAGGCGGAAATTTTAGAACTTAAAGCCAACCCTGCCAGAACTGCTGAAGGAACTGTGATCGAGTCTAAGCTAGAGCGCGGTCGCGGCGTTGTTTCCACCGTTCTTGTGCAAAAAGGAACCCTAAAGGTGGGAGATCTTTTCGTTGCAGGAGCTGAATATGGTAAAGTCCGAGCCCTTCTTGATGATCGGGGTAACCAAATTGACTCTGCGGGACCATCAGTTCCTATCGAAGTCTTGGGATTCAATGGCGCTCCTATGGCCGGAGATGATTTCGTTGTTGTAGAAAATGAAAATCAAGCGCGTGAAATTTCCGAATTTCGGCAACGCCGGGCCCGAGAGACAAAATCAGCTCTCTCAGCTCGCGGCACTATGGAGCAAATGTTCTCGAAAATCACGGAAGAAGGTGATATGCGTGCGCTCCCTCTTATCATCAAATCCGACGTCCAAGGCTCTATGGAAGCCATTTGCGGGAGTTTAGCCAAACTTTCTACGGATGAAGTCAAAGTTAATGTTCTCCATCAAGCCGTGGGTGAAATTACGGAAAGCGATGTTACCCTTGCAAAAGCCTCACAAGCACTGATTATTGGGTTTAATGTTCGTGCTAATCCTCAAGCTCGGGAGACAGCCCGTCGGGACGGCGTTGATATTCGTTATTATTCAATTATTTACGACGTTGTGGATGACATTAAAGCCTCTCTTGAAGGATTATTAGCTCCCACCTTACGTGAAAAATATCTTGGAAAAGCAACCATTCGTAATATATTTACTATTTCAAAAGTAGGCAAAATTGCAGGTTGCATGGTTACCGAAGGCATTGTGAAGCGTGGCGCCAAAGTCCGCCTCCTGCGGGACAATATCGTGATCCATGAAGGAAGCCTTAAAACCCTTAAACGCTTTAAAGACGAAGTTAAAGAGGTACGCGAAGGTTATGAATGTGGTATGGCCTTCGAAAATTATAACGATATCAAAGAAAATGACATCATCGAATGCTTTGAGATTGAAGAAATTTCACGGAAACTGGATTAATGACAAAAAAAGTAAGTCCCAGCCAACGCCAATTGCGCGTTGGTGAAGAAATCCGTCATATTTTAGCCGAGACTCTTTTTCTCAGACACTCTGGCGATCCCCTTCTTGATCGCTCTTCCATTACGGTCACGGAAGTTCGGGTTAGCCCTGACCTGCAAAATGCGACAGTCTTTGTCGTACCTTTAGGAGGCTTACATGTTCCTGAAATTCTTGCGGCCCTTAAGGATAAGTCGAAATATTTCAGAAAAGAAGTGGCTCATAAACTAAAAACCCGCATTACCCCTCGCCTCTTCTTCCAGGCCGATCTTTCCTTTGATGAAGCCTCCCGCATTGAGTCCCTTCTTAAGACCATAAAAGCTAAAAATACTCCTTCAGAAGAGGACTAGTTTATTCTTATAACTTAAGGATAAATCAACTTCAGCCTAAATTTACGATATTTTTTCATCATTTACGAAAGAAAGCTCTGGAAATCTTCCCTCTTTTATATATACAATTAAGTCCTTGTTAACACTTAATTTGGTAATTTGTCTTGAATGAAACTTTAGATAATTTTTTAGGCGGCCGTATTAAACTTGTTCAACCGTCGGAAGGCTATAGAGCCGGTATTGATCCCATTTTTTTAGCAGCTTCTATTCATCCTAAATCCCAAGATCGCATCCTTGATGTAGGCTCTGGCGGTGGAATTTCCTGCATTTCATTGGCTGTTCGTTGCCCTAATGCTGAAATCATAGGTCTCGAAATTCAGCCTGATCTCGTCGAGATGGCCCAAACCAATATTCGCGAAAACAATCTTGAGAATCGTGTAAAAATACTTAAAGGAGATCTTGAATCGCCCCCTCCCCTTGTCGTCGAGAATTCCTTTGACCATGTCATGACAAACCCTCCTTATTTTGAAGAAAAGAGGGTCAAGATATCACCCGTCCTCGGACGCGCTCAAGCGAATACTGAAACCGTGGATTTAGGGACATGGATCAAGTGTTGCCTTAAGTTTCTTAAGCCAAAAGGTATTTTTACCATGATTCACCGAACTGAACGCCTCTCAGAAATTTGCGCCCACCTTGGCACAAAGGTAGGAGACCTTGTCATTTATCCCTTATGGCCTACGGCGAACAAACCTGCGAGACGGGTCATTATCCAAGGACGTAAAAACACTGGTGGAGAACCCCGTCTCGCCCGAGGACTTATTCTTCATGGAGAAATGGAAAAATATACCCCAGAAGCTGAAGCCGTTTTGCGTCATGCGGAGCCGATTGTCCTTTAATTAACCTCATTATGGTCTTAGGACTTAAATTAGAACTTGTAGGTAAAGCTAAGATCAACAAATTAACCTCGAAGAGGTTCCTTATAAAACACTCGAACTAAAGTTTTTAAGCCTGGGGTTGAGTCCAAGTCCACCATAAACAAGCTGGATTTGAAATTCTTTGGTATACATATACTGAACACCCAATGATCCTACTACCAATTGATCAGCAGGAGAGATGGCAGGTCTGTAAGGAAGAGGTTGCAGGCTTGCACCGCCACTTTTTACTAGAGTTTTAAATTTTGTTCACAAATCATATTGCTTTTTTTAAATATATATTATATAAAAAAGCAATATGTATTTCTTATTGGAGTTTTTTATGAAAAATTATTCAAAAAAATTATATCTTATCATTGCTTGTTCTTTATTTTTTTGGGAGCCAGTCTATGGTATGGGAGAGACGGCTGAAGAATTGATCGATGCGCATTCCTCAACTCCTGCTAAAATTAAAGAACACATTGGAGAAATTTATAATTATACGGTTCAATGCGCCCAAGGAACAAACGACCCTCGCTTTACCAGAGCTTTAACCTATTTAGAAAACCAAGCAGGTGAGGATTCAGATGACTTTGGTTATAATGTCATTCTCGGGGCGTTGTCATGGCTGCAGCAAGTGACTCAAAAAGTAGATCCGGTAAATCAAGACATTATTGAAGCTGCAGAAGCTGCAAGTCTTCTTTTATCACCAGAGCTTTTTAATCAAGATTTTCAATATCCTACAAAATATGGGATGTATGATACAATACTCTCTAAAAGAAGTGGGTATTATGTCTTAGGCATGAATCAACAAAATAAGCTATCAAAAGAACAATCAGAAAAAATTTCTGAAATATTTCCAAGAAAGTTTAGTGAGAATTATGCGCTTATTTCTCGTTATTTTACGCCGATGGTTTTAAGGGGAGATAAGGCGATTTTTTCAGAAGAGACCTACCTTTATGCTTTAAGTAAAGGCATCATCCTTTATGGCTTAACAGATGGCTTAACCTTGGCACACGGCGGCATCTATAAGCGACCTATAGAGTTATTTATCCATGATCAAGGTCATCATAATGAGATTTTAGATCCTGATCCGGAAGTAAAAGTTTCTAAGCACACGTACTCTAGATTATCACAACTTGTGCAAGAAATGGCTGCTCAATTTTATACCCTAATCAAGCATTCAGGAATTTTTGAGGAAGCGGAGAAGAAGAAGGCCTTTAGAGCTGCGTTTAATTTGCTTCATGAACATGAAATTTTTTCATGTCGAACCCAATTAACACAAATTTCCGTTACGAAACAAGATCTTCTCGGCATTCTTAAAGATCGTTTTATTGATCGTACTTTAAGTAGATTTCCGATAAATAACAAAATGAAGCCTCCTTCTTTGATGAGTTCAGGAGAAAAAGCTCTCCGCTCTCCTTACGCAGGTTTGGCTCAAAAAGATGAATTTTACTTCAATGAACGTTTTTATAGTGATTTAGCAACAGGTATTATCGATATTTATCCTGATGCTGAATCTGAAATCTTTGGAACAGAAACAGACTTAGATCGAAATATCTGGTATGATTTTCAGAGTACGAGAAAATGGAATGGAACTTTAATTGAGTGGTTTTATGATAAAATTAAAGATCAAATACATTAAGAGAAGATGGAGGAGAGTCAATCTCCTCCCTTCTTAAGAAGAAATACCTATTCACGGAGTTGAAACACAGGAATACGAGTGAATCATGGGACTGATGCGAACGTGTAGATTTAGGTATTTGGATTAAAAAAGAAGCAAGAGAAGTGTGTAGATATTTTTTTGAAATTCTATGATGAATAAATCAACAAACATCTTATTTTTCTAATAACGTTGACTTACCCGCTCTTGTGAGCGCAAAATTGTACACAAGTCGTTGGCAAGTGGAACTTTTTTTTAAGTGAATAAAATAGCGTCTGTGGATTAAAGCTTTTTTGGAACCAGTGATAACGCTGTTAAAACACAAATTTGGATTGCGATTGGGGTTTATGTGCTGGTAGCAATTGTTAAGAAATGTTTGAAGAGTAAATTGTCACTCTACACAATTTTACAAATTTTGAGTCTAACTCTCTTTGAGAAAACACATTTAGATCAACTGATTAATAGCTCTCCCAACAAAAATCTCGAAGGTTTCTCTTCTAAGTAGTTGTATTTGTTTGATTTACGAGGGACAGCAGTGCCCCAGCGTATACCCAAGAAAATCAGTCTTTCTTAAACAATCCTGAAACCCTTTGACTGGTGGAGGGAGCAGGATTCGAACCTGCGTAGACGTACGTCGGCAGATTTACAGTCTGCTGCCTTTGACCGCTCGGCCATCCCTCCACAGCTACTCATGGGAATAAGAGATTTAACGCCATCTGTCAATTGGAGATGTGCAGAAAAGAAAACTTTCTCTTATCCTCTACTCCCCTGCGCTTGTAAGTTTAATAGAATCAACGGAAAGAATCTTCTTAACTTGATCACTTGGCGTTGGCTGCACGGAGAGAGCTAAATCAGGATCAGAAACCGTGAAATTCATATTTTTTAAATCATAAGGGGTATAACCAGTGATGATCGAATAGGCAAACAATGATCTATCTCCCTGAAAACGCACTATATCATTGGTATAATAGACCCCTTCATCTAAATCTTTGATGGTACTCCAAAGTGTAAGAGCTGCCCCTTTCAAGGGAGGGACAGACAAAGAGGAATTCAAAGCATTAGCTTGAGCAAGAGCCACATCTCGCGATGAAGGCTCAGGGAAATTGTTTAATAAAACCCGCGCCCGTGCAAAACGTGAAGGAGGTGTAAAATCTCCCAATGTTCCTAAGAGATTAGCTTCTCCCTTGTGCGCAGCGGTATCATAAATTTCATTATAATCATAAACGGTTTTGCTAAACTCTTCATTAGGACCTGTATTGGTCGCAAGCAAAGAATCATAATGAGAAGCATTCTTTAATTGCCAATCAAAGGGAGGAGAATTCGTGATAATATCTCCAGCCTTTTCATAAATCTTAACCTTGCCATCAATAAATTCAACAACGGCGCTGTCCCCAGTTTTATCTCTCATCACGTAATGAATAGGAATATCTTTGACAAAAACCCCATTTTCGGTTTGAGCAGCTGACTGTACCAGTTGGTAAGAACGCAGCAAATGTACACCTTCAGCAACGGTAGCAACTTGTCCTAGAAGGAAAGAAGCAATATCATAAATACTCAAAACCTTTCTTTGATCTTTCGAATCATAGACAGGAAATTTTGAACCGGGCAGATACAAAATAGCCACCGAAAGACCTTGGGTATTCATTCCATCAATGATCCTGCTACCTTTAAAGGCAGCTCTTCCGAAATAGCCGTATTTATTTTCCCAGGTGGCTAGTTTTTCTGCAGGAATTTTATCAGCATCAAGAACCACATCCGTTTTATTTTTGGCTCCAATAAACCCCGCCCGATTATCAAAGGCAAGGTTAACAAGAAAATCTAAGGTCCTCGCCTCAATATGATACCCAGGTTTGTTAATAAAAACATCACTACACGCAATACCCTGATTTTCCATAGACAAAAGCCCCGCGATTAGAGCTCCAAATCCAAGTTTATTTATTTTTTTCATGACTCATTTTCTCCCATTATAGATTTTTCTAAGATTATCATAAAATTTGGGCATCTCAAATAACTTTTATAAACAGGTCAGAAATCGATCTTTCTTCCTTACAATTCTTCAAGTTCATCCTCAGTTAAAATCTCGCGCAATACCTCAGTTGTATGCTCTCCCAGATGAGGTGGACGATAGCGATAGGTAGGCTTTGACTTCAAAAGATTCAGAGGCGAAGCTACCGTTTTTAATCCCTCAAGAGGAGTTGCAATTTGATGAGCCATCACTTGAGGGTCCTCAAAAGCTTCTTTCAATGAATTTACAGGGCCTACGGGAATTCCAATTTTATCAAGCTGTTCAATCCAATAGGCTTTGGATTTTTTCTCAATAAGGGCCTGAATTTTTCCGTTCACCTCAGCACGGTGAAGAACACGATCCTTGTTTGTTGGGTAGGCTTTAAAAAAAGTTTTGTCCTTTACAAAGGTACAAAACTTTTCAAATTGGGCGTCAGTGCCAATAGCAATAATAACGTAACCATCCTGGGCTTCAAACAGCCCATAGGGCACGATATTGGGATGTCCATTTCCAATACGCGGAGGCAATTTTCCATCCAAAAGATAAGATTGGGCAGCAAAAGAAAGAAGTCCCATGGTGGAATCCAAAAGGGCCATGTCAATATATTGCCCCTCTCCCGTTTGAGTTCGCTGATAAAGAGCTGCAAGAATGGCAATAGCGCTATAAAGGCCCGTGCCGATATCCCCAATCGAAATTCCTGCCCGCAGGGGAATGCCCTCAGGCTCGCCGATAAGGCTCATTAAACCGGAAAGACCTTGAACTTGAAAATCATACCCAGGGCGCTGGGCATAAGGCCCTGTTTGGCCAAAACCCGTAATAGAACAATAAATAATGTCGGGCTTAATTTTTTTAACGTCTTCATAACTTAAGCCGTGAGCAGCTAGAAACCCCACCTTGAAATTCTCGACGAACACATCGGATGTAGCGATAAGCTTTTTCGCCATCTCAAGCCCTGCCGAAGTCGTTACATCAAGGGCTACTGATCGCTTATTTCGATTACAACTTAAATAATAAGCGCTCTCGCCTGTCTCTTCTCCCTTAAGATCGCGCTCAAAAGGAGGGCCCCAGGCGCGGGTCATATCCCCATGAACAGGATATTCAATTTTTAGAACATCCGCGCCAAGATCGCCAAGAATTTGAGTGCAAAAGGGCCCTGCTAAGACACGGGTCATATCAAAGATGCGAAGGCCCTTAAGCGCTTGCAAAGCCTACTTAACCCCAAGAAGCTTAACGTCAAAAACAAGGGTCGCTTTGGGAGGAATAATGCCCCCTGCCCCACGTTCACCATAAGCTAGCTCTGCAGGAATAATAAGCTGACGCTCGCCACCAACTTTCATGCCAGCTACACCTTCATCCCAGCCTCGAATAACGTCACCTTTACCTAAGCTAAAAGTAAAGGGCTCACCACGATCAACGGAGCTATCAAATTTTTGATCGTTTTTCTCAAGCCTTCCTGTGTAATGAACAGTGACCTCAAGGCCAGGTTTGGCTTCTGCGCCCTCTCCCACTTTTACATCTTTATAGACAAGTCCTGAGGCGGTTGTTATTGTATTTGTCATGGCTGCTGATCCTATGTTAGGGGTTAAAAAAGCAAAAAGAGCGGCAAATGCTGCAAATTTCATGGAATTGTTTCCTTTCCTTTTATCTCCCTTCTTTATAGTCATTTTTTTGTTTTCTTTGCAAGAAGCTCCTTAATTTCACCCATAAGGCGTTGAATATCTTCATCTTTTAAATCAGCAAGGGAAAGTTTTTTTTGAATCGAAAGTTTAATTAAAAACTCCTTTGCCTTTAAGGCCACTGCCAAATTTCCTTTTTCTAAGGCAAGAGTATAAATATGCTCTAAATCCTCAATAATATTTTCATCAAAAGAATTCATAGAGTCCCCCGTCCTCCCTTTTAGGGTATCAAACATCTAGAAAGATCAAAGAAGTTCAATTGGTCATTTTGAGGAAAGTTGACTCAAGTTACTTTTTCCGCAGGCGCACATAATACGCCCCTGCCCCACCATGATGAAGTCGGGCAGGATTATGGTAGGAGGAAACCATGCTTTTCAAAGGCGTTTCTTCTAGCCAGCGAGGTAATTGATGCCGCAGGGTATGTTCTTCACTCAAGGAGCCCTTCCCTGTAATAACAAGGACGGTCTTAAAATGCTTTTCTTGAGCCCTTCGTAAAAATTGTTCAAGGATATCATAAGCTCTTTCGAGACTCAGCCCATGCAAGTCTAATTGCGCCTCAATCTGAACCTGACGCAGCTCCCGTCGTTGAAAGGGTTGGAGCATATCCGTGGACTTTGTCTTTTTCAAAGGAGGGTCTTTTAGAGGCTGCTGAGGTGGAGGAGGAAGCTCTTTTTTTTCGTCCTCAAAGACCTTTTTGACTTTTGACAAAGGCTTTACGTCTTTTAATTGATTTTGCCACAAACGTAACTCTTCTGAGGTGAGTTTTCCTTTACTCACAGCTCCTCCCGATGGGTTTTAAGGGCTTTTTCACAAATGCCTAAAGACTTCCACTGACACCCCTTGCACGCCTCATGGAAGGCCGAAAGAGTCATGTTTTCTTTAATCCGCTGCTTTGCCGCGGCCCATGTTAAAACGTCGCCTGGCGCAAGCTCTAAGACCTGGGAATGACGATTATCAAGAGCGCGGATTTTTTCTTCCGTATCACAAACGCCGCCTTGATTATGGGGACACCCGCCGCACACAGAATCCAAGTGAGGGATAACGTGAATGGGAAGCTCTTCATTGTTTTGAAGAGCCTCCTTCACATGAGTATAGTTTTTGACAAAGTCCGGAGAATACCCCTTCCCTTCAAACCCAAGGGTACAAAGGAAGTGGTGAGGACGAAAGAAAAATTTCATCTCTGGCGATAATAACGCACAATTTGTAAAGCTGTACACAAAAGGCCAGCTTTAATAATCCCTGGAAAGATGAAAGGAAGTAAGCCATGCATCAAGGCGTTTGAGAAACCAATCAGCTGAGAAAGCCATCCAACCCCAAAGGTGAAAACCACAAGAGTCCCTATAAGACAGAGCATCACATCAGATTTCCAAGAGCTTAGAGAGAGCTTTTCCTTGAGAGTCGCCATAAGATAGGAAGATACGACAAAGCCTAGAAGATAACCAAGAGTAGGTCCTGCAAAATAAGATAATCCCCCGGCAAACCCTGAAAGCACCGGCGCTCCTGCGGCAGCCAGTCCTAGCCAAATCAAGTGGGACTCAAGAGCCCGACGGGGCGTATAGGTAAGCCCCATCAACATCACAGCCACCGTTTGAAGATTAATGGGCACAGGTTTTAATGGAATTTCAATTTGAGAGGCTGCAAAAAGAAGGGCCACCCCTCCCAATGTAAGTAGAATCTCCCGTAAAGCTGAGGATTTTGTTTTAAGCGTTGAAAGAATATCCATTCTTCTTCTCCTTATAAATCATGTCTCTTAATGTTGTATTAAGAGATGCCCTCATCCTGGCACATGTTATTTTGAAGAGCAAGGGGGTTTCCTGTCAGCCTTGAGTTTACTGGCTTTGCTTTAGAATATCCAGATCTAGAAAATGGGTCACAAGCTGTGACACAATTGCCCTGGGGAGATCTCTCACTTTTCACAGCGGCAAAACAACAGCTTCGCTGCTCCAGAAGTTCTTTCAAGAATCAACGTCAGGAAAGAAGGGATAATAATATTCTCATTCTTTGCCATCTCCATGACAACAATAGCGCCTTCTCCAAGCCATCCTTTGTGATAAAGGTTTTCGAGGCTGGGTAGCAAAAGATTTTGATGATAGGGCGGATCCAGGAAAATGAGATCAAAAGGAGCCATGGGCGAGCGGGACAAGTGAGTGGCGTCCTCTTCAAAAATCTGTAAAGCCGGTAAATCAAAGGTTTTTAGATTTTCACGCAACACCTTAATGGCGCTGAGATCATTCTCGATAAAAGAAACGGTCTCAGCGCCGCGGGAGAGAGCCTCCAATCCCAAAGCGCCTGTTCCTGCGAACACATCTAAAACCCTCTTTCCTAAAAGGGCTTGTGATCCCAAATGGGGATTATGAAGGAGAATATTAAAGAGAGTTTCCCGCGCTCGATCAGAGGTAGGACGCGTCCCTTGGTGAGTAGGATTTGTCAGCTTTTTTCCACGAAATCGACCCCCGACAATCCTCATTAACCCTCTAAAAACTCTTCCAGGAAGAGTTGCTCCCTAACAGCCATTTTCGTATAAAAAAGTCACAAGATATGCTCCCGGGCCCATAACAAATAATTAACCCTAAAAGCATCCCCCAATAGATATGTTCATTCACGCATAAATACGTACATTGAATCACTAGAGTCATAATCAACATAGGAATGGCTGCAAGGCGGGAAGCAAAGCCAATAACAATCAGAACAGGGCAGGTAAGCTCAATAAGAGTCGCAAAGTAAGCAGCAAGCGTTGGAGGGAGAGCCGGCACCTTATATTCATTTTTGAAAAGCATCAGCGTGGTGGGCCAACTTTGGATTTTGCAAAGACCGGAATCCCAAAAAATGCGGGCAATCCATAAACGAACAGATAGAAAAAAAAGAGGACCTATAAACTTTTCTAAAAAGAAAAGAAGATTTAAATATCCCTTAATCCAGCGAGAGCGAAGAAGTGTTTTGGAAAGCGCCATTCTAAAGTCCTTTTTGTTATTCTGCTAAGAACATATAATCTGAAAATACTCCATTTTTAAGAGAAAAGGAAAGGATTTCCTGAAAGTCAAACTTTCTCTCCCCTATTTTTTCCAAAACTTCCCCCAAAGGAATCCCCTTTGAAACAAAGGAAAAAAAAGTGAATTCAGCTTCAGACAGCCAATAAGTATTTACCTGCCCTTCTTGCCTGATGATTAAGGCATAAGAGCCCCTATGCTCAAGAACCACCGATGGCACTTTTTCCTCAACAACTTCTAAGACCTGATCTAAGGGATAGGGTGAGCTGAAAAGAAAAAGTGACGGATGAGCGATAAAAACAAGCCTTTCATAGAGATGAGGAGGTATGTTTTTTAAATCTTCCGCTATCAAAGGAGTTTTCTCTTCAGCGTACAAGGACTCCCCAGTGATATATTCTAGTTTTGCAAAATGCGAGAGATAAGAGAGAGTCTTTGTCGCTTCAAAAGCTTCCAAAAATTCGGGAAAGTCTCTTCCCCAATTTAAAAGTGTTCCCTCTTGCGGATAAGACTTTTGAGCACGAATAAAAGCATAGGCCGCGCTATCAGCACAGTTTTGACCGATCAACTTCCAGGTAAAAGGATACGTCCCCTCAAGGGCTTTCCGAAATGCGCCCTCCACATTTCCCTTATAAACTGAAAAGCGGTTCTCAGGAGAAACAGCATTTATTTTAACAAAGTCTTTAAATGACCTTGTTCCTTCATAGGTTTCTAAAAAAGCCTTTTGGAGAGAATAGAGCTTTAGCACAAGCAAATCATAAATTAAGGTGTCCAGCTGAATATTTGTGTAATATGCTGGCAATAAGGGTCTGATAGGGTAGTCCTTCATAAGCCGCCATCTGCTTTAGTCTCTCTAGATCACTGGATGAAATGCGAACGTTAATTCTTGCATTTTTACGAAAGTATTGAGAAGCGGCTTGGCGCGTTTTTTGTATTTCTTCTTCCAAATTTTCTATACTTTCCCATTCACCTCGATCAAAGGAATCGGATAATTCCTTTTCAACGTCATCTAGATGAAAAATATCTTTCTTTCTCTTTGTCATAATCACTTACCTCACTTATGCAGATATTTTTTTGTTGCTTTTTGATGGGGAAAAGCTGTTTTCAAAAATATTGTGTTTTCCTTTTCTACAAAGGGTACCAAATAAACATAATCATTAACATCAATCACATACATCTTTTGATGGGAATACTTTGTGGTATTATAATGTTTAATAATGTCGAGAGGACCTTTGCTTTCTAAAATGGCAATGATCTCCTCAAAACTAATCCCTCGAAGTTCTATAAGTTTTTTATTCTTTTGAGGATCAAAGTTATAAGTGTACTCCATTGTCATATGTTAGCCTTTTGTATGCCTATTGTCAACATTTTTGCATCTCGATTTCAGCAAGCCGAGCCTCTCCCATCAATACCTCAAAGTCTGGAATATCCGCATCCCATTCAATAAGCGTTGGCGCCCCCATCCCCAATTGAAGAGCTTCAGCATAAAGGGCCCATACCTTTTCACACACGTGGGAAGAATGGGTGTCGATTAAAAGGGAAGAGCCATCTTCAAAAGTTTTTTGGCTATGACCCGCCAGGTGAATTTCACCAACAAGGGAAGGTGAAATGTTTTTGAGATAAAAGGAGGGATCCCATCCATGGTTTACGGAAGAGACATAGATATTATTAATATCCAACAAAAGCTTGGCGCCTGTTTTTTGACAAAGAGCATTTAAAAACTCAGGCTCTGTCATAGTTGACACGATGTATTCAAGATAGGAGGAAGGATTTTCAATCAAAATCTCTCGCCCTAAAAAGCTTTGGGCTTCATCAATATGATTTGAAAAAATTTCCAAAGCTTCATCCGTATAGGGAACTGGCAAAAGATCAGGTAAATATTGTCCTTTAATCCGGGACCAGGAGAGATGCTCGGAAACTAAAAAAGGAGAAAACCGCTCTATCAGAGTTTTGAATTGTTTTAAATGATCCCGATCAATTCTCTCCGCCGATCCTAAGGAAAGACCAACCCCGTGAAGACTTAAAGGATACTTTTCACAGATTCGCTCTAATCGTTGAAGGGCAGGATCTCCCTTCATAAAGAAATTTTCAGGGTGAACTTCAAACCAACCTATAGAAGGGGCGTTGTCTAAAACATATTGATAGTGGGGAAGGCGCAAGCCAATCCCCACACATTTATTTATAGGCACCCTAAAGCCTTTGTTTTCATAGTTAATTCCCCAGTAGATTGATTAAAATCTTATCCTATACCTAAAAAACTTCAAGAGGCCTTACAAAAAACCCCGTGGAGGGGCCACGGGGCGTCATCAAAAGAGAGGGTGACGTTCCGCGGTTAAACCGCGGAATCCATCTATATTTAACGGCCTTTACGACGGGAAAACGCTGGCCTTTTTGCCGCAGTCCTACCTCTCACACTTGATGCTGACCTTGCATCACATCCCTATAAAATCTTGCTTTAGGCTGTTCCTCAACATCAAAATAAATAGCGAGATCTTTTGCTTGTGAATTTGCACCACAAAGATTCAAAGCACCACTTACAAATAAAATAAAATAACCAACAATTTTCCGCATAATAAATAATCCTAAAAAAATATTAACAACTAGCTATACATATAATAACTTTTCACTCACTTTCAAGAGCGAATTCACATTTTGCGTTAGGACGTGTCGACATTTATCTCTCCGTTATTAAAAAAATGTGTAAGAGAATCAAACACTTTCACCTCTCCACACAAGGGGAGAGGTAAATGTCGACATATCCTAGACCAGCTATGTTATTGAAGAGATTCTGAGCTCGCCACGTTGTGGCTTCTCAGTATGATATTTTTCCAATAAATACAAATAGTTGTCATCCTGAGACCCCGAGTCAAACGAGTGGGGCTCAGGATCTCATGGATAATTATTAAGATCGAATCCCACTTTAAATCTGCGGGGTATCACCCTCTCTCCACAATATAAAAGTTGCCCCTAAGAAGAACTCGCTTTAGTGTAGAGCTATGGATGAAGATCTTTTAAAAGATGACGTTACCTCAACTCCCCAAGAGTACATTGCTTCTCTTGACTTGGGAACAAATACCTGTCGTCTTTTAATTGCGGAAATCACGCCAAATGGCCCCAAAGTTATTGATTCTTTTGTTAAGGTGGTTCGTCTGGGTGATGAGCTAGCGACAAAAGGACATATCTCGAAGGAAGCTGCGCGTAGAGCCCTATCTGCCCTTAAAATTTGCGCTGAAAAGCTTAAAGCCTACTCTATTGCCCGAGGACGTTATATTGCCACAGCCACCTGTCGTCAGGCATCGAACCGTCAAGCATTTCTTGACATGATTCGTTCTCAAACGGGTATTCAATTAGAGGTCATCTCTCCTGCGGAAGAGGCACGGCTTGCCATTCTTGCTTGTGCCGATCTTTTAGATTCCAGCACTAAGTATGCGATTGCTTTTGATATTGGAGGCGGCAGCACAGAAATTATGTGGATGGAACTTTTCTCTCAAAAACATCCTGAAATCATTGAGTGTATGTCTCTTCCCCTTGGCGTGGTGACCGTTGCTGAGATGACGCGATTTAATAAAGTGCCTTTGGCTTCCCTTCAAAAAATTCGAAAATTAGTTGCAAAAGAAGCCAAAAGTTTTTCCGACAAAACCCATATCTATCCCCAGATGCGCAAGAATAATGTTCAGCTAATTGGAACGAGCGGAACTGTGACAACGATTTCAGCCATTCACATGAAACTTGAGCGCTATGATAGAACGCGGGTGAGTGGCCAATTGTTAACTCCAGAGATGATCAATAAAACCATTTCCTCACTTTTTTCCATGAGCGTTGAAGAGCGATTGATTCACCCCTGCATTGGCCCCATGCGCTCTGAACTCGTTCTGGGGGGCATGGCCATTTTTCAAGGCATCTATGATGTCTTTCCAATAAATCCTGTACGCGTGGCAGATCGTGGCGTGCGAGAAGGAATCCTTTTGGACTTGATATCCCCATGAAAAATAAAAACACCTCAGGTCGCCCTCTTTCTGTGCGCCTTAAAACAGCGCGAGGGAGAAAAATATCTTCCCAAAGATGGCTGACACGGCAATTGAACGACCCTTATGTACAAAAAGCTAAAAAGGCGAATTATCGCTCCCGAGCCGCTTATAAACTGCGGGAAATTGATGATAAATTTAAAATCTTGAAGCCGGGTGCTCATGTGGTTGACCTTGGGGCAACTCCCGGGGGATGGTGTCAAGTGGCCCTCGAACGGGTTGGCTCTCAAGGAAAAGTTATTGCCATTGATTTGAATCCCATGGAGCCGCTTAAGGATGTTCATTTCATTTGTGGAGACTTTACGGATCCTACGGTCCTCAACGCCCTAAAAGAAGCTTTAGGGGGCCCTGTCAACGTGGTGTTAAGCGATATGGCTGCCTCCAGCACAGGCCATACACAAACGGACCATTTACGCATTATGGCCCTTGCAGAAGAAGCCTATCTTTTTGCTCAAGAAGTGTTAGAAATGGACGGCTCTCTCGTGATAAAAGTCTTACGTGGCGGAGCTGAGAAGGAAATTTTAACATTAATGAAAAAATATTTTAAAAAAGTGGCCCATTTTAAACCACCGGCAAGTCGAGCAGATTCAGCAGAAATATATGTGATCGCTATAGGATTTCACCCATGAAGGATGCCGCCCGCCTTCAAAGCGTCATTGAAATTTTGACGCTCCATGGAGCTGAGAAAAAACCGCTTGATCAACTGAGCCATACCTATTTTAAAACCCGCCGCTACATTGGCTCCAAAGATCGTCAATCGATTTCAGCTCTCGTTTACGCTATTATACGCCATAGAGCCTCTTGTGATTGGTGGGCCTTGGAACGAGGTCTTTCTCCCCTTTTAATGGCCCCTTTTGAAGCGGCACGTATTCGTCTTCTCTCTTATCTTTGGCTCTTTGAAAAAATGCCCCGAGAAAAATTTGGCATCTTATTTTCTGGGGAAAAATATGCTCCAGAAAGACTGTCCGATAAAGAGCGCTCCATTTTTGAAGTCCTGCCAAAACTTGATAAGCTTCCTCCTTGGGTTGAGGGGGAGTATCCCGAGTCCCTTTTTCCTTTCTTAAAACGCCGTTTTGGAGATAATCTACAGGCTGAAGCTCGCTCCTTTTTAAAGCAAGCACCCTTAGATTTACGGGTTAACCTTTTAAAAACGACCCGTGAGGCAGCCTTAAAGAATTTGAACAGCACCGGACTCGATGCTGAAATAACCCCCTATTCTCCTTGGGGTTTGCGTATCAAGAGCCGTGAAAACATTACCCAAACAAAGGCCTTCCAAGAGGGGCTTGTTGAAGTTCAAGATGAAGGCTCTCAAATGGTTGCCCAGCTCTTGGAGATTCAACTCGGTCAAAGCGTCTTGGATCTATGTGCAGGCGCAGGCGGGAAAACTTTGGCTCTTGCAGCGCTTCTCAACAACAAGGGGCGCGTTGTCGCAACAGATACGGCCGCCTGGCGCCTCAAGCGTACTAAGGAGCGCCTGAAGCGGGCAGGAGTTTGCAATGTAGAGCTGCGCGAAATTTCAAGCATAACAGACAAATGGCTGAAACGGCAAAAAGAACGCTTTGATCATGTCTTGGTAGATGCTCCTTGTTCGGGCAGTGGCACCTGGCGGCGCAATCCCGATCAAAAGTGGAACATTACTTCTCAAGATATTGCTGAGCTGACAGCTCTTCAAAAAAGTCTTATTAATGGGGCTGCAGCCCTGGTAAAGCCTGGAGGCAGCCTTGTGTATGCTACCTGCTCCTTCTTCTGTGAGGAAAATGAAGATATCGCTCAAACTTTTTTAAAGGACAATCCAGACTTTACCCTGGTCAATTGTGGCCTTCAGGAAGCACCCTTTTTAAGTCTTTCTCCTCTCCAAAATAATACCGATGGCTTCTTTGCCGCCAAATTTATTAAAGGCGCTTTATGACACTTTTAACTCTCCACGGCACCGCCATAGAAATACAAGGAAAAGCAGTCCTTCTTACGGGAAAACCGGGGATGGGAAAATCATCTCTGGCTTTGCAGCTTATCGATCGTGGAGCCTATCTTGTGGCCGATGATCAAACATGTCTTACCCTTGAAAAGGGAGAGCTCCATGTCTCTTCTCCTGACGCCTTAAAAGGTCTTCTTGAAGTGCGCGGTGTTGGCATTTATCCCTTCCCTTCTCAGAACAAATCGCCCTTAAACCTTGTGGTTGAAATTTGCGAGTTAGATGAAGTCCTCCGGTTGCCCGATCCCACTTTTGTCCAGTATCATAATATCCCTATTCCTTCCTTAAAACTAGCCAAGTATGATCCTCTAGGGGCCCTTAAAGTGGAATTAAAAATGGGGAAAAAAAATGCTTAATATAGCGCTTGCAGGTGTAACAGGACGGATGGGTCAATTAACCCTCAAAGAAATCACAGAGCACGCCGATGTTGAAATTGTGGGCGTTTTAACGCGACCAGGCAATCCTTTTGTAGGCTCTGATGCAGGAACTTTCATTGGGACGCCTCCTATAAATCTTTCCATTACCGATTCCCCGAAAAAAGCTTTTATAGGTGCTCAAGTCATTATTGATTTTAGCCATCCTGAGGGGCTGGAACTCCATCTTTTAGAAGCTCTTCAACAGGAAAAACCTTATGTGGTTTGTATAACAGGCTTGAGCAATACACAGCAGGATACTTTAAAAAAGGCCGCCTTCCAAATTCCTATCTTGCTAGCTCCCAATACCAGTTTTGGAATCGCCCTTTTGAAACAACTCATAACAATAGCCTCAAAAGCTCTTGGCTCTAGTTATGATGTTAGTCTTCTTGAAATGCACCATCGTCATAAAACCGATGCTCCCTCAGGAACCGCTCTTTCTCTTGCAAAAGCCCTTGCTGAAGACATGAATTTAAACCATAACGCTCCCCCCTACTCTTCCCAATCCCCGCGCCCTTCTCGTACCATTGAATGTGCCGTCTTAAGGGGTGGAAGTGTTGTGGGAGATCACTCTGTCATCTTTGCTGGAGAAAAAGACATGATTACCCTAGAGCATCGCGCCCTTCACCCTTCCCTCTTTTCTCAAGGCGCTATTAAGGGAGCTCTGTGGCTTAAGGGCAAGGCGCCGGGTCTCTACACTATCGATCATGTGTTAGGTTTTTGCCAATGACGTCCCTGATGACTTCTATGGAAATTGAGCAATTTTTTAAAAAGTTATCAGCTCAAAACCCTGATCCTAAGGGAGAGCTCTACTCAATAAATTCATTTACTCTTCTAGTTGCCGTTGTTTTATCGGCTCAAGCCACAGACAAAGGAGTCAATAAGGCCACTACCCAGCTTTTCAAGGTGGCAGATACACCTGAAAAAATGCTCGCTTTAGGAGAAAATGGTCTTAAAAAATATATTAACACCATTGGTCTTTACAATGCTAAGGCCCGGAATTTAATGGGACTTTGTCAAAAGCTTGTTAGCCAATTTAATGGGATTGTTCCTGATAAAAGAGAAGATCTTGAATCCTTGCCCGGCGTGGGGCGTAAAACCGCCAACGTGGTCTTGAATGCGGCCTTTCAAGAACCGGTAATTGCTGTGGATACCCACATCTTCCGCGTTTCAAATCGAACGGGGCTCGCCCACGGCAAAACGCCGCTTGAAGTTGAAAAACAGCTCATGAAACGAATCCCGCCCCAGTGGCTTTTAAAGGCTCACCATTGGCTTGTTCTCCATGGACGCTATATTTGTAAGGCACGCAGGCCACTTTGCCCCACCTGTCCTGTTCGGGAAGAGTGCCATTATCCCCACAAAACACTGGCCCCCTATGACGCTCGCTGAGTGGCGAAAAGAGATCGAAGAAGCAATGATCCAGGCTGGCTTCCAAGAAGCCTCTCAGGAGGCTAAATGGTTGTTAGGAGCCGCCATCAATCGTGACGGAGCATTTGTAACCTTAAATCCATCCTATAACCCAACTCTATCAGAAGAGGAGACTATTCAGGATTGGCTGGCTCGCCGCCTTAAGGGAGAGCCCCTTTCACGCATTAAAGGCATGCGAGAGTTTTGGAGCCTTCCTTTTCAACTTAATGAACATACCCTTGATCCGCGCCCCGAATCAGAACTCATCATCGAGGCCATTTTAAAATGGATTGGTCCTCGCACCAAAGAGCCGTGGCGCCTCTTGGATTTAGGAACAGGATCCGGGTGTCTTTTGATCTCCTTATTGCATGAACTCAAAAATGCCTCTGGCGTTGGGGTCGATATTGAAGAAAAAGCTCTCTCTATGGCCAAACAAAATGCTGAACTTAATGGGGTTCTTTCACGCGCTTGCTTTCAAATTTCCAATTGGGGAGAAGAGATTCGCGGAGAATTTGACATTATTGTCAGCAACCCTCCCTATATCCCTTTGCAGGAGAAAGAAACTTTAGAAAAAGCCGTCTTAAATTACGATCCCCCTCAAGCACTTTTTGGAGGTGAAGAAGGACTTGATTGTTATGTACTGCTTGTAAAAACCATTCCGCATCGATTGGCTTCCGGAGGCCTGGTTGTTCTTGAAATTGGCATAGGACAAAGTGATTCTGTAATTTCTCTCTTTCAAGAGCAAGGTTTTCAGTGTTTATTTATTTTGAACGATCTTCAAGGAATTGAACGAACTCTCGCTTTTGGAAAGGATCCTATTTTTTAAGCTGCCACCTGACCAAATCCTTGCGAATTACGAAAAAGCTCCAAAGAAAAGTGAATCTCCTTTAAGAGATTTGTTTCTCTTAACAAAGCAGAAACTGCCACTTCTAAAGATTGAAGGGAGATATTATAAGCTTTAATTTTAACATGAATGTTTTGAAGGCGCGGCTCGGCGGCTTGAATGGCTGTGGCGATAACCCGAGCGGTTTTTGGCCAGGTTTGCTGATTTGAAGGATCAAAATTACTAAAATCTTCAAGCCCAAAAAAATCCGGCAAACCAAAAAGGGGAATTTCATCAATATGATTATCATAAATTACTTTTCTAACCGTACACCGTGTATTTAGCATCAAAGACAATTCTTTAATAATTGACTCTTGGAGTCCCTTAGCATCCAAAAGCTGCTTACCTATCACTTGATCTATCTTTTGTTGAATAATCCGATCAAATAAGGGAGGAAGAACTCCCCTTTGAATCCTATTTTTTTGCATGATAACCTTCTCTTAATCTACTCTGTTCTAAGTTTAGCATTGTTTAAAACCATTCCCTACAAAAAAAGCGGCCCCTAGTTGAGCCGTTTTTTTCTGATGAAGTAAGTTGTGATTGCATTTAGGTTTAAGCAGCAGGAGCAGCATCACCGCCACCAGCATCGCCACCAGCAGCAGGAGCAGCGCCACCCCCTTCACCGCCGGCTGGTGCTTCCCCACCGGCAGGAGCCGCGGCAGCGGCTGGAGCCGCTTGAAGAGTTCCATTCGTGAAGTCAACGGTTGAAACGTT